>NYTP01000031.1 GCA_002683575.1 Bermanella sp.
CCTTCACCCACCTACCTCACATAGATCAACCAATTAGAGCCCACCCAAACAAAGATAACGGTATAAAAAGCATTAGACAAAATACGTAAACACTTGTTCTCTATAAATCCTAACAAAACCGCCTAAAAAGCAAAGATTAGACGTTATTTTATTCAATTTAAGCTTTACCGTCTGACAACTTCAGCATACACTTGTTTACTGAAATTATAGGAGACCGTTATGCAATCCTCCACAATGGGTAAACGAAACAAGGCTTGGCAATGGTTTATTGGCAGCTTAACCAACCACAACAGTTTGGCTGAGTACTTTGAACCCCTTATTCAATGGGTTGTGCCAGGCTGGCGTACAGACCTTGTTCGTACTCGAGTCCACGGCATTCGCCATGAAAACAAAGATATGTTTTCACTGATCCTCAAGCCAAGCCGTCAGTGGGAAGGGTTTCAAGCTGGCCAATACATCGAACTCACCGTTGAGAAAGATGGCGCATGGGTAAGTCGTTTTTTTAGTGTGTCATCTAGCCCGACCTATTTTCAGCGCACAGGCTTAATAGAACTGAGTATTCGCATTCAAGAAAAAGGCAACATCACCCCTTGGCTGATCAATGCCTTACATCGAGGCAGTATCGTGAACCTCTCACAAGCCATGGGCGAATTTACCCTACCAACACAACAGCAATCCATTTGCATGATTGCAGGTGGCAGTGGCATCACGCCGTTTCGCTCTATGTTGCAACAGCTCAGCCTGAGTCAAGCTCATAATCCTCAGCAAAGTATCACCTTGCTTTACTATGCACGCAGCGCACAGCATTTTTTATTCAAAGACGAGTTTAAAAATTTTGAAAAATCACATCCTAATTTTCATTTAAAACTCATGGACAGCGAAACAGTGGGCAATGTGTCATCCGCACATATTGGCTTACAAAATCAACTAAGCGCCAACACGCATTTTTATATCTGCGGCCCAAGTCCTATGATTATGCTAACTCGTCGTATTTTAGAATCCCTGAATACCAAGCCAGACCAAGTTCACTATGAATTTTTTGGCCCAGAACCGCTAAGCCTAGAACTGGAGTCTGAAAACACCGCCGTATTATTTGACCGCTCACACAAGCAAGTTGAAAACAATAATAATCAAACTCTATTAGAGCTGGCCGAGTCCAATGCCATCAAGCCAGTTAGCGGTTGTCGAATTGGTGTATGCCATCAATGTATCTGCCAAAAGAAAAGCGGCGTTGTTTACAACACAAAAACCAAAACCTATAGCGACACTGGCGCACAAGAAATTCAACTGTGCATCAGCGTACCGGTTAACGACGTAGTACTGGATCTTTAAAGGAGGCTCTCATGAATATGCAAGCAAACACCGCAACACAAACACGACAGCCTGATGCTGACCCATCAACACTGGATCAATTTGCTAACGAGCTTAATAAAGTACGCGAGCGCACCATGAAAAAAGTCGGCAAAGCCGATGCTAAATACATTCGCACACTGATTCGCATTCAGCGTTTAAGCGATATTAGCGGGCGCATACTCATGGTACTGGGCTTTATTCATCCCGCTTATTGGGTAGTCGGTGTTATCGCGCTGGCCACGGCTAAAATATTAGACAATATGGAAATCGGTCATAATGTACTGCATGGACAGTACGATTGGATGAACGACCCAAATATCAACAGTCGCAAATTTGAATGGGATAACGCTGGCGACAGCGCCTCATGGAAGCGCTATCACAATCATGAGCACCACACCTACACCAATATTATTGGCAAAGACCGTGACTTTGGTTATGGCTTGCTGCGTTTAAGCAGTGACACCCGATGGAAGCCCAAAAACCTTTGGCAGTTTTTCACCTACATTGCGCTGTGTTTAAACTTCCAATGGGGCATTGCGTATCACGAAGTGGCTGGCGAACGTATCTTTATGGGTAAGCGTAAAAAAACCAGCAATTTACCCATCACCCGTGAGCAACTTAAATATGCATTCTTTAATAAAGCCGCTCGCCAGTTATTCAAAGATTATGTGTTTTTTCCGCTGATCTGTTTTCCGGTATTTTTTCAAGTATTAGCCGGTAATTTTTTAGCCAACATGATCCGCGACATCTGGACAAATACGATAATTTTCTGTGGTCATTTCACTGAGAACATTCATACATTTAAGGCATCCGAATGCGAAAATGAAAGCCAGGGCCAATGGTATCATCGTCAAATTTTAGGCTCTTCTAATCTTGAAGGTGGGCGATTATTTCACATCATGACCGGCCATTTGAGCTGCCAAATGGAGCATCATTTATTTCCTGATGTACCCGCACGTCACTACCCAGAAATGGCCAAAGAAGTGCGCGCCATCTGTGGGAAATATAATATTCCTTACAATAGCGCTGGGTTTTTCAAACAATATTTTAGCGTTGTGAAACGCATCTTGCGCTATAGCTTCCCAGACAAACAAAGCACACCAGTACAACCTGCTTAACAAGCTGCCTTACGAGCAGCAAATACAACCACAATCGGCGGCCACCGATTGTGGTCTATACCCTACCCTCGGTAAAAGACACAAATGTCCATTGAGTTTCGCCAACGTTTAGTGCATCTTTAAAACAAAGACTGGCAAGCAGCCTCATATAATTGTCTAAACCATCGCCAGCATTCAAATGTGATGCTTAATCGACAACACAGGAGCCATGATGAAGCGCATCGTGATTTTTGGTAATTCCGGCTCAGGTAAATCTACCCTAGCCAAACACTTAAGCAGCAAGCACAAACTTGCTCATCTTGATCTTGACACATTAGCATGGCAGAACACACAACCCCCTTCACGTAAACCACTGGCCGAGTCTCTTGAAATCATTGAGCAGTTTATGGCTAAGCATAACAACTGGGTCATAGAGGGTTGCTATAGCGATTTAATCGAACCCCAGCTCTCGTACTGTAACGAAATGTTCTTTATGAATTTGCCCGTTGAAAAATGCATCGAAAATGCAAAGCAACGCCCATGGGAAGCCCATAAATATGAGTCAAAAGAATCGCAAGATGCCAACCTCGGTATGCTGATCGATTGGATCTCGCAGTATGACAACCGTGACGATACTTTTTCGCAAGGTGCCCACCAAACCTTGTTTGAACAATTCAGAGGCACCAAGCATTTATATAAAGAAAACCCGGTGTTAAAAACAGACCCCGGTCTTGGCCGCTAAGCAAAACATAAAAATACGCCTTAAAAACGCAAAAATCACCATGACACGGGCCACGGTGATTTTTTGTGTTTTAAACGGGTGTAAGTCGGTTTAAAAATATTTTGCGTGAAAACGCAAATGCTCGGCAATAAAGCTACTAATAAAATAGTAACTATGATCATATCCAGCCTGCATACGCACAGTTAACGGATAAGAACTGGCCTTTGCAGCGGCTTGTAAGGTTTCAGGCTTAAGCTGCTCTTCAAGGAAATTATCCGCATCCCCTTGATCCACCAGCGCAGGTATTGGCTTAGCTGTGAAGTTTTTCATTAATTCACTGCTGTCGTATTGTAACCAGTCGTCTTGGTTATCACCGAGGTAGCCACTCAAGGCTTTTTGCCCCCAAGGGCAATTCATGGGATTCGTAATGGGGCTAAATGCAGTCACAGACGAATAACGATCAGGGTGTTTCAACGCGATGGTCAGTGCGCCATGCCCACCCATTGAATGGCCACTTATCGCGCGCTGCTGGGTCACTGGAAAATTTGCTTCTATTAGGGCAGGTAATTCATTCACCACATAATCATACATTTGATAATGCTGATTAAACGGCGCTTGTGTGGCGTTCACATAAAAACCCGCACCCAAACCAAAGTCGTAACTACCGTCTTTGTCGTCCGCTACCCCATCACCACGTGGGCTGGTATCGGGTGCGACAATGGCAATACCCAGTTTGGCCGCTTCAGCAAAGGCACCGGCTTTTTGCATGAAATTTTCATCGGTGCAGGTTAAACCCGACAACCAATATAACACCGGTACTTTTTCACCGGTTGCCGTTTGCGGCGGTAAAAAAATAGCAAAGCGCATGGTGCAATTATTGGATTTTGAGACATGGGTATATTGCTTATGCCAGCCATCAAAACTTTTTGCACTGCTTACAATTTCTAAGCTCATATTGCTCTCACCTTGAAACATAAAATGAGCCCGATACTCACAACGGGCTCGGCTGTGCATTTATTTATTGTAATGAATCACTGAACGAATGCTCTTGCCTTCATGCATTAGATCAAAGGCTTCGTTAATGTCTTCAAGACCCATGGTATGGGTAATAAAGTCGTTCAATTTAAATTCACCCGCTAGGTATTTCTCAACGATACCTGGTAATTCACTGCGGCCTTTCACCCCACCAAACGCGCTGCCTCGCCATACACGCCCTGTCACCAACTGGAATGGGCGAGTTGAAATCTCTTGGCCGGCACCGGCGACACCAATGATTACCGACTCACCCCAACCTTTATGGCAGCACTCAAGGGCTGAGCGCATGACATCAACATTACCAATGCATTCAAACGAGAAGTCCACACCACCTTCTGTCATCTCAACAATGACTTCTTGAATCGGTTTATCGAAGTCCTTCGGGTTAATACAATCGGTGGCACCAAGTTGTTTGGCCAGCTCGTATTTACTTTCGTTAATATCAATACCAATAATGCGCGACGCACCCGCCATGGTGGCACCAATAATGGCAGAAAGCCCAATGCCGCCTAAACCGAAAATAGCAACCGTGTCGCCCTTTTGTACTTTTGCGGTATTCATCACCGCGCCCATACCGGTGGTCACACCACAACCTAACAAGCACACCTCTTCAAGCGGGGCTTCTTTATTTACTTTTGCTAAAGAAATTTCAGGCAGCACGGTGTACTCAGAAAACGTTGAGGTCCCCATGTAATGGTAAATAGGCTCGCCGTCTTTATAAAAGCGCGTAGTGCCATCGGGCATCAAACCCTTACCCTGGGTTTCACGAATTTGCTGACACAAGTTGGTTTTACCCGATAAACAAAACTTACACTCGCCACATTCNGGGGTGTAAAGTGGAATCACGTGATCGCCAATGGCGACACTGGTAACACCTTCACCNACCGCTTCAACCACACCGCCACCTTCATGNCCNAANATNGCAGGAAATACGCCTTCAGGGTCTTCACCAGACAAGGTAAACGCATCGGTGTGACATACGCCAGTGGCGATAATTTTAACCAGCACTTCGCCTTTGCGGGGCATCATCACGTCAACTTCTTCGATGCTCAATGGTTGTTTAGGGCCCCACGCAATGGCCGCTTTGGATTTAATAAAGGTATCTGTCATGGTGACTCCTAGGTTATTCAATGGCGACATCAAGTGCTTAATTACAGCTCACTCAATATAGCTTGTCTAATGCTTCACCTTCATTGTAATTACTTCTCAAATAATGATAATCACCCTATATATTAAAATACTTTTACAAATAGGTAATAATAATGAGCATTTGGGAGGGGGTATCGGAGTTTGTGACCGTGGCGGAACAGGCCAGCTTTACCCAAGCGGCTAATAAGTTGGACATCTCCGTGGCTCAAGTGAGCCGCCAGGTATCCCAGTTAGAGCAGCGCTTAAGCACCAAGCTGCTCTATCGCACCACCCGTAAAGTCTCTCTTACCGCCGAGGGGGAGATCTATTATCAACACTGCCGCCAAGTACTGAACGGCTTAAAAGACGCAGAACGAGCACTGGGTAATTTAAAAGACTCCCCCCAAGGCAGCATAAAACTCACCGCCCCCGTCATGTATGGGGAAACCTTCATTCAGCCCATTATTCACGATTTTATGTTGCAGCATCCCGCCATTGATGTGGTATCGGATCTCACCAATCAACAAATGGATTTAATTGAAGGGGGTTACGATCTCGCCATTCGCCTGGGCAAGTTGAAAGATTCAAGCCTCATGGCCAAGCCCATTAGCCAGCGCCACTACCGCGTGTGCGCGTCACCACAGTATCTGACACACCACGGCACTCCACACTCACTGACCGAGATCAGTCAGCATAATTGCTTAATGGGACAACACAGTTACTGGCGATTTGAAGACAATCAAAAAGAACGCACGATCAAGGTATCGGGTAACTTATCGTGCAACAGTGGATATGGTTTAGTCGATGCCGCATTAAAAGGCATTGGCATTGTGCAGCTGCCCAATTATTACGTGGACCCGTATTTGCAAAGTGGACAGTTAGTAGAAGTACTCACCCAATACAAAATCAAACCTGAAACCATTTGGGCGGTTTACCCAAACAATCGCCATCTGTCCGCCAAAATTCGCCAATTGGTTGAATTTTTAATCGAGCGACTCAACCCCTAAGCCCACTTGCTTAGCAAACCCGCGCCAGACATCTGAGTACTGCTCATCACGAATCACAATGGGCACGGCGGCATCTTCGTTTTGTGCCCACATATCATTAATATGAATTTCATAGGCGTGCAACAAATGGTGATCTGTGAGCAGGGTATCGTAATCGGCTTGAGTGAGCGCATCCTCTAAGCGTTTTAAATAAAACTCACCACGATTACTGTAAATTTTATCGCCCACTATGGGGTGACCAAGCTGAGATAAGTGCGCGCGTATTTGATGTTTGCGCCCGGTGAGCAATTCGCACTCAACCAAACTAAAGCCGTTTGCTTTTGCCAATAGCGTAAAGTGGGTTTCACTCAGTTTACCTTGCCCCTCTTCTACACCGTGCATCTGACAGCGTATGGGGCTGTCCTTTAATGTATTTAAGTAACTTTTATGCTGAAGGGTTTTCCAATTAGGCTCACCATGGATAATGGCGCGGTATTTTTTACATTGCATAAGCTGTGTCAGTTTTGGCTGATAATACTTTGCTTGCTCATTATCTTGGCCAATTAAAATAATACCGGACGTTTCAAGGTCCAATCGATGTAATAAATGCGCATCCGGCCACGGACTTTCACGGCGTAGAATTTGAATCAACGTATTATAAACATTACGTGTGGTGCGACTCACCGGTAAATTTGCCGGCTTATGCACCGCAGCAATATGTTGATTTTGCCAAAGCAACGTCCAGCGAGTATCTACTTCGTCTTCTTGATAGTTGGGCACGATGTAATCAATCACCTGCCCTTGTGCAACTTCAAGCCCATCATCAGCGGCAACAGACAAGCCATCCAGTTTGACCAAGCCTTGATCAAACAGTGCGCGCCATTGCTCTTGCGTTAAGTAAGGAATACACGGTACCAAGCACGCTAACAGGCTTAAACCTTGCTGCTGAGCATTAACCGTCATAGTGAAGTGAGCGTCCAATGGAGGGCCTTTGCGTTAGAAAAACTCATGATAAATCATTATAGTGGCCACTTCAGCGCATATCTTAAAAAAGGTGTTTTATGAGCTTAAAGTCATTGCTGGCCTTGGCCTGTTTATTTCTCAGCCAAGGCAGCATCATTATCAGCTATCTTATCGCGCTGCAATTTGATCACCCCAAGGTCGAGAGCTGTAATCCGTTTTTTCAAGGCTGTTTGAACATCACCGACGCAGGCATTTATAGCCCAGAAGGCTACATCTTTCGTGGCGGCATGATCAGTGCCTGCGCATTTTTTATCATGTGGTGGTTTGTCAGCCACCAGCACTTCAAACCATTAGGCTCTGTTTTTCTAAACAAAGTTAGCTGTGCCCTTGGGGTGATAGGCGCATTGCTATTAATTATGGCCACCGCCGTATTGATTCCACCAAGAGACGCAATAAATTGGGATGTACATGTGGCAGGTGCTATCTTGTTTTTTCTGGTCACATTTTTAGCACAAGCTTTACATCTTGTTTTGTGCTTACAAAAAGAAATTAAAGCAACCCTTACTCGTATTTCATTAAACATAAAATGGGCAACGGTGATCACCCAGGGCATCATGATTATCATCGCGCTCACGCTTAAAGCCTTCGACAGCGGTTATGAAATCGTCAATGCCATTGAATGGTGGCTGGCGTTATTAATCGGCGTGTATTTTTATTCCGCTTTTTATGATTGGCAAACAAGCAAAAAACAAACAGAAACATAGTTTTTTTGCATAAAAAAAGGCATACCCAGTATGCCTTTTTTCATTAGTCTATTAAGTCGTTACTTACTCGATAATTTAACCATCTGCTGAACAAACCAACCAAATATCCGAGGCATAAAACGCGCCTGCACATAAGCGATTTTGCCTAGTACCCCAGGAATAATAATAAACCGATTATTTGCGATCCCTTTTAGCGCCGAACGAGTAACCGTCTCCACTTGTAAGGTGCCACCGATGTCTTTGATAAAACGGGTTTGCGGCAAGATGGTTTCGGCTTCTTTATGTACCATTGGCGTATCCACTTCCGGCGGGCATAAAACACTCACGCCAATACCATATTCGTGTATTTCTTGGCGCAAGGCACCGGCCATACCAATCACAGCAAACTTAGACGCACCATAAGCGCTGTATCCATAACCCGAAATCAAACCACCCAAAGAGCTTACAAAACAGACCTGACCTTGTTTTTGTTTAATCATGTCATGAATAAAAGCACGCACCACTAAACGGCTGCCCATAACATTGGTTTGAATGATGCTCTCAAAGCCCGCATCACTTTGCTCAATAAATCGTTCACTGGCCACAATACCGGCGCTTAAAATTAGCAAGTCTGGAGTCGATAGCTCCTGTTTAATAGACGCCACGCATTGGGTGAGCGCTTGTGCGTCAGCCACATCCACACTATACGCTTTAACCTTTTGCTGCTCATGTTTAAGCAATGCTTTGCACGCCAATACCGCGTCATCTAACTTTGCTTGGTTACGAGCCAACAAAGCCACATCGCAACCCTGTTTTACATAGGCTTTGGCCAAATCTAAACCAATACCACTTGAACCACCGGTAATCACCACCGTTTTAAATTTCATATCATTCAACTTTTTATATTTATATATCAGCTTAACAGAGCGCCTTGCCACAATCTCTGGCATCAAAAGACAATATAAGCGGCCTATTAAGCCATATCATGCTTATCTGGCGGTGCTCACTCAATTATTTGCCCGCAGGAATAAACGCACCATAACCCATGTTTTTACCTAGTTGTGGCACCACATCGCCATCATCTACGGCTAACTTACCATTAATCAGTACCGTCTCAACGATTCCAGGGTTACGATTAACCAAACGCTGCAACCCAAAATTTTCCATTTCACCCCAGCTCACTTCCTCTAGGTTTTGATCAAACCCGGCTGGATCAATCACCACCACATCGGCACGATCACCCACACGTATTTTCCCCGCATCCACATTAAACCAGTCAGCCTGATCACCGGTCATACGCCAAATGGCTTTTTCCATACTCATCACCGGCTTGCCTTCATCAACGGATTCTTTAACCAGCTTCAACATGCGCAAAGGTAAATTATAAAATGCCATATTTCGAATATGGGCTCCGGCATCACTAAAGGTAATTAATGATTTTTTATCTTTTACCATCTGTTTAAGCACACTTTTACGATGATTCGCTACCGTGGTGTACCAGCGCAATTTTTTACCATGCTCCACCACCAAATCTAAAAACAAATCCACCACATGCACATTACGTGATTTTGCCACTTCATCGAAGTTTTTCCCCACTATGGTTTCATCTGGGCAATCTAAAATAATGGCATCTGAAAAATCACGCTGCCAGACTCTCGGGCTGAGTTTCTCACCATAAAACTTACGAAAATCACGACGGTATTTCTCGTCTTTTAATAAGCTATTACGTTCTACTTCGGTTTTTAAATCCAATGCCATTTCACCCGCACCAAACTCTTCAAAAAACACCACATCGATGCCATCGGCATACACCGTGAAAGGCGTTGGTAATACCTGCCAGCGAAAATCCCCATTAAAAAAGTTGGTAATACGCGCCGCCACATTGGTGATTTTACTTAAATACACGCTGCCCTTTAGATCCATGCGACTAATTAGGGTGGTTTTTAATTTCTTTTTAAAGATGCCCATGCACTCGCGCATGTATTGGTTAATTTGCAATACTTCTGCGGCATTTGGTGCGCCTTGATGCACACGATCATATTGGCGCAGCAAATCATTTAAGCGGGACACTTCTTTCCAATGGGCATAGGTACTGGGTAAACTTTTTGACCATTCCCGGTCCCCATCAATTTTATCCCACTTTAAACACATGGTAGATAAACCTAAAAACCCTTCATCT
>NYTP01000032.1 GCA_002683575.1 Bermanella sp.
GGGATTGGGGGATTGTTGCTTGAGCATGCCAGTGCTTGATTACCAGAGCAATCGATAGCAGGACCAATATTGCTTGAGTCAAATGCGATGTAAACTGGAGGAGTAAACGTCGAAGATATCTCGGAATAACCAGCCCTTCGAATAAATTTTGTTAAGTATTCCATTGAAAAACGACCAATTTCTTGATTTTTTGAAATCGAGTCCGATAGGGTGACACTCTTATTGGTCGCAATGAAGAAATTTAAGAGGCCTGAAATAATAAACACGCCAATGATGCCGGCAATCATCAGTTCAACGAGTGTGAAGCCGCTTTGTTTTTTCATCAGTTTAACCCCACGACTGCGCTGTATTCATTATCATAAGTGCGTTCATCGCTTTCTGAGCTTTCTCTTCTTTGCTTGGTTTTCCAGCTCAATGTGATTCGGTATTCCACACAGTCTGGTAGATTGGTAACAGTACTCACTCGGCTACTGGTTGTAATGCATTCTGACACGAGGCGTTTACTTGCTATAAAGTTAGCTGGGCTATCATACAAACCGGATATACCTGAATGTAAACTACAGGTCGTCATCCAGTTATCGTAAATTGCCATTGGATTTGTTGCTGGATTCACAGAGCAATCCGCAGCAGCGGATCTGCTTCCTGTTTTGCCCAAACCCGAAGCTTGTTTGTGCGTATCTGCACATAGCAAAGTGGGAGGGGTGTCACAATCAAGATCATTAGAATCCATAACATAAAAACTACCTCTTGCACCTTCAGGGTTTGCTCGTATCCGGCCGACATAGTCTTGAACGATCCACATGCCTTGAGATAATTGCGCTGAATCTTGTGTGCCCTGAACCGCCCGAAGGAGTAAAAGACCCATACCAGATATAGCAATAGCGATAATCACAACAGTGACCATAACTTCAATCATTGCAAAGCCGGTCTGTTTATTTCTTAGTTGCATGCAACAATCCCCCTATTAAGAGAGCCCGAAATTAACAAAGTAAAGGCAAAGCGCTTACCGCCGGAGCACTCTTTTTGATTCATTGTGAACGAGCCTGACTGGTTTGCTTGGCCCGTTGGCCTAAATTCTATGGGTGTTGCGCTGCCAAAGTCATCACTAGTAAAGACAAGTTCTTGCCCAGGTGAGTCAAAAGTACGGATTAACTCTAGAGTGTTAGTGAGAGGATCAACTACCAAGTGAATAGACCAGCCTTGCGACCAATCATTTGGTGAGTCAGGATCAGAGGCTGCAGTAGGTATAATACGGACACTTTGGCCACGCTGAACGGCTTCCGCTCGGGCTTGAGTTAGCGTTTTTTCAAAGGTTGATTTGAATGCTTTGAGGTTACTATTGTCTATGAAGCTCTTTAATTGAGGAACACCAACAGTAGCCAGTATCACCAATATAACGGTGACAATCATGAGTTCAATTAGGGTCATGCCAGTTTGCTTTTTCATAAGGTGTATTAAAGCGCGATTAGAGTTAGGGGCCTAATGAAAACGGACTAGCGGCTCTTTTTCAAGGTTTAGTGGTAATAAGGCTGGGAAGATCTGTCGACTTGGTCACAGATCATGTGAACTGCCCCTAAATACCACAGTTTAGTCTGGAGAAACGGCTATAGGGTCGGCCGCTTCTATTTAAGTATGATGCTGTTCTAATGCGACCTTGGAAGCTAATAACAATGCTTTTAGCTAGCCTTTTATGAACTGAATACGGGCAGTATAGAAATGTACTAGCAGACGAAAATGCATGGCCCAAAGCATTGAATCTTACAAAATTCTGGGATTCTTTTGATTTCTGCCAATAGCCATAATCACTGGTCATGCTGGATGTGAAGAACACGATTTCATCATCATCAATTGTATTNTTAGTGTTTNTATCATGNAAAGCCGTAAGCGGNTGCTGCCAGTTTGNNGAGCANCTCTTNTTTTNAACNGGACAGAGTGAAACATTAATGGACTCTTTTTGAGCAATGCNTCTGGCNCTGGTAAGTGCTTTTCTAACTTGATGAAANTCCACATAAACATGATGCCGCTCAATCATGCTATGCATTTTGGGAATGCCCAAAGCAAGGAATGAAACCAAGATGGCCATGGCCACGACTAATTCAATGATTGTAAATCCGCGCACTGAGATACCTCCATGTATGTCAGTAGTGATGAATCATTGAATGAGTGTAAAGCGTTGAGGAAAAAGGTCACTTAGAAGAAAGTATAAATTTTACTCAATGTTTAATTTCTTAAGCCGGTAGCGCATGGAGCGAAAGCTCATGCCGAGCTGCTCTGCGGCGGCGGTTTTATTCCATCGACACTGTTCAAGTGTATCCTGGAGAATGCTTCGCTCAATGTCTTCAAGGTATTCTTCAAGCGACTGGCCCGGTTGCAAGGTAGTGGGCTGAGCTTCCGTGTTTGCTGACTGAGTTTTTAGGGCTAAATCTTTTTCATAGATGGTGTGACCATCAATCAGTGTAATGGCCCGCTGTAATATATTTTCAAGTTCACGGATATTACCAGGAAACTCGTAGGTCTTAAGCCGCATTAACGCACTTTCATCCATGTTCACCATGGGGATATTAAACGAAGCGGTGAGGCGGGTAATAATATGTCGACATAGGATTTCAATATCATTACCTCGCTGGCGAAGAGGGGGCACTTGTAAGTTAATGACATCTAGACGGTAAAATAAATCTTCACGAAATGAGCGGTTGGCCACTTCTAGTTGCAGGTCTTTGTGGCTAGCGGAAAGTATGCGTACTTCTACTTGCTCTTCGGTTTCGCTTCCCACTGGTCGAATGACATTTTCTTGAATAGCGCGTAGCAGTTTTACTTGCATAGCAAGTGGCAGGTCAGCGACTTCATCTAAGAATAATGTGCCACCGTTAGCGGCCTGAAAAAATCCTTCTTTATTTTGTGTGGCCCCAGTAAATGCCCCTTTACGGTGGCCAAAAAACTCACTTTCCATAAGCTCAGAGGGGATAGCACCACAGTTTACGGCAACAAAGGGCTTATTTTGATCAGGCCCTAATTGATGGATCGCTCTTGCAACCAGTTCTTTACCTGAGCCAGACTCCCCGTGAATAAACACCGGAGCGTGACTGCGAGCCACTTTTTTGATTTGCCCTTTTAATCGCTTAATAGCATCGGATTCACCAATCATATTGGGAATAGTATCGTGGTCACGCTCTTTAACTGGGCTGCTAGGCGGTAACGCCAAGGCGGTTTTAATCACGCCTTTTAACTTTTCAAGTTCGACGGGTTTAGAAAGAAAATCAAATGCCCCTTCTTTCATGGCTTCAATAGCAACATCAACACTGCCATAAGCGGTAATTACGATTACTGGCATACTTTCGTAGTCCGCTTGAATATGGTTGACCAGGTCCAAGCCTGAACCGTCGGGTAGGCGCATATCGGTTAAGCATAAGTCGAAAGTGTTTTGGCTGAGTTGATGATTGGCATCAGCGATAGAGCACGCGGTAGTGGCATGAAACCCCATGCGTTCAATGGTCATGCACAGCAGTTCTAATATATCGGGTTCGTCATCCACAATGAGGATTTGACTCATGGTGTATCCTTGTCTTTTTCAAAGTCGTGGGCAAATAAAATATCGAATTGAGCCCCGTTTTTATTGTTGTGATCATAGTGTATTTCAGCGTGATTCGCTTCGCATAATTCTTTTATTAAATACAAGCCTAAACCTGTTCCTTCTGATGAAGTTGTGTGAAACGGTTCAAATAAAAACTCTTGAGCGGCAGCGTTTAAACCTGGGCCTTCATCGTAGAAACGCAAGCAGGGCCTTCCCCCTACATGCATTAAAATAATGTGGACTCCGGTTGTTGTGTTGGCACCACCATATCGACAAGCGTTTTGTGTCAGGTTCCATAGTATTTGCTGCAATTGCGAGGGGTCAAAACGAATATCGAGGTTAATGCCTTTAATATTGACATCACATTTGAAGTGCTCTTTTAATTCCGGAGCAACACCTTGGAGCCAATTATTTAACTGAATCCATTTTAGTTCAGAGCTTTTACGCTGACTTATTTGCATCACATTATTAATGATGGCATCCGTTCGCTGACAATGATTAAAAATAATATCGCACAGTCGTTTATCACTAGGGCTCAGCTGTGGGTTTTCAGCGAGCAGTTGAGAGGCATGGCTTATGGCGTTGAGAGGGTTACGAATTTCATGGGCAATACTGGCGGCCATTCTTGCCAATGAGTTGAGTTTAAACTGGTGGGCTTTACGTACAAGAGTCTCTTTACTTTCAATAAAAATGAGCGTGCTGCTGTCATCGATACGTGCAAAATAGATGAAGATATGGTTTTCGCGCTCACCCGATTGCAGGCTTAATTCATTATCATTTTGTAAATTGTATTCTTGCCAATATTTAAATCGCTCAAATAGCGGCTCAGGAATTAACTGGGTGGGTAAGGCGTTAGTTAAGCGCTCTTGGGCAGCTCGGTTAATCCGTATAATAGCACCTGCATTATTGATCAAGCACACGCCGGTATGCATGCGCTCAATAATAATATCATTGAGTTTTGCTTCACTTTCCAACTGACTTTGAGTGAGCTGGGCTTGATCTTGAGCCTCACTTAAATTGGAGCGAAGTACCTGAACAATACCGGCTTCAATAAAAAACAAGAAACAAATAAAGCTGCTGGATAATAAACGGTCGGCTATGGCGTGAGGAGGATGTAAGAAACTTTGCGCTAGCACCATGATCGTTGCCATAGCGGCTAATAAATAACCATATCGCTTACTGACAATGAGATTACCAACCCCCACATGGAATAACATCAATACCGCCAGGTCTTGTTGTTTTGGCGTGATGTACACCATTAAAAAACCCATAATGAGGATTTCGAGCATTTGGTTAGGGAGAAACTGATCCAGCTTTTGCGGTAAATCTTGTTTGGCTTGGATCGTGTTGAATATCGCAAGTCCAATGTAGCCACCTAAAATAATAGGCAGCAGTTTAGGGATATCCGCTTGCCACCATTGCAGCTTGTCTTCGAATAAGTAAAAACCAATGAATAAAAAGGCCAAGCCTAGCGTGAAATAGCCATAAAACTGGTAAATCGAGTGTCTGCGAAGCGCATAAAGCATGGTTTTGATTGCCCAATGTTTCCAATTCTCGCAGAATACGGGGCTTTCGTGGTTGGAATCAAGGTAGTAATGGTGTCCGAACAAACTCTTAAGGTCTGTTTAGCGCAGATTAATCTATTGGTAGGCGACATTGCAGGCAATGTTGAGCGTGTCATCGAGTGCTCTAAAAAGGCACAAGAGGCCGGGGCAGATGTCATTGTTTTCCCTGAACTAACGCTAACAGGGTACCCTCCTGAAGATCTTTTATTTCGAGCCAGCCTTGATACTCGTATTGATGAAGCGATTGATAGGATCAATAAAAGCCAACTATCTATTCACATGGTATTGGGTTACCCCAAGCGCATCGATGGTGTGTTATTTAATATGGCAGGCGTCTTTTCTGACGGGCACTGCTTATACGAGTACGCCAAGCAGCATTTGCCAAACTACCAAGTATTTGATGAAAAGCGCTATTTTGCAGAAGGCCAGCAAAGCGGCACCGTCAATATCAAGGGTGTATCTTGTGCGGTGAGTATTTGTGAGGATATTTGGCAACCGAATGTCATGCTAGATGCAAAAAACAATGGCGCGCAGTGCATGTTGAACTTGAATGCCTCACCTTTTCACATTGATAAATCCCAACACCGACAAGCGCTATTAAAAGAACGTGCACTTCAAGGCGATATGCCCATTGTTTATGTGAACTTAGTGGGCGGTCAAGACGAACTTGTTTTTGATGGCGGATCTATGGTGGTGGATGCGACAGGGTCATTAATGGCCAGTAGTGAGCACTATCAAGAATGTACCGATATAGTGACACTTAAATTTGATGGCAGTCGCTGCATTAAAGTTGAAGGTCAATGTGCACCTGAACCAGAACGTTTAGCGAATATCTATGATGCGTTAGTCTTAGGTGTAAGAGATTATGTGAATAAAAATGGCTTTAAAGGCGTGTTGCTTGGTTTATCTGGTGGTATTGATTCGGGTTTAACCCTAGCGGTTGCAGTGGATGCNCTNGGTAAAGAGCGNGTCGAAGCGGTAATGATGCCGTTTAAATATACCTCGCAAATGAGTTTGCATGATGCTGAAGATCAAGCCAATCGCCTTGGTGTGCAATACAAGGTGTTGCCGATCGAACCCATGTACAACAGTTTTATGGAAATACTGGCCGATGAATTTGCCGGCACCAAGGTCGATACCACAGAAGAGAACCTGCAAAGTCGCTGTCGTGGTGTGATGCTCATGGCTATGAGCAATAAAAAAGGTTACATGGTATTAACCACGGGTAATAAGAGCGAAATGGCCGTGGGCTATGCCACCTTGTACGGTGATATGGCAGGGGGCTTTGGGGTGTTAAAAGACGTTTACAAAACGCTGGTGTTTGAATTATCAACATACCGCAACACCATTGAAGAAGTGATTCCACCAAGGGTGATTTCTCGTCCACCATCGGCAGAACTGGCGCCGGATCAAGTGGATGAAGACTCCCTACCGCCTTATCCGGTATTGGATGAAATCCTACGTTTGTATATTGAAGAAGATCAAAGTGCGGTGAGTATTGTTGGCAAAGGCTTTGCCGATGAAGATGTTCGTCGAGTATTGCGTTTAGTGGATGTGAATGAGTACAAGCGCCGTCAGGCCCCTGTTGGGGTTCGCTTGACTCAGCGCGGCTTTGGTCGGGACCGTCGTTACCCCATCACCAATGGCTGGAAAATCGGTCATTAATTCTAAACAGCAGATATAAAAAAACCGGCAGTTGCCGGTTTTTTTATATCGGTAGGTAAGGCTCAATTGTTAGTCGATTAAGCCCAGAGTAATCACGTTCCAAATACTTTTGCGATCTTTTTGGGCCCAGCCGCTGTGAACAAACTGGCCATCGGAAAGTTGCTTGTGATTAGGGAAGTTGGCTTTCAGTACCGCAAGGCTTTTATTGGCTAAATCTGGCTGGCCTAGCAGTTCATAACCTTCCACCATGATGGCTAAACCATCGGCTACATGTTGCGTGCCTTGGTAGTTTTCCACAATGTTGCGACCACGATTTGCCGCGGCTAGGTAAGCATGGCGTTTTAAATAATAACGTGCCACGTGAATCTCATGCAGGGCTAAGCGGTCACGCAGGTAAATCATGCGTTGACGAGCATCAGGCGCATATTGGCTGTTTGGGAATTTACGGATCAGCTCGTTAAGTTCTTGGAAAGAATCACGGGCGGGTTGAGGGTCACGTTGTGACTCTTCATCGGCAAAATAGCGCTCAACTAGGCTTAGGCCTAATTCGTAGCTGCTCAAGGCTTTTAGGTAATAGGCGTAATCGACATTTTCATGTTCAGGATGCAAACGAATGAAGCGCTCTGCACTAGCGCGAGCACCTTCTAATTCTTGGCCATTAAATTGGGCATAAATCATTTCCAGCTGAGCTTGCTCGCTGAATGTGCCAAACGGGTAGCGGTTTTCAAGTTGCTGCAAGGTTTCTATGGCTAAGAAGTAGTTCTCGTTATCGATGGCTTCTACCGCTTTTTCGTAGATTTCACGCTCGGTCATTTCGTTGCCGGGGCGCTTACCGTCGCTGGAGCAGGCCACTAAAATCAAACTGGTGGCAAGGATCAAGAGAATTCGCATAGGTCTATCTGATATAATCTTCAAAATATTTACTGTTATTGTTGTGTCAGCGCGCAATTTAACCATATGGGCGCGCTAATCACCAAGGTTACTTATGTGACTTTTGGCCTAACTGGGCTCAAAGTCACCTAACTAGGTGTGATTCGCAGCACGCGCTTAAGTTCAAAGGTTTAACATGTCAGAACAGATTCAACGCAGCATAAAAATTCCAGATGAGCTGGGCAACAAACGCTTTGACCAGGTGGCGGCCCAGTTATTTCCTGATTACAGCCGTGCTCGCCTAAAAACCTGGATACTGGACGGGAATCTGACAGTTGATGGGGAAGTGCGCAAACCCAAAGAAAAACTGGTGGGCGGCGAGCAGTTAAGTCTTGAAGTAGTGCTGCAATCGGAAGGGGAGTGGCTGCCTGAAGCGATTGATTTTCCTATCGTGTTTGAAGATGAGCACATTTTAGTGATCAACAAACCGATGGATCTAGTAGTGCACCCTGCAGCAGGTAACTTAACCGGTACACTGCTTAACGGTCTTTTGCATCACTGCCCAGAACTGAGAAATATTCCCCGAGCCGGTATTGTGCACCGCTTAGATAAAGACACTACTGGTTTAATGGTGGTGGCAAAAACGCTGCAGGCGCAAAACCACCTTGTTGAACAGCTGCAAAGCCGAGAAATGGGTCGAGAATACGAAGCTATTTTGCAAGGCACACTGACCGGCGGTGGCACGGTGAAAGAACCCATTGCCCGTCACATGAAAGACCGCACAAAAATGGCGGTACATCCAACGGGCAAAGAAGCCGTGACTCATTATCGAGTGCTGTCTCAATTTCCAACCCATACACATGTGAGAGTGAAGCTTGAAACGGGCCGTACTCATCAGATTCGTGTACACATGGCGCACATTCAACACCCNTTAGTGGGAGACCCTACCTATGGTGGCCGTGTTCGCTTGCCCAAAGGCGTCAGTCATGAGTTACGTGAAGTNCTGCGAGATTTCCCGCGNCANGCNCTGCACGCTAAAAAATTAGAGCTGCATCACCCTGCNACCAATGAANTGGTTAGCTGGGAAGTAGACTTACCAGANGATTTCGAAGAGTTATTAGATGANCTGCGTTATGACGCCGAAAACCATGGCGGGATCGATTACTAGTGTCAGCGTTAGACTTTATTATACCCAGCTGGCCAGCGCCGAAGCGGGTTAACGCCCTATCCACGACCCGCCATGGCGGTGTCAGTGCAGAGCCTTATGCGGCTTTGAATCTGGGAAGTCATGTCAACGATGATCCTGAGCATGTGGCTTTCAACCGTGAAAAGCTAGGTAAACACCTTCCAGCTCAGCCCATGTGGCTGAACCAGATTCATGGCACGCGCGTTATTGATGGTTCTGTTTACACGGGGGGATGTGATGCGGATGCCAGTTTCTCTGCACAGGCCAATCAGGTTTGTACCGTCATGACAGCAGATTGTCTGCCCGTTCTGTTTTGTGATTATGATGGTCAACAGGTGGCGGCGGCTCACGCAGGCTGGCGAGGATTATTGGATGGTATGTTAGAAAATACCGTTGCTACTTTTAGTGATGCAAGCAGTGTAATGGCTTGGCTTGGGCCTGCTATTGGGCCAAGTGCGTTTGAAGTAGGGCAAGAAGTGAAAGCAGGGTTTTGCGCGCAAAACCCCTTGAGCGAGAGGTGTTTTGCGCCATCAGACAATGCCGGAAAGTGGCTGGCGGATCTTTATGGGCTGGCCCGATTACGTTTGTCATCTGCAGGAGTGAGTGACGTCTATGGTGGCGATTTTTGCACCTTTACAGAACAAAGCCGTTTTTTTAGTTACCGCAGGGACGGAGTGACAGGTCGAATGGCCACGTGCATCTGGCTGGCAGACTAGGTTGCCAGCCATTTTGATGTGTGATTATTTTGAGCAGTACTTCGTCACATCTTTGGTGGCGTCTTTTATGAGGTTTTCACGACCTTTTTCGTCGTACCACTCACGTTCGCCATTCTCGAGTGTTTTATAAATACGCCCGTTATTTTTTAAATCAGTGAGTCGCTGCTTAGCGCGCTTGCAGTTTTCTGCCATACGTTCAGCTTCTTTGGCAGCTTCTTTTTCTTCTTCTGACTCGGTATTACGATCAACCGATTGCTCTTGTAATTGCTGGCGCATCTTTTCAAGTTTCTCACCGGCTGCTTTAGAGTTGGATGGCGCAGGCGTATTGACGACAATGTTTTGTGACTGACTTTGTTCAGGAGGAAATTGAGAAAAATGGGTTTGGCCTTTGTCATCAGTCCATTTGTAAACCTGATTTGCGTGTAACGCAGAAACAAAAAACAGGGTAAAAAGTAGGGTTATTACGCGCATAGTATCCATTCTTTTGTGTCGAAATATGATCAAGAGGGGTAACTGTAACGAATTTTGCCCAAAAGCAAAGCATCAAGTGATCAAAGGGCTAAATGTCAAGCAAAATCAAGGCTATATGGCCCGAATTGGCTTGACTTAACGCATTGTGCTGTCAAAATTAGCAGCCCAAATTTTTAGCTCCTAACGGTCACCCCGTTCGAGCTTTTGGTGATCTTTCTGGGATGATGACCTCAGCCCAGCCGAATTCAAGTCAGTTGCCTATGATGCTGCTGATCTAGGTGGAAAACTACAAGTTCTTCATCACCCGTTACATCCTGGCCAATATGCCAGTAAGGTGCGGTAGATTTGACGATGGATTAAACGTCAAACCAAGCTATTGCAATGAATTTCCAGCTCGTATTGACGAGCATGCGAATGAGAGGAAGAAACGGTGGAAATGCTTTCCGGCGGAGAAATGTTAGTTCGCTCCCTTCACGAAGAGGGTGTTGAATATGTTTATGGTTACCCAGGTGGTAGCCTTTTGCACGTGTACGACGCGTTTTATCAACAAGATTCAGTCAAACACGTCCTCGTGCGTCACGAACAAGCGGCCACACACATGGCTGATGGTTATGCCCGTGCAACGGGTAAGCCGGGTGTCGTGATGGTGACATCTGGGCCAGGCGCAACCAATACAATCACAGGTATTGCCACGGCCTTTACTGACTCTATTCCTATGATTGTGATCACGGGTCAGGTAATGAGTCATCTTATTGGTGATGATGCGTTCCAAGAAACCGACATGATGGGTATTTCTCGTCCTATCGTTAAGCACAGCTTTAGCATCAAACACCCAAGTGAAATCGGTGAAACGGTTAAGAAGGCATTTCATATTGCCACCACCGGTCGTCCAGGCCCGGTTGTGATTGATATTCCTAAAGACATGACCATGCCCAATGATCGCCATGAATTTTCTTACCCTAAGAAAGTAAAAATTCGTTCGTACGCACCACCGGCGAAAGGCCACAGTGGTCAAATCCGCAAAGCGGTTGAATTGTTATTGGGTGCTAAGCGTCCGATGATTTATTCCGGTGGCGGTGTGATCTTGGGTGAAGCGTCTGAACAGCTGCGTAAGCTGGTGCGTGAATTAAACTATCCAATCACGCAAACGCTAATGGGTTTAGGTGCTTATCCTGCCACAGATCGTCAGTCGCTAGGTATGCTAGGTATGCACGGTTCTTACGAAGCGAACATGGCTATGCATCACTCTGACGTGATCCTAGCCATCGGTGCGCGCTTTGACGACCGAGTAACAAATGCTGTTAGCAAATTTTGCCCAGATGCGAAAATTGTTCACATTGACATCGACCCGTCTTCGATCTCTAAAACCGTAACCGTTGATATCCCAATTGTGGGCCCAGTGGACAGCGTGCTAGATGACTTCCTAGATATGATTGCTGAGATTGGCCAGCAGCCAGATCAAAAAGCCATTGAATCTTGGTGGAAACAAATTGAAGAATGGCGCAAGCGTCATGGCGGTGCTTACGATAAAAACGACAATGGTTTATTGAAGCCTCAAGAAGCCATTGAAGGTTTGTGGAAAGCCACGAACGGTGATGCTTACATTTGTTCTGACGTTGGTCAGCACCAGATGTTTGCTGCGCAATATTACAAATTTGATAAACCAAACCGTTGGATCAACTCCGGTGGTCTTGGCACCATGGGCTTTGGTTTTCCTGCGGCCATGGGGGTTAAATTAAATTTCCCTGATGAAATGGTTGTGTGTGTAACCGGTGAAGGTTCGATTCAAATGAACATTCAAGAAATGTCCACCTGCTTGCAGTACGGCATTCCGGTGAAAATTTTCTGCTTAAACAATGGTTACCTTGGCATGGTTCGCCAATGGCAAGACATGAACTATGAAGGTCGTCACTCCAGCTCTTATATGGATTCACTGCCGGATTGGACCATGCTTGCGGAAAGTTATGGCCACGTGGGTATCAATGTAGAGACCAAAGACCAGCTTCAAGGTGCAATGGAAGACTGCTTTGGTAAATACAAAGACCGTTTAGTATTTGTAAACGTAGCAGTAGATCCAGAAGAACATGTTTACCCAATGCAGGTGCCAATGGGAACCATGCGTGACATGTGGTTAAGTAAGACGGAGCGCACCTAATGAGACATATCATTTCCATTTTATTAGAAAACGAACCGGGTGCCTTGGCACGTGTAGTGGGTTTGTTTGCACAGCGCTCTTATAACATTGAAACGTTAACGGTTGCGCCAACGGAAGATCCAACGCTTTCACGTATGACCATTACCACTTCAGGTCCTGACCGTGTAATCGAGCAAATCACTAAACAGTTAAATAAATTAATTGAAGTAGTGAAGCTGGTGGATTTAACCGAAGGTGCTCACCTTGAACGTGAATTGATGCTAATTAAAGTCAAAGCGTCCGGTTCACAGCGTGCTGAAATTAAACGTACGGCGGATATTTTCCGTGGTCAAATTGTAGATGTAACTGCAAACGTTTATACCATTCAGTTAACCGGTGCTACCGATAAACTAGAAGCTTTCATTGAAGCCATCGGCCCGAACTGTATTTTAGAAACGGTTCGTACTGGTGTGTCCGGTATTGCTCGCGGTGAGAAAACCCTAAGCTTATAATTGCTATAAGCAAAAAAAAAGCGAGTTATCGAAAGGTAACGCGCTTTTTTTGTTTTTGTAACCTGGTTTATGTTTGTCTCATATGCCTTTAGTTATATGAGGTGTGACCATAATTTCTATTAGCTATAAACCTAGCCATTTTAAAAAGGTATATCTCTGCTGTGTGGGTAAATCTAGACTAATATTGAAAGACTTCCCTCTTTACTGAGTTTTTAGCTATGTACCTAATGCGGATGGTGTATTGCAGTAAAATGTCCGATGAGTTCTCTACTAAAGAAATTGATCAGATTTTGGCGTCAGCGAGGCTCAACAACAAAAAGGTAGATGTCACAGGTTTGCTGTGTTTTAACCGCAAGTACTTTTTACAATGTTTAGAGGGAGGACGGACGGAATTTAATAAGATCTACCATGCCATCCTCAATGATAGGCGCCATCATAATATTGTACTGTTGTCATACGATGAAATTGTGGAAAGAGAGTTTGCCCACTGGAGCATGGCTTATGTACCTGAAGTGAAAATTACTGATGAAATTAACATGCGATTCTCAGGCACCCCAGACTTTGATCCTTTTAGCATGCATGGTGAAAGCACATTTAAAATGTTGCAAGAATTAAAAAGCCAAATTTCAGAAATATAGCATTTCAAGACAATTGCTTTAGGACTTTTTGCTAATCAAATAAACCCCTAAGATGACCAAGGTTAATCCGATTAAGTGATAGATGGTTAAGGTCTCCCCTAAAATCCATACCGCTAATAAGGTGGTAAAAAGTGGGCCGGTTGTGCCTGTAATGGCAGTGCGTTCGGCGCCAATACGTAAGATAGCGGCGCTCATGGCATAACTGGGAATGACAGTACTAAAAAATGCCAAAGCAAATGCATAACCATAAATACTCATTGAATAATCCAGCACCGTTTGTATCGGTGTGTTGAGTAAATTCACCTGGGTAAACACACACGAACTCACCATGGCAATGGATGTAAATAACCCAGCTCCCAGTCGATCAATTAAGGGTTTACTGAGTAATACATAAGTTGCGAACGTAATCGCGCAGCTAAACATGAGCATTAAACCTATCCAAGAGCCATGCAGGCTGAACTCCCCAGGTAATAACACTAATAATCCGCAGTAAACCACCACAACGGCCAGTAGAACATTGGGCGACGGCATCTTTTTATCCCAAGCCGCTTTTATCAGTACAACAAGGCTTGGGTAAGCGTACAGAATAATGCGCTCAGCATGGGCGCTGATACTTTCTAATGCCAATAAATCTAAATAGCTTGATAAGAAATAGCCTAAAAATCCAGTGGCCATAGCGCTAAGGATGTAGCGGGTTTTATTGGCTAATTGTGGGTATTGCCAAATGAGAAGTGCTAAGTAAAAAGGGAAAGCAAACCACATGCGCAATACCATAAGGCCTTCACTATTGGCACCCAGTGCATACGCTTCTTTGATTAAAATGGGTTTTAATGAAAACATAAAGCTGGCCAGTAGCGCCAAAGCTAAACCGATTTTTAATTGTGATGTCACGGCTGTGTCCTTGGTGTGGGCAAATCGAGGCGGGAAATAAAAGCCAGACGAGAGGGATATTAAAACCAGTTTTTGCTTTGGGTTCAATAGACAATTAATTTAAAAAACGAACACAGTTAATGGGATTTAACAGAAGGTTGGACCAGACTAGGTGAATCGCCTTACGAATTAAAACCATATTATGTTCGAACGTTTAATCGTATGTTGAAATAGGTAAGTGACCTATAATGAGTCATACTGTTTGATACAAGCGTCTACGGATGTTTTTTATATTGTTAAAGGATACTTTTGTGTTAACCATTCCTTATCCTGTATGGCTCATTGCCATTGCTCAAGCACTGGGCATGTTGACGGCTCCCTTAGTGATCTTTGTTGGCGGTTTTTTAGGAGTCATGTTTGCCCCGACGGCAAGTTTAGCGACCTTACCAGTGGCTGCATTAGTGGTAGGTGGCGCGGTGACGAGTATGCCAGCTGCTTTTATTATGAAGCGTATTGGCCGCCGACGAGGATTTGTGTACGCCACTTTGGTGGCCATATTAGGCTCTATTTTGGCCGTGTACAGCGTACGCGGAGAAAATTTTTTAGGTTTGTGTTTCAGCATTTTTTTGTTGGGTGGTCACATGGCCTTCGTGCAGCAATTTAGGTTTGCTGCCATTGAGTGGGTATCGAGCGATAAAGTGGCCATGACTGCCAGTGTAGTTATGTTAGGTGGTTTGTTTGCTGCTTGGTTTGGCCCTGAGATCGCCATGCTAGGTAAAGACTTATTCAGCCAAGCCTTTAGTGGCAGTTTTGTTTTGTTAGCCTTATGTCATGTAGTTTTATTAGTCTTGTTAAGTGTGATGCCGTTTGCCAGTATTCCTGAAGTAGATGAGACCGTGGTTGTAAAGCGTTCTTGGGGTTCTTTATTGCTTCAACCTGGTATTAGCGCAGCCATTGCCAGTGCGGCAGTGGCGTTTGGCGTGATGAGTTTAATTATGACGGCAACACCGGTAAGTATGAGTGAGATTCAAAGTTATCCACTTGATGATACAAAAACGGTGATTCAAAGCCATATCATGGCGATGTTTCTGCCTTCTTTGTTTGCCCCTATTTTATTTCGATTATTTAGCTTATTAAGTATGTTGTTATGCGGCTTAGTGGTTTTAAGCGCCGCAGTCAGTATTGCTATTTGGGATCAGAGTTATTGGGGGTATTGGACGGCGCTTGTGTGCTTAGGCGCCGGTTGGAATTTTTTATTTGTTGCGGGTACCACTTTACTCAGTCAGCAATATAGCAAGCAAGATAGTTTTACTGTGCAAGCCATGAACGATGCAACGGTATTCTCAACACAAGCCATTATGGCATTAAGTGCTGGTTGGATTGTATTTAACTTTGGTTGGTTTGCATTGAATCTGTTAGCGGTGCCCTTATTAATCTTGGCTTTATTATTGATTGCTCGTTGGTATTTTTTTGAGGAGAACATAAAAAAAGCGGCCTATGAATAAGACCGCTTTTTAAATTGGACCGATTTATAAAACTAAGCAATGTCGTCAAGTAGGGTGTCCATGCCTGACTCGATGCCATTAGTGGACTCTAAATGGGATAGTGCTTGGTCTGTATCCATATTAATTGCCTGAGCAATGTTCATAGGGAAACCGTTAATAATCTCACTCGTGTTAAGGCCCATTTTATGGCTGTTATGCACATACAAAGCTAAATGAATCAAGCAAGCCATTGGCTGGTTGATTGTTGCTAGGTCTTCATGGTTTTGAAAACGAATAGCTTCGGCTATTTCATCCGGAAACTTCCAGCGTATTGCCAGTTCAGCACCCACGTCAGCGTAGTTAAAGCCCAGCATTGCATTTTCTACATTCGATAGTACACCGCCAGCTTCCACAGTGGCGTTAATTTTTTTTGACTCCTCTGGCATGATCAGCTGTATCAATAATTCGCCAATGCTATAAAGCATGCCTGCGGTAAATGCGGTTTCTGGATTCATTTTAGAATACGGTGCCATCCACTTTGCTATGGCCGCAACCGCAAAGTTATCTTGCCAGAACTCTTTACGGTTAAACCCTGGTGGACTTTGCATGGCACCTGTAATACCGGATGCTAAAACGAGGGTGCGTAACGTAGAAAACCCCAAAAGTACGGAGGCATCTGTGGTGCTCGACACCGTTCGGCTCACGCCATAATGAGCGCAATTCGCCAGACGTAACACCTTAGCGGTTAATACCGGATCGAGACTGATTTTTTTTGCGATTTCATCCATATTGAAATCGGATTGGTTAAACGTCTCGATCAGCTCCTGTACGACTTTTGGAATGTTGGGTAAGTTTTGGCTGTGTTCGAATAAGTTGGCAAGATTCATACTGACTTCCATTGTTATGCTGAACTAAGCTTAGAACACCACCCTTGTGTTTGCGAACAAGTAATAAGGGTATTTTCCTCATTTTTTTGTAAGCTTTGTTAGAATAGGTTATTGACGTTAAAACAGAATAAGAGGTGCCTATGACACGCGTTGGGTTTATTGGAATTGGTCTGATGGGATTACCCATGTGTAAGCGGTTACTTGCAGCCAATGTCCCATTAACCGTGTGGAACCGGACCTCTAAAAAATGCCAGCACTTGGTTGACCTTGGTGCTCAAGGTGCACAATCCATTACGCATTTGGTCGAAAGCGTGGATGTGATCATGCTGTGCGTTTCCAATACACAAGCGGTGCAATCCGTGGCTGACAACCTATTGCCTCACTTGAAATCCGGACAGGTGATCGTGGATTTCAGTTCCATTAGCCCGGATGCAACTCAAGACCTTAGCCGCTCGGCCCAAAGCGTGGGTGCACAGTGGATTGACTGCCCTGTTTCAGGGGGAGTGGCAGGGGCGCAGGCCGGAACACTGGCCATGATGGCCGGTGGTGATGCTGACACCATTGCGTCAATTGAACCTTTGTTGCTCAATTTAGGTCAGCGACTCACTCATATGGGGGAAAGTGGTGCTGGGCAAACCACCAAAATTTGTAACCAGATGATTGTCAGTTGCAATGTGTTGGTGATTGCTGAGGTCATGGCTATGGCCAAGCGGGCAGGGGTTGATGCTAGTCAAATACCGGCTGCCCTAACGGGCGGGTTTGCAGACAGCACGCCATTACAATTAACGGGTGCGCGTATGGCTACCCAAGATTTTGACGAGATTAAGTGGCACGTGAAAACCTTGCTCAAGGATCTGGATATGGCCGGTGATTTAAGCAAAGACTTAGGCAGTGCAACCCCCATGGCAGGGTTAGGGGCGCAATTAATGCGTCAGCACGCTAGTCGAGGGTTTGCCGACCAGGACCCTGCCACCTTGGTTGCCCTGTATGAAGACTTAATAAAGGATGAGCAAACGCCTCCACAAAAAGAGCAGGTACCCACATGAGACTCGTTGCTAATTTATCCCTATTGTTTACCGAGCTTCCTTTACTTGAGCGATTCCAAGCGGCGGCGGACGCGGGGTTTAAAACGGTAGAAATTCAATTTCCCTATGATGAAAATCTTGCGGATCTGGTGGCGGCACAACAACAAGCCAACGTGAATGTGTGCCTGATTAACGTACCTGCAGGCGACCTTATGAGCGGCGGCGAGGGCCTTGCTTGTGTGCCAGATCAAGAGCAGGCCTTTGAAAGCGCCTTGCAGCAAGCGATCACCTACGCCAAAGCCCTTGGTGTGAAAATGGTCAATGTATTGCCGGGGCGATGCTTGGATGAGCATAAGCGAGCCTCCTACCTGGACACCTTGAAACGTAATCTCGTTAAAGCGGCGAACCTGATGCACCGGCAAGGTATTCTAGTGACCTTTGAAGCGGTCAATACTCAGGACATGCCCGGTTTTTTAATTCATCATACCGAGCAAATGCTGGAAATATTAACCCAGTTAAATCATCCGAATTTAAAGATGCAGTATGACATTTATCACATGCATATCATGGATGGGAATGTAGATGACACCTTGCTGCATCATGCGAACATGATTGGTCATATTCAGTTTGCTGATGTGCCTGGGCGCGGTGAGCCGTTAAGTGGTAACTTAAACTTTAAACGTATTTTTGAGACCATTAAAAACAGCCACTATCACGGCTTTATCAGTGCCGAATACCGCCCAAGTGAAGGTGATACTCAAGCCAGTTTACAGTGGATGAAACAGTTCGATTTACAATGGCTTAATCATGAACATGAGACTCAGGTAAGCCCTTACTAAATTCACAGGAAAACCCTAAAGCTTAAAAGTTTGTCGCCGATACAAACAATAAGCTTAACGGATTAAGCCTAGACTTAAGGGCTAATGCCTGCCTAAAGACAGCCGCAAACGGATCTTTGTAACTGTTTTTTGATATAAGTCGAAAAAGGATCTGGCTGCGCTTAAATGGATGTTTAGAAACATGACCTTAATCCACGGGGGCATGAATCAAGCGCAGCCAACACGGTTTCCTTATTGCTTCGCGCTTTTATCGTTTATTTATTCTGTGCCTTTTCGAAAATCAAAATTACATTGTTCACGGGTAAATCTAAACGGGTCGTTAAGGATAAACCGTATTGACTGGCTTGATCGATTAACCATGATAGCTCCTTAATACCGGCCATTGGGTCAACATCTTGTTTCAGCCAGATATCTAAATTTTCATTACCAGCACTTGTGAAGCCATTTTCGTTAATAGGGCCATAACAAAAAAACAGACCGGTTTGTGAAAGAGCATTGGCAACCTCCTTGAAAATAGTCATCACTTGTTTGTCGCCGATAAAATGCAAGAGATTCGAGCAGTAAGCGAAGTCATACTCATGGGGCTTGATGGGCCAGAGGTCTTGACTAATATCTAACGCGATACAGGGGCGTAAATTGCCATGGCCAGCCTCTTCAACCCAGGGTTGAGATATTTCAAGCATGGAAGGGTGTTCAGACAGCTGCCAGTGTAACTGAGGAATATGGCCACTAATAAATACACCATGTTGCCCAGTACCACAGGCGAGCTCTAATAAACGCCCACCTTTATTAAGCCATGGGGATAACGCTTCAAGAATGGGGCTTTGATTGCGTAAACAGGGTTGGCTGACGACTTTTTCGAGCATAACAGTCCTTAGAACAGGCTTTTTACACAGATACACCAAACCATAGGTGCCTCAAGTGAACAAAGGCAGTAAAATGCTGCGCTCTATGTAAAATAACCAGCAAATATCAATACAGAGGTGAGTATGTCACAAGTAGTCTTAATTACAGGTGCCAATCGTGGTATTGGGCTTTCAATGGCGCAGCAGTATGTGGCCGAGGGTTGTGAAGTAATTGCGGTATGTCGTGAGAGCTCTGATGAAATTGAAGAGCTGGCGGATCTGGTTATCAGTGGTATTGACCTTAGCCAAGATGATGCGATGGACAGTGTTGTGCAAGTTTTAGAACTTGCACAAGGTGATGACTTTAAATTGGATATATTAATCAACAACGCCGGTTTATTTCAAAACGAAACGTTGGACAACATGGCTCTTGATCAAATTCGTGACCAATTTGAAATTAACGCTTTGTCCCCGTTAAAAATTACCCATGCTTTGCTGCCATTCTTAAAAGATGGCTCTAAGGTTGTGAATATTACAAGCCGTATGGGCAGCATCGAAGATAACACCAGCGGTGCCTATTATGGATATCGTGCCAGTAAAGCTGCGTTAAATGCGTTCACCAAGTCATTGGCAATGGACCTTAAACCAAAAGGGATTGCGGTTGCCGTTGTGCACCCAGGTTTTGTGCAAACACGCATGGTTGGCTTTAATGGCGACATTACACCGGATCAAGCGGCCAAAGGTATTCTAGAGCGCACAGCTGAATTAAATCTAGACAACACAGGTGGTTTTTGGCATAGCAATGGTCAAGCACTGCCTTGGTAAAATTTTGTATTTAACGCGGGCTATTGTGCGTTAAAACAGTCACCTTTATATAAAAATGGTTAATTGAAAAATTAACCCAGTAGGAAGAAAAATGAGCATCGAAAAAGACAGCGTAGTGTATTTTCATTACACCTTATCCGGTGAAGATGGCAAAGCATTTGAAACCAGCACCAATGGTCACCCAATGACGTTTTTGTTTGGTCACGGCAATATTCTACCGGCACTAGAAGCCGAGTTTGCCGGTAAAAACGAAGGGGATCAGTTTCAAGTGACTCTAACCCCTGAGCAAGCTTATGGTGAGCGTAACGAAGCAGGTGTGCAGCGTATTCCAATTAAACACCTTGCCACCAAAGGTAAGCTACAAAAAGGCCAAGCGGTTAAAGTGAATACTGACAAAGGCATGCGTGATGTCACGATTGTTAAGGTTGGTAAATTCAACGTTGATGTGGATACCAATCACCCGTTAGCCGGTCTAACTATCACCTTTGATGTAAGTGTTGAGCAAGTTCGTGCCGCAGAAGAAGAAGAGCTGGCTCATGGCCATGTGCATGGTGTGGGCGGTCATCACCACTAGTCACAATACTTTTTGGTTTGTAAAAAAATGGGGCGTCTAGAAATAGTGCCCCATTTTTTATGAATAATCGTAACGATTGTTGCGCTCACATTTGACAGCTGTGGCAATTGGTTTCCTTTATTGTATGAATCTGATTTACTATTGCTCTGTTTTCATTGCCTAAAGAATAAAAAATATGGCACTACAAGCTCGACATGATGACCTTAAAAAAACGCTGAAAAAAAAGCGTGATCAATTTTCAGATGAACATGGTACCCGTCTGCATCGCGCGTTAAGTTGGCTTAACTGTGCGGCGAAACAACAAGATGATGTGGATTTACAGCTCATCAGTTTATGGATCGCGTTTAATGCTTGTTATGCCGTGGACCACGGTGGCAGTGAATCCCTCGCCGAGCGTTTTGCCTTTCAAGGTTTTATTGAAAAACTAGTGAGTCATGACCATCAAAAGCATATTTATGCGTGTCTTTGGCAAACTTATTCTGGGCCGGTTAAGGCGTTAATTAAAAACCCATATGTTTATAGCGGGTTTTGGCAGGCCAAACGTGAAGATGCCAACAGTGAGCAGTGGCAAGAAGGCTTTAATCAATTAAGCGTGTCGGCATTAAATTACCTGAGCCGTCAAAATGTACCGCAGTTATTAAGCATTGTATTGGATCGCTTATTCGTACTGCGTAACCAGTTAATTCACGGCGGAGCAACCTATGCCAGTAAGGTGAATCGCGAGCAAGTCGAGGACGGGGCACAACTGCTGTCAAGCTTGGTGCCCATTATGATTGAAATCATGCTGGATGCGCAGCAAGAAGATTGGGGAAGTATTTATTACCCGGTTTTAAATGGGTAAGGACTGTGGCCTTGGCCACCCACGTTCATGATATTGCTTATTAATAAGCAACAAAGCGTTATCTGCTCATTCTTTTATCTAAAGAATGAAGCCAGTCTGGTTACATTACGCCAATTTATTTGTATCAAAGCGGATGTATTGCAAAGTGGTGTATGCTGATTTTTATTGGCCGGCATGTCCGGCAGCCAGATTGGATCTTCACATGACCCCTAACGAGCTATTAAAACAAGAAAAACAGGCGCTCATACAACAGTACGCGATTCGCAATAATATATTTGCTCTGTATCAAGTGCTAACGACTGTTGTGCCATATTTTGCACTGTTTTATTTTGCCATTGTCTCCCAAAGTATTTCTTATTGGCTAAGCGCCGCCTGTATTGCCTTACTTGTTTTATTTATTATGCGTGTGTTTATGATGATGCATGATGCCGGTCATGGCTGCTTGTTTGTCAGCCCATGGCAGAATCGAGTGGTCGGTTTTATTATGGGGGTATTATGCGGTGTACCTGAATATGTGTGGTCAAAGCATCATGCGTATCATCATGCCACCAATGGTAATTGGAATAAATATCGTGGGCCATTGGCGGTGCTTTCTAAAAAAGAGTTTGCACAGTTATCGGATAAAAAACGCAAAGCTTATGAGAATAGCCGCAATATTTTGTTAGCACCGTTTGCCGGTTTTATGTATTTTATTTTTACGCCTCGTTTTACTTGGTTAAAGGGCAGTTTGCAGTTTGTCATGTTTGCATTTAAAGCCAAACGCGCCGCGCCATCAAAAAGCCTTGCCATAATAGCTGATGAATTTGAAACCAAGTACTGGGCAGGCTGGAAAGAATACCGTCACATGGCAGCGAACAATCTCACCTTAATCAGCTTAATTGTGTTGGGCTGCCTGTATTTTGGTATCGGGCCGTTTATGCTGGTTTACCTTATTGCTCTGTCGGTGTCTGGTGGCTTGGGGATAATTTTATTTACCGTGCAGCATAATTTCGAAGGGGCTTATGCAACAGGCGATGAAGGCTGGGACTACAATACGGCTGCAATCGAGGGTACTAGTTACCTAGATTTGCCGCGTGTACTTCATTGGTTTACCGCTGATATTGGTTATCATCATGTGCATCATTTATCGGCACGCATACCAAACTATCAACTTCGTCAATGCCATGAAGCTAACCCGCATTTATTTTCACAGGTACCTCGTTTACAACTAAAAGATATTTTGTCGTCATTTAAATATATTTTATGGGATGAAAGCAGCGGCACCTTAATGACCGTGGCACAATTTAATCAACTCAATACCGGTGCTTTACCTAATTAAAGATAGATTTTAACCGTCAAAAAAAAGGGAAAGCTTAGCTTTCCCTTTTTTGTTGAAATTATATTAACTATTTAATGGGCGATTTGGGTTTTCTTCTTCGTCATCGTAATCACGTAATTGATGAAAAGCCTGCAATATTAATTGAACCGCTTCCATTTTTTTAACCAGGCTGGTTAATAACGTTTCGTATGCTGGATCTTGTGGTTCAGGCAGTGCTTTAAAATCAATATCGATTTCTTCCATATAAGGTAAAAAACGATTACCACTGGCTTTGAATAAACTGTCTTCAGGGAATATAGCCTTAAACTTCGCTTTATTTTCCTGCGATAACCCTTCTAAAATTTCATCCGCTTGCAATGCAAAGGGCACAATTGCTTTTAGCGCGTCTTCGATACGTTGGTTGATTAAATTTTCACTCATACTTATCTTCTTAATTCGAATTATGGTTTTAACATACTGGCCATAGCTTAGACTTGCAAGGCAGGTAAGGTTTAGGGGTGTAAGCCAATGCTGAGCATGATGATATTTGCGTCGCTAATATCCACTTCTTGGCTGTCCGATGTATTGTTATTTAAGTCCAGCTTACGAGAAAAAGTGCGCCCAGCTTCAAAGGTCAGCCAGAACTTTTCCACCAGATTTCGGCGTACCCCAAATGTAGCCACCCAGCTACGGTAGGATAAGTTCACTCGGGTTTGTGCTGGGGATTCATAACGCCAATTGCCACCCATGGGTGCAATAGATGAAAATACGCTCCAGTTTTGATGCCCACGATGCTCAACCTTGGTAGCAGGAAAGCCTAGGTCATAACGGGTTTGAGCACTGGCTTGATAACTATATGCGCCCATGGGCACCGGCTTGTATTCACCAAATAAACGGTTGACACCCACGCCCATGGTATAGCTATGAGGGGAGTCATCTTTGTAGCGCCACAATAGTAGGCCCATCAATGAATAGGACTCTTCATCTTTTGCTTTAAGGTCAGTATGCCAGCTGGGGGTGATGTTCAAAATACGCGTCCAGTTTTGATCATATTGTTCGATAAACAACATAGGCAGCTTAATGGTGTACATGTTTTTTTGATCAAAATTAGGGTTGGGAATATTAAATCGAGTTTGCTCGATAGCCACTTGCGGTACAAACGTTTGCCCTAGAACGTCATATTTCCCAAGTGGGAGCTTAATACTGGCACTGGATATGGCCAGTTTATAATCACTATCTGCAATTTTAGCCCCGTCGATATGAGAGGTTTTCACTCCCATGATTAATGGGCGAGGTGTTTTAAACGTAGCAGTATCAGCCAGCGCATAGGTACTGCTCACATAGAGGCAGCTAAAAACAGTCAATAGAAAAATAAAGCGTGAACACATGATGATAAACAAGCTAGAGAATAGCGCTGCAGTATAACGTAAAAGTGTATAGGTTTGAGAAGGGGGTGTTGCATCACACTGTTGCGGATGGGAGGCCCAGATTAAGCATAACGCTTAATCTGGGTGGTAGGGCTATTTATTAGCGTCCAGAACCTCAAAGGTTAAACCGCTCTTATCAATTAGGCGCTCAATGAGATCCTCTTGATAAAGCGTTGCAGGGGTCCAAAACCCACCGGCTTTGTCTTCTTTTTTAATGTTGGCCAAACACACGGCGGCTTGCCCTAGCATTTTGGCCGTGCTGCCATAACCGGGGTCGCGGTCACCGGTAACTTTGACTTTAATGGTTTGGCCGTCATCGGTTTTACCCACAAAGCGATAATCAAAGCAGCCTTTTAATTGCTCTTCAGGTGTTGGGCCTTCACCTGGCTTTGGTAAAACAAAACGCTCCAGAATCCAGCGAGTCGGTTTGATGGCTGCTAGCACCATGAATATATTTAAGCCCCACCCCATGTTGCGTGAACCGGTTTTGCCTTTACGACCTTTGCCCATCAGCATGGCTTCACTGTAAGAGAAGTCTTCACCGTAGGCTTTATTTAACAGGGCGTTACTGCGGTGCACTACTCGAGTATTCACTGCGGCCATGACAAATGGGCCGATCCATTGATCGAAGTCTTCATCGAATTGTGAACCGTTGATATTTTCTTGGCGACGTTTAAAGCCATGGCCTTGTGGACAAATGCTGTAAGGATTTTGTAACTCTTTACGTAACGCTGCATCTTTTGATGCCTCTTTGGCGATGTTCACCATGCTGGCTACTGTACCACCACTGGCACCGCCTTTAAGGCGGGCAACCCGCAATTTTACATCTTTACACATTTTTCCGAATTGTGATTGAGCCTGTTGCTGTAAAAAATACACACCTAAATCAGATGGAATGGAATCAAATCCACTGCAATGCACAATACGCGCGCCGGTTTGTTTGGCGGTGGTTTCGTATTTATCCACCATGCGTTTATACCATTGCACCTCACCGGTTAAGTCACAATAATCAGTGCCATTTTCTACACATGCTTTTACTAAGGGCTCACCAAATAATGCGTAAGGGCCGACAGTTGAGACCACTACACGAGTTTGTTTTACCATGCTCGCCATTTGTTGCTCGTTTGCGGCATCAGCCACAAGATGTGGAATATTGTGAGCACCATGCCTTTGTTTGGTTTCGATGAGTTTATTTTCACTGCGACCGGCTACCGCCCATTTTAGGTCACTGCTCTCACCGTACTGGCTCATCATATAGCCGGTTAAGATGTCACCGACAAAGCTGGTGGCACCAAATAAAATGATGTCGTATTGGGGATTGGCCATGATTGCCTCGTTCTTATTGTTAGTTGTGAAAAGCCTGTCAGCACTTTAGCAAGTGGTGATATGAAACAAAAGGGGATTAGCCGCAACAACCTGTGGGGATTGTTCAATGTATAAATGACAGGGTAGGTGAACTATAAACAGTATGAATAAACTCCTGAGCCTAAGGGGCAGCGTAATATGTGATTAATAAAGCTCGCTTATTTCGTAGCGTAAGCCATTTGGTAGAGTGAAAACATCTTCCATGTATAAACCTAAAATGGCTTTTGTCATTGGGCTGTTGGGGGAAATAATTTGTACGTGGCGTTGTTGCCATTCTAAGATCATACCGCCGGCGGTGGGTGCCAGTAATACCCACATGAGAGGTTTGGCGTCACTATCGGCTGTAGCTTTCAGTTTTAACAGAGCCCCTAAATAGATGGGATCTTCTTGATTAAAAGCTTTAGGTTTAAATTGATGTAATTGGGTAATGCTGTCTTTGAGTTCTTGAATACGACGGGCTTGACCTTCGGCCAGGTAGGCGTGTTCTAAGCCTAGGGTGTCGTATTGGGTTTCGGCTTTGCTTTGTTCATGGGTGGCCCCTTTATGGGCTTCCTCGGCGGCGGCCAATGCATGATCAAGTGCGTTATTAAGTTCAGCGATGATTTGTGACACCAGAGAATGTTTATCCATGAAATCGCATCAAGATGGGTGAGTCGCTATGGTAGCGTAACTCACCAAAAGATAAATAGGCTTTTATTGTGGCGGGTCTATTTGACCAAATATTGAATTATTCACACGATACCAACCTGCGATGCTGTAGCGTAAATGGCTCGCCGGTAATACTTCATGGGGGAAGTCTTCGCTTAAAAACACCACCAAGGTGCCAAAGTTTGGGCTGACTTTTTCAATGATATGCTCTGATTGTTGTTCATCGAATACCACCAACTCACCACCATACTGCGTTTGCCAGTTAGGGTTCAGGTAGAGCACCGTACTCAAACGACGATTGGCCTGTCCTTTAAATGCGTCCACATGTTTTTTATAAAACGCGCCCGGTTGGTACATAGCAAAGTGGCTTTCATAACTAAACAGCCCTAACATGAGCGTGCGATTCAGGTGGGTTTTTAGCCCGTTCATCCATTCAAACCATAGGTGTTCGGCTGGGTGTGCGGCGTCTAGCCAGTGAATGTAATCGCGGCGCACAAATTGATTAATCTGATGGTCTTGTTTACGCCCAGTTCCCGCTTCGTTAAATTCATGCTCCGGTAATGATGCTACGCGGGCTAATAACGGTGCGATCGTAGCCATGGGCAACGCGTTTTCAATTATACTGATGCCTCGTTGGGCGATATCATGCTCAATTCGTTCGTAGACACTGAGTCTGCCTGTCGTGATGTCTTCGGCGTGCATCGTAATGTGTTGCTCAGCTAAAAAAGGCTGTGCAGTTTAAGGGAAGAGCGTCTTGAGCATGGCGAATAATTTTAATCCTGACGATTAAAATAGATTGTTGTTTTTATAAAAAAATAGGTATCCGATGCAAGCAGGTTTAGGGGAGATTCACCACACCCCGTCTCAATTGAATATACAGGTCTACATTGCTAACCGCCCACCTATGGCACCTTATGATGAGCAAGAGGACTGCGTACCTATGATCAATGGAGAGATTCAGGCCATTGCTCAGCACACAGGAAACCACTGGCGAAAGGTGTTTAATGTTTATGCTAAGTTTATGTTTGAATGCATCCAAGGTATGAGTAAGGCGGCTGCTAACTTGCCAGGTGTACAGCATTATTTGAAGGGCTTTGATGCTTTCACGTCTTGGCAGGACTATCGCGATGCTTGTTTATTACAACAAGACAGTGCCACCGCTTTATTATTTACACCGCCTTGTTTTGAGAGCAATTCTATTGATCAGCATGATCAAACAATGCACATCATTATGGGTAAAGGGTATGCGCAGCAATGTGGCTTTGAGTATGAGCCGCCATTTCTGCTTGAACATCATCATGGTGATTTTGCGGTGTATCCAAAAAAGCGAGTAATCTTGTGCCCTTATTTTGATTACCGCCAATTGAGTAATGAAAAAATAGCCGTGCTGGTGGATATCATTTTGTCCATGTTAGAAACTGATGTGCTACTTAATGCGTAATAATAACGAGCAAAATCTGACGAAATCCTCCACCTAACAGAGAATCGAAGTTGATTATTTTAAGTGTATTTATAGCCTGTGTTGCCCTGTTTTTGCTTACTGCGATATTCAGGCCCTTGTGGATCATGAACTACCTAGCCCCAAGGTCTCATTGCAAACGCATTGCCGATTTACCTTACGACCAAGATCCCCGTCATACCCTAGACATCTATATGCCTAAGCATAAAACGCAAGATGAAGTCATTGTATTCATCCATGGCGGTGCGTGGGATACGGGCAATAAAAATGAATATCAGTTTGCCGGTCTGGCATTTAGTGAGTTGGGGTATATTACTGCCGTGCCCAGTTATCGCTTGTACCCACAGGTTCAGTTCCCACAATTTATAGATGACGTGGCCAAAGCCATTGCCAGCTTGCCTAAGCATTTACGTTTACAAGGTGAAGGCACTGACGCAGCAAAGCGCATCATTTTAATTGGTCATAGTGCCGGTGCGCATACTGCGGCTATGCTGGCTAGTGACCCCAGTTACTTAGCCCGCGCGCAATCGCGCAGCGTCATCAGTACTTGTATTGGCTTAGCCGGCCCCTATGACTTACCCCTAGATGACCCCTTGGTTGTGGGTAAATTTGATGGCGTCACCTTACATGACATCAGTGAACAGCGCATCGACCTTGGCCATGAACACAATGCCCATGAGGCCAACCCGATTAATCTAGCCACTCAAGCCATGCCGCCTATGTGTTTAATTCATGGCGAAGCCGATGAAACAGTAGGGCCCTATCATTCAGAGCGCTTTGCCAAGATGCTCAAGCACCTTGCGGTGGGTCATCAGCATATTACCTACCCAGGTGTAAACCACCGACACTTAGTGGGTGGTATTTCAAAATTTGGACGATTACTGAATCCTGTATTCAAAGACATTTGTACCTATCTTAAAGCGCATAAAAACCAGTAGGTTCCACTAACATGGGGTATAACGGAGTATTCCGCTGATGCAGCGTTTATTCCTGCCCCAATACCCGCTAGACTTATGAATAAGCTAAAGCTTTTAAAAGGACCCATTCATGCTCGCCATGCTTGCCAAATTATTAAAAATACTCAACAGCGACGCTTCCCCCGGTCAAATATCTTTAGGTTTTGCCTTTGCGCTTTTTATCGGCCTCACCCCGTTTTTCAGCTTACACAACTTATTCATTTTTTTATTGGTGTGTCTGATTCGTGTGAACCTAGGTGGTTTCTTTTTTGCCAGCGCGATTTTCGCCCTGTTAGCATTTTTACTTGATCCGGTTTCCATCGCCATTGGTGAGCAGTTATTAGCGCACCCTGATTTACAAGCTGTGTGGACAGGCATGTATCAAAGTGATGTGTGGCGTGCATTTAAGTTTAATCACACCTTATTATTGGGCAGTGTTGTATTGTCGTGTGTGTTGTTTATTCCGGTTTGGATTGTGTTCAGTATTTTAATCAAGCTGTATCGTTCAAAACTGATGGCGTGGTTTGAAAAATTAAAAATTGTGAAATTTTTAAAAGCCAGCAAGTTTTATCAAGCATATGAACGATTAGGAGCCTAACATGACAAAATGGATTCGTTGGTCTGGCCTAGCTGGTTTTATTATTGTCAGTGCCTTAATTGTTTGTTTTTGGCTATTTGCGGCTGGGCCGTTAACCAAGCTTGCCATAGAAAGCTTTGGTAGTCGTGCTCTGGGTGCAAAAGTGGATGTGGCAGATGTGTCATTTGGTTTAAACCCTATGACCATTACCGTTAGCGGTGTGCAGCTGACCGATAAAGACAAGCCCATGGAAAATATCGTCAGCTTTGAAACGGCCGTGGCAAATATAGAGCCTTTTCCGTTGTTATTGGGTAAAGCCATTATTCCTCAATTATCGTTAGAAGGGGTAGCCACCGGTACACCACGAAGCGAGTCCGGTGCCATTAAAAAAACCAATAAAAAACAAACCGAAAAGTCCTCATCGGCGCATAGCAAGCCTGCAGCTAATGACACATCGGCTGAGCCAAAAAGTCAAACACTGCCCAGTGCTGATGAAATCTTAGAGCGTGAATCCTTGCTGACTGAACAAGCTGGCGACGCGTTTGAAAAGGCCTATGAAAGCCACAGCCAAAATATTGAGCAATCTTTAGCAAACTTACCCACAGAAGACTCCATTAAACAATACGAAGTGCAGTTGAATAAACTGTTAACCGGTAAATTTAAAAACTTAGAAGACTTTAAGCAACGTAAAAGAGAACTCGACGCGTTAAGAAATCAGTTTAAGCAAGACAAACAAGCTATTGCCGACGCCAAGCAAGCCATTGCACAGGGCAAGTCGGATATGAAAGAAAAATTTAATGCTCTAAAAGCGGCGCCTAAACAAGATCTAAATAATATAAAAAGTAAATACACATTGGATGGTGCTGGGGCTAGTAATTTAACCGCACTATTATTTGGTGAAGATGCTGGCGGTTATGCTCAAACCACCTTAGAGTATTATGAAAAAGTGCGTCCCTTATTAGTGGATGAAGCCACTCAAGCCGCAAAAGCTGAATTAAAAGCCAAGCGCTTAGAAGGCCGTTATGTGCAGTTTGAAACCGACCGACCACAACCGGACTTCTGGGTAAAAACGTTGACCTTCACCATGAGCCTGCCTCAAGTAGGCCAGCCGGCTCAATCGTTAGGGGATGTTGCGGTGAATGTACTGGATATTACCCATCAACAAGACGTGATTAACCGTCCAACGTTAGTTAAAGGTAAAGGGGTAAATTTACGAAATATTGATTCGTTAACGATTAATGGTGTGCTTGACCATAGAACCTCTCCTGGTAAAGACAGCTTTACTTTAGAAGTGCAAAACTGGCAGCTAAATAAAGTGAAACTGGGACTTGCGGGTTTACGTATGGATAACAGTGTCACTGATGTTTCTGCCAAAGGGGTTTTGATTGATGGCCAGCTAAGTGCCAGTGGCCAAGCCCGTTTTAATCAAGCTACATTTAGCAGTAAAGATCGCACTATGTTAGCCAAAGAAATGGTGGCAGCCCTTAAAACGATAGACACCTTTGTGGTCAATGGCCGTGCAAAAGGGCCGTTAACCGATCCGAGCATGAGCATTAATAGCGACCTAGACAAACAGCTTAATTCGGCATTTGATCAGCGTATTGCACAAAAACAACAAGAACTTGAAAATAAAATCAAAGCCAAACTCAATGATAAGCTCATGAGCTATGCCGGTGATTATCAAGCACAGCTGAAGTCACTCAATCTCACCGAGGGTAATCTTGCCAGTAAAGGGGATGCGCTTGAAAAACTGGGTAAGCAAGAACTGTCCAGCTACCAAGATCAACTTAAAGCCGAAGCAAAAGCCAAAGCCGATGCAGAAAAAGCCCGCGCAAAAGCCAAAGCCAAGGCAGACGCTGAGCGTAAAAGAAAAGAACTTGAGCGAAAAGCCAAAGAAAAGTTGAAAGATTTATTTTAGTGCTAAAATAAAGTCATCATAAGATGGCTTTATTTTATTTATCGAACAGATGTGCTCTAGCGAGGTGATTGTGAAAACTACCAAAAAAAGTATGTTGATTGCTGTCGTTATCATTTGTTTGACCCCATTAAGCCAAGCCACTGACAACGAAATCTATATGGCGAGCCTCGATTGGCCCCCCTATACAGGGGAAGATTTGCCTAATCAAGGTCACGTTATTAAACATGCTAAAAAGGTATTTTCCGCCATGGGTTATACCCTAAAGGTGGATTTTTTCCCCTGGGCCCGAGCGGTAAAAATGGGTCTGGACCCAAAAAGTAAGTACCTGGGGTATCTCCCAGAGTACTTTGATCAATCTCTCACTGAAAAATGCGCGTTTTCTGATTCCATTGGTTTTAGCCCTTTGGGCTTCGCGCAACGCAAAGATAATCCCATTGAATGGCAAAATCTGAATGATATTGCGCAACTTAAAAGTGTCGGCGTTGTGCGAGGCTATGTGAATAGTCCTGGTTTAGACGCTCGTATTGCCTCAGGAAATATAAATGCAGATGAAGCGGTAAGTGATGCTGAGAATATAAAAAAACTTTCACGAATGCGTGTGCCGATTATTGTGATTGACGAGCAAGTATTTGAATATTGGCTCAGTCATGATGAGGAGCTGATGGCGGTAAAAGATTCGGTTGAGATGCATCCAAATTTGCTGGATAAAAAAAGCCTGTATTTATGCTTCAAAAAAAATGAAGAGGGTTTGGCGTTTAAAGATATATTTAACGCAGGGCTAAACAAACAAGGCATGAAGCGTTTTATGCAAGAATCTTTTCGTTAATCTGCCATATAAACATGCTATGTTGCCATTAGTTTACCACCCAAATTATTCCTGCCCGTTTCCTGATAACCACCGTTTTGTTATGAGCAAGTTTGTCCGCTTGTATGAGTATCTACATGCACAAGGCTTGGTCACTCCTGACAATCTTCACCAACCTATGCTCGCCAGTATTGATGACCTTGCCATTGTCCATCAGGTTCAATACTTAAATGAGCTGTTTCACAATACAATGGAGCCCAGAGCATGGCGTCGTATTGGATTACCTTGGAGCCGCGGCTTAATCGAGCGAACATTTACGGCACCAAATGGGACTTTACTGGCAGCGCGTCTGGCCATTCAACATGGCTTAGCCAGCCATCTAGCAGGGGGCACACATCACGCCCACTTTGATTTTGGTTCAGGTTTTTGTTTGATTAATGATTTGGCTTATACCGCTAAAACTTTATTGGCATCGGGAGAGGTTAAGCGGGTACTGATTTTTGATTGTGATGTACACCAAGGAGATGGCACCGCGGCCATGTTAAAGGATGAACCCCGTGCGTTTACCTGCTCCATTCATTGTGAAAAGAATTTTCCATTTCGCAAGCACCCAAGTGATCTCGATGTGGGCTTAGATAAACACCTTAATGATGCTGATTATTTAACGGTGGTAAAGCGTACTTTAAACCAGCTACTCGATGAGCAACAACCAGACTTAGTATTGTACGATGCGGGTGTGGATATCTGGCAGTATGATGAGCTTGGTCATCTAGACATAAGTTGGGATGCGGTGGCCACACGAGACGAACTTGTGTTGCAAGAATGCCTATCTCGGCACGTACCCGTGGCCACTGTGATTGGTGGCGGATATGACAAGAACCATGCACGCCTAGCCCAACGTCATGCCACGGTAGTGGAGGTCGCCTGCGATCTCTATCAGCAATATTGCTAATTAAGTTAACGGTATTGTGAAAGTAATCCACTATGGGGCGTGCAGCGTAAAAAGATAAATTAATAAGCCTAATTACCGCCACCATGCACTCTATAAACCACACCTTTACCGAAGAAGATACCTCGCGCATAATCGAAATGGCCTGGGAAGATCGCACACCGTTTGAAGCCATCGAACTGCAGTATGGTTTATCTGAAGCGGGCGTCATTGCTCTAATGCGTCGATCCATTAAACCCAGTAGCTTTCGCCTTTGGCGTAAGCGAGTGAGCGGTCGAACCAGTAAACACCTTAAAATCAGAAACCCTAATATCAGTCGCGGTTATTGCGCCACACAATATAAACATAAATAGGGATTTAAATAGTGGTTTGTATCAATTAATGAGTATTCAAATATTTAAACAAAATGATCTTGCCGCTATCGTTGATATTTATGATCGCTCAAAACTTGATGAGCTTAAATTTGAAGACAAGCCCTTTACGCTTCTACCACTTCACAAAGATGATTTAAGATTCAGTGGGCTGATGGCATCAGAAATATATGTGTATCAAGAGCAGGGTAGAATTTTAGGTTTTGGTGCTATTAATGGAAACGAAATTCGTGCTTTGTTTGTGCATCCAGAATATAGAGCAAAAGGGATAGGCCTATGCATGCTTGAATTTTTATTGGCATGTGTGGAAAGTGAACCCTATTTATATGTTGTCAGCACGAACCAACCCGCGAAATCACTTTACCAGCGATATGGATTCAATGTCGTGGACACTTTTGAATCCACATATAACCAAATACCAGTGATTGTGCAAAAAATGGTGTGTAACACTCATATCAAAGATCAACAAATTTGATTTTAGGCCGACCCGGTATTTAAGTTTTATTATCTTTAAACCTCATCCTCCCCTTGTGCGATTACTTCCATCTGCCCACGTCCATCCATTTGCACAATAATATGAATGGGCTGACAGCATACCTGGCAGTCTTCGATATAATCTTGTGTTTCACCTTCTTCACTGAACTCGATCAATATCTCGTTTGTCTCATTGCAATAGGGGCAGTGAATAATGTGCTCGGGTAAGGCGCTCATAGGTTTTCCCGTGTCCTGTTAAATAATGCTATGAATTAAAACTTGAATTGAAACTTGAATTGAAACTTGAATTAAAACAAAGCTTGCTGCGGGGTGATTAACTCCACACGATCGCCTAGTTTTATCTCCCCCTCACGTATCACTTTGCAACATAAACCACCGTAACCCATCATGGCAGCAATCGCGCCTTGACCTAGGGCTTGCTCCATACGCGAACAAGGGTGGCACAAGGCACCGGCTTGAAAAATGGCGTCTCCAATTTGAAAGTTCTGATAACGTAGAGCATTTAAATTAATATTTTTAACCACAAGATTACGTCGTAATTGCTCAGGTAAAACCGGTTTTCCTCCTAGATAGTGGCTGATCTGAGCAATAAATTCTTCGCTGATGAGCGTCACCTGACGGCCCGATCCTGGGGTTTTATCCATGCGGTGATCCCCTTGTAAACCCAGTTCTTCAACAGCCTGTGTACACGTTAATGATTGCATGGCTTCTCGCCGAGCAGGGCGCACTCCAATCCAGGTGAGTTCACCTGGTGGTAAGGTTTTGATGTAACGTGAAAATAACGCGCTTTGGCTGTTCATGTGGCTCGCTTATTAGCTAATAAAGGGTTTTTCTTGAGTTTAGCAGTCCTCACTTGTACGTTTAAGTCAGGTAATTAGATGCAGGGACTAAGATGTTTAACCGATTAAACCCAATACTTTTGATGGTATTCAGCTGTGTGCTAAGCATGAATCACGTACTAGCCACACCTGAGGTAGCGGATGGTTTTCGTTTAAGTGAATTTGCCCGCGTGACCAATGCGCGACAAATGGCCATCAGTGATAACGGTACGGTGTTTGTGGGCTCACGCCATGCGGGTTTAGTGCATGCGGTGTTACCTGATGGCAAGGTGAAAGTCATTGCCCGTGGTTTAACCATGCCATCTGGCTTAGCGCTCAATAAACAGGGGGATTTGTTCGTATCAGCGGTGAGCCGTATATATCGTTTGAAAGACGCGCAGAGTGCCATCACAAAAGGGCCGGTGACACTTGAGCTGCTCACGGATGGGCTTCCCAGTGCTTCCCATCACGGCTGGAAGTTCATTGCATTTGATCCGCACACAGGCAACTTAGTTGTGCCGATTGGTGCCCCTTGTAATGTGTGTCTGGTTTATCCGCAATCCGGTGATACACCGTTTGGCACAATACTGTCTTTAGATATAAACGCATTAACCAACGGCAAGCTTAAGCATAGGGTCCTTGCCCAAGGCGTGCGAAACAGTGTGGGGTTTGATTGGCAGCCCAATACAGAGCAATTGTGGTTTACCGACAATGGCCGCGACTGGATGGGTGATGATACGCCCCCTTGTGAAATTAATCGGGTAGATCGTCCTGGTCAGCACTTCGGGTTTCCGTTTAAACATGGTGATATCAGTGAAACCGACCACGACATTTTACGCGCCCAGCCCAAAGACTTTCGCTATGAGTCTCCTGTGGTTGCCATTCAAGCCCACAGTGCGCCACTGGGGATGATGTTTTACACAGGCAATATGACGGCCTTAAAAGGCGCCTTATTAGTCGCGGAACATGGCAGCTGGAACCGCACCACCCCAGTCGGTTATCGCTTAAGCGCCTATTGGTTTGATGATAAACACAAGGTGACCAAACATCAGGTATTGGTCAATTGGCTGGTAAAGGGTAAAAAGTTAGGACGCCCAGTGGACATCGCTCAAACACAAGATGGTAGCCTGTTGATCAGTGATGATGCCCAAGGGCGTATTTGGCACCTGCAAGCTGACTTGCAATAAAGCAAAATCCGCATAGTGCCCCAAGCACGCATTTGATAAGCTTGCGGGGTTGATTGGTTAATGATGTGAGAGTGTGTGATGCCCCTAGAAATTGCGATTTATGCTGGTTTAATTGCCGCCTTTGGCGGTGGTTTATTTATGATGCAGCGCCAATTTAGCCAGCAACGTCAAAGCTTATTAGCCGAAAAGAATCAGCTAGAGCAACGCCAAGAGGAATATCGTCAAGCTCTTCAGCAAGCTCAAACAGATAAGGCGTTAAGTGAGAACCAAGCCCAGTATAATGAAACACAGCTCACACAAAGCCAGCAGGCCTTGAGCCAATGCCAAGATCAGCTTGAGCAATATCGCACGCAATTAAACCAAGCCCAAGGCCAGTTAAAACATCAACAAGCCACCTTAGAGCAACGCCAGCTTGATATGCACAAGCTGCAAGAAAAAGAAGCCCTAATCGAGCAATTGCATAATCAAATGGGTGAATTAAAAACCCAGCTAAATCAAGAGCAGGTCGAGCGCAAAAAAGACCAAGAAAACCTGCAAGAAAAACTCGAATTACTGCAAGCCAATAAAACGCAGTTAAGCCAAGAGTTTGAGAATTTATCCAATAAAATCTTTGAAGAAAAAAACAAACAGTTTAAGCAGTCTTCACAAGAGGGTTTGTTTAATTTATTAAACCCATTTAAAGAACAGCTCGAAGGTTTAAAGAAAAAAGTCGACGATGCCTACGTAGAAGAAAGTAAAGACCGCGCAGCATTAAAAGCACAAATTGGTGAGTTACATAATTTAAACAAGCAAATCACCGAAGAGGCGGCCTCCCTTGCGCGCGCCCTGCGTGGTGAAAAGAAAACCCAGGGTAACTGGGGTGAGCTCGTACTTGAAACCGTGTTAGAAAAATCCGGTTTGCGCCAGGGCGAAGAATACGTACGTGAAAAAAGTATTAATAATGATGAAGGCACTCGCTATCGCCCTGATGTGATTATTAACTTGCCCGAAGGCAAGCACATTGTGGTGGATGCCAAGGTTTCTCTAAATGCTTATACGGATTATATTAACGCTGAAAACGACACTGATCGTATCCGTAATTTAAAACAACATGTGGATGCGGTGCGTATGCACATCAAGACCTTGGCAGATAAATCCTATGCCAAGCTACCCGGTGTCAATAGTCCCGATTTCGTGTTCATGTTTATGCCCATTGAACCTGCTTTTATGGTGGCGTTTGAACACGATGATAAATTATTTAACGATGCGTTTGAGCAGCGCATTGTGGTGGTGACGCCCACTACATTATTAGCGAGTTTACGTACGGTATCCAGTTTGTGGAGCATAGAGCGCCAAAACAAAAGCGCCAAACAACTGGCCGACCAAGCGGCAAAAGTACACGATAAATTAGTGGGCTTTGTCGAAAGCATGGAAAAAGTGGGTGCTCAATTACATACGGTTCAAGGTACCTATGACAAAGCATGGAGCCAGCTAAAAGAAGGCCGTGGTAATTTAATTAGCCAAGCGCATAAATTTAAAGATTTGGGTGTGCGCACCAAAAAAGAATTGGCCAGCAGTGTAACTGACAGCGCCGAACTGGAATTTGAAGAGCTCGAAACCAAAGCCGTTAGCACAAAAAAAGCAACGACTCCTGCCAAAGCCTCAGCGGATGAAAGCAAAGAAGAGAAGCCTCAAACCCAATTTGAGCTGTAGTCGCTCATGGTGTGATGGGTAATGGAAAATTTAAAAATAAAAAGCATAAGGAAATCACATGGCCAGCCACCTTAGCGAAAAAGAAAGTAACTCTGCCATTGATCAAAAGCGCTTTGCGTTTTTAGAGTTACTGTTAATTTGGGAAGGGCGAATTCATCCCAAACACCTAGCACAACAATTTGAGCTGGGTGAAAAGCTGGCCAAGGTGGTGATTCAAAAATATAAAAACCTCTACCCAGACAACATCCAATACCATGGCGCAAGTGGCAGCTATCAGCCCAGCGCGAACATGATTGCTCAGTTTACCAATGGCAGCCTGCAAGATTACATGCAGTTTATGGCCAACAGTGAAACCGTCTCAAGTTTAGAATTGCCTAATCGAAATTTACAACCTGCATTGATTCGTCCTGTGCTGCAGGCGATACGCGAAAACTTACGCTTAGAAATTGCCTATGCATCAGTGTCCAATCCAGATTTCTCCAGCCGTATTATCCAACCCCATCATTTGGTGTTTGATGGTATGCGCTGGCATGTTCGGGGATATTGTGAAAAAAATCACGACTATCGTGATTTCGTGTTAAGCCGTTTTCAGCCTGATAGTCCCGCTAGATTATTAGATGGCGCGGATCATTTTGATATTGAAGATCAAGTGTGGAATAACCTGCTAACCGTCGAGTTTATGCCTGACCCAAGGTTGGATGAAAACCGCGCACGCATCATCGCACTCGATTACGATATGCAACATACCAATAAGGGGTATCGCAAAACTCAGCATGTGCGCCAAGCGTTGTTAATGTATTGGGTACAGCGTATGGGCTTAAGCCAGTATCACAACAACCCTCAAGCCCAGCAGATTATTCTCACCCCAGAGAGTGAGCAGGGGTTAAAAGAGTATTTGCCTGGTTAGGATTTAAAATTGATATTTTAATGAACCGTTTATTTCATCAACTGAATTATCAGCGATGTCTGGTCGTATGCGATAATCCAAAACGAACGATACATCTGTGTAGAAATTAATATCCAGACCGAACCCATAAACGAGACCCAAAGTAGAATCACTTGTGGTACCACTTGCGTTTATCATAAGTCTGCCGTTAGATTCTAAGGTATATTCATCAGTCACATCAGCTTTAAGGTAAGTCAAACCTGCCAGTACAATGGGCCTGACAGTCTTAGTCGGCCGAAAGGTGTATTGCCCCTGCCAACTAAGATACTGTTTCGGCTTAACATTTGAACTAAATGCCTCTTCCGTAGTTGCGGTTCCCATGGTGAATTTAACAAGTTTACCTGGCCTCGCACTGGGAAACGTCGCGTATTCAAAGGCATAGGATATGGATGGGGTTTGGTAATAAGATATATTAGTAAATATGCCCGTTGCATGTGCATAGGGTGAAACGGATTCGTTGGGGCTAGTTTCGAATGTGACTTTGCTAGCCATCACTTTTTCACCTAACGAAATTGAAAATTTATTTTCATCCGCATTAACGGGTATTAACGTCGCTAAACCAATGCAGGCGATGATGAGTTGTTTCACGTTTCTGTCCTTGAGGGGATGATCCATTTGATGTGAGGGTTTGACCTGCTAGCGAGCTTTCTTATGTATCAATAAAATACTTAGACTCTGGTTAGTCTCACCTCACGAAAGTGCGGATTATCTTTGATGGCTCGTATTTTATTAATATCAATTAATGCGATGGTCATCTCTTCATCGCATGGTAGTAACACCATCAGCACCTCTTTACGAACATTACCCTCTTTTACTACTTTAAGGTTATGAGCAATGCCTATTACTTGCTTTGTGTTTTTAAGGGTGATTTCTAACTCATAATGGTGCATGCAGGCAATTTCAAAATAATCGTATTGCGCGCATGAAATAAGATTGCTCATACAGCCTCGCAGGTGAATCTAATGCGTATCTATGTTAAAACTAAGTGCATCATAATTG
>NYTP01000033.1 GCA_002683575.1 Bermanella sp.
AATATGTCATTTTCAGACGTAAATCCTTCACTTTCTTTGATTTCAATTGGTGGTACAAAGATTTTCATATTCGCTCCATGAATTAGTTTGTAATAATATTATTTTGGAAAATAATTCGGCCTGCCTTCAATACCTAACAACTCCCGCCTAATCAAATCCAATCCGACACTGGCCACATATTCCTGAAAGCGTACACGAGTAAACGGGAAAAATAACTTCACGGTTTTGATGTTAACTTTATCACCCCAAGCCACCCAAACCGTACCAACGGGTTTGTCGTCAGTAGCGCCCCCGGGGCCTGCAATGCCGCTGACAGCTACAGCCCAATCACTATTACTTTTGTTAAGTGCACCTTGTGCCATTTCAATCACCACTTCTTCTGATACGGCGCCGTATTGTTCTAACGTGGTTTCACTTACACCCACCATGGTGGTTTTCATTTCATTAGAATAGGTGACAAAGCCTGCGCCAAATACAGCCGATGATCCCGCTACCGATGTGATCTTGGATGCAATCAAACCGCCGGTGCAGGATTCTACCGTGGTGATGGTTTGCTGTTTTTCAATCAAAAGCGTTACCAAGCTTTCAGGTAATTGAACCTCCCCCTCACCAATCACATGCCCTTTTAAAACCTGTTTAATTTGTTGGGTTAAGCCGTCTATTTTTTCTTCCGCTTGTTTTGAGTGGGCGGTGACTTTGACTTCCACCTGCGGATAAGCCGCACGAAATCCCATATCAATATCATTTGGCCAATCAGGAATATGTTTGCGTAATTTTAATTGTAGAGAAGACTCACCAATGCCAAAGACTTGTAAGCGTTTGGTGGTGTGAGGTTCTATGTTGGCAAAGCGTTGTTCTAGCATGGGTAAAATGCTATGGGTCATCATGGCGTTTAACTCGCTGGGTACCCCTGGAGTGAAAAACATGAGGCAGTTATTGTGTTCACAATAAAAACCGGGTGCACTGCCGTTGGTGTTTTCTAAGATGCCGACATCTTTAGGCAAGATGCCTTGTTTTTTGTTGGCATCGTTCATGGGGTAGTTCAGTTTTTCACACCAGGCTTCAATTTGCGCAATGGCGGTTGGGTGTTCACATAAGGGTGAGTTGATTACTTGGGCTAAGGCTTCAGCGGTTTTGTCGTCTTCGGTGGGCCCTAGGCCGCCGTTTACAATTAATACACTGGCCCGCTGGCTTAGTTGCTGCATTTCACTGACTAAATCTTCTAGCAAGTCACCCACGGTGACTTTTTTACGTGGGCGTAACCCTAGGCTCGCAAGATGGTCGGCGATCATGGCGCTGTTGCTATCGATGATGTCGCCACTCATGATTTCGTCACCGGTGAGCAGTAGCTGGATATTAGTTTGGGTCATAATCTTTGCTTTCTCGTTATAGCGCGACTGCGTACAATTGCCGTCATGAATATAGAAATTATACGTCGTGAATCTGATTCCAGTCTGCCCTTATTAGAGCGAATTTTCCATTCTCGTGGTTTAAATGAGGGGAACACACAGTTCTCATTGAAAACCTTATTGGATATACAGGCTTTAAAAGGTCTGGCCGAGGCCTGTGATTTATTGATCAAAGGGATTAATGAGCAGCAAAAAATCTTAATCCTAGGTGACTTTGATGTAGATGGCGCCACCAGTACTGCACTGGCGGTGGATGCGTTGCGTCAAATGGGAGCGCAGAATGTACACTATCTTGTGCCTAATCGTTTTGAATTTGGGTATGGGCTGTCGGTTGAGATCGTGGATTATGCCCAGCAGCATTTTGCACCGGATTTAATTGTCACGGTGGATAACGGCATCGCCAGTTTTGATGGGGTTAAACGGGCACAAGATTTAGGCATCAAGGTCTTGGTCACTGACCACCACTTAGCAGCGGATTCCCTGCCCACAGCCGATGCCATTGTGAACCCGAATCAGCCTGGTTGTGAGTTTGCATCTAAGTCGGCCTGTGGCTGTGCGGTGATTTTTTATGTGATGTGTGCACTGCGCACCGCCTTAATAAAACACGGCCGTGATGCAAACAATTTACCTAATATGGCCCAGTATTTAGATTTGGTGGCGTTAGCAACCGTGGCGGATGTGGTACCGCTGGATGAAAATAATCGCATTTTAGTGGAACAAGGTTTACGCCGAATTCGCTCAGGCTTTGCCCGTCCTGGGATTCAAGCCTTGTTAACGGTTTCAAAAAAGAACCCGCCACAGCTCACCAGTAAGGATTTTGGTTTTGCTTTAGGCCCACGCTTAAATGCAGCAGGACGCATGGATGATATGAGCGTGGGCATTGAATGTTTACTGGCGCAAGATTTGGATCGTGCGTTAATGATTGCGCAATCGTTAGATGAGCTAAACCAAGATCGTAAACTGGTCGAAGGGAAAATGCAGCAAGAAGCGCTTAAGCATTTAGAGCTGCTTAGCGTTCATGCAGATGGCAATGTGAGTGTGTGTTTGTATCAGGCGCAATGGCATCAAGGCGTGATTGGCTTGTTAGCTTCGCGTATAAAAGAAAAATTATACCGCCCTGTGATTGCCTTTGCACCAGCCCAAGATGGCTTAAGCGATGCAGAGATGACTGATGGTGAATTTGAACTAAAAGGTAGCGGCCGCTCAATTCCGGGTTTTCACTTACGTGATGCGCTGGATCTGGTGGCGAAAAAAATCCCCCATGTGTTAAACAAGTTTGGTGGTCATGCCATGGCGGCTGGGCTGTCGATCAAACAAAAGCATTTGCCTGAATTTGAAGCAGCGTTTGAGCAGGTAGCAAGAACTTTGTTAACGCCAGAGTTGTTAGTAAACCAAGTGATAACGGATGGCGCCCCTTCACCACAGGACTTTAATATTAACCTTGCTCGTCAATTACGATTTATGGCGCCATGGGGGCAGAATTTCCCCGAGCCATTATTTGATGAAACGTTTACTGTGATTAATCACCGTTTATTGGGTGCGGATAAAAATCATTTGAAACTCACGTTACAAATACCTAATAACCATTTAGCGGTTGACGCGATTTTATTTGGCATTGAACGTCATGGAATTACACCGGCCATGGTGATGAATATGCAACGGGTGCATGTGGTATTTGAAATGGATGTGAATGAATTTCGTGGCCAAGAGAATGTGCAATTAATCATGCGACATTTGCAGGCGGTATAGCTTAATTCTAGATGGTGTAATTTAATTGTACCAGGGTGCCCTGCGCCCGAAAATATTAAGTCGGGCGCGGGGTTGCATGCCCCGTGAGCGTAGCGAATGTTTTGGGTAAACCCTCGTACAATGCGTCTTTCCCGCGAAGGTGGAAATCCATGTAATATTGTTTCTGTGTATAAATAAGTTATGCAGCTTAGCGCTCTAACAAAGGCAAAATTTGCCCAGCCCAAATAGAGTCTTTAAATTTCTCACGAAACCAGCCTAAGTGCCCTACAAAGGTTTCACCTAATTGCTTTGGGGTGACACGGATCATGGTGACATCTGAGCCACGATAAAAGCGATGTAATGAATCAATGTTTTCTTTAGACATCATTTCATCATCACTAAACGAAAGCGATGTGATCGGTACCGTCACGTTATCAAACTGAGCTTGCATAACTTTACCTTCTGCACCCACTGCATAATCTTTATTTAATGCCCAACGACGCCATTGCTTCATTACGCGCCCAGGTAAATTACCCACAATGTTTAATTTTTTACCGGGGAAATATCCCATTAATGGCACCAATGTGGGCGTTAAAATATACCAGACCAACCAAACCACGCGCTTTGTTGGGGGCGAGTTTTGACGCCAATAACCGCTACCACAAGCAACCGTTATGGCGTTGCTGACTTGGTTAATATTGGATGTCATCCCCAGAAGTTGACCTCCAACACTATGGCCAATCCATTGCACGGGCAATGAATTAAATTGAGTTTTGGCGTATTCAATCACTGCATTACAATCTTGTTGGCCCCATTCAAGTATGTCGGTATTGCAGTGTTTCACGTGGGTGTCGATGGATTGGCCGTAGCCATAATAGTCAAAAGTAATGGCATGATGACCATTGGAGTTTAAAAACTTGGCAAATTTTTCATAACAGTGTTGGGCCACACCCATGGCCCCAGCAATGATGACCACGGATGTGGCATGCTCTGCCTTGAAAATACGTGCGCCGATTTTTCGCCCGCTGGTTGTTTCAATGAAAATGTCTTGTGGCTGTGTTGATGCTGATTTTTCTACGGCTTGAATATTCATAACTATCCTCGCAAATCACAGTGACTAAAACGCAGTCAGTAAGTGGTTTAAAAATTTTAATATCACTTTTATTTCGTCGTCGCTAAACCCTGCGCTCATGGCACTGTTCAGTTGCTTAATAAGCGGTACTGCTAGCTGGACTTTTTCACGACCGAGTGCCGTTAAGTACATGCGTGAGGCGCGACCATCTAACTCGCAGGGTTTGCGTGTGACCAGACCGTTTTGTTCCATACGGTTAGCAAGGCCCGTTAATGCTGAGTTATTGAGGTTTAGCTCTTTGGCGATCTCTTTTAGTAAGCACCCTTCGTTTTGCTGAATCAGCAAAAGGGCACCTAGTTGCGTAATGCTGATGCCAAGGTGTGTTTCGGTATGTTGGTCAGCGTATTTATACACACGCTGACGAGCGAGATTAAGCAGATAAAAAAGACGTTGATCCATGATTTTGCCAAACTATTACACATGTGAAGTAAATATAGTTTACATGTGTAATAGTTTGCAAGGCATTTTTAAAAAAGGTGAAGTACAAAAAAGGTCAATCCATTTGGTTAGCCTTGTTTAAAGGCAGTTAAGCTAATTTAGAGCGGGCTAGTAAGCCACACCAATACGCTGCTGTGGGAACTGGCCTGCTTCTAATTCGTCAATCATGGCTTTTGCGTAATCGGATACTGAGATACGGCTACGTCCTTCATTGTCGGTAAGTAGTTGCTCAGCGCCTATGCGGTATTGGCCAAGGGCATCACCTGGGAAAATATCGGCAGCTGGGCTGATAAATGTCCAGTTTACTGGGCCGTTTGAGTGTTTAAAGACCGCCAAGGCTTCTCCTTGCGCGGTGGCTTCTGCTTTATATTCGCTTGGAAACTCAGGTGTCGAGATTAAGCTCACCCCTGGTGCCACTTCTAATGAGCCTGCACCGCCTACCCAAAGTAAACGATTCACACCGCTACTTGGTAATTGAGTAAGCAGAGTTTGAGCCGTGTGTTTTACGATATTGTGCTGACCACTTGCTCGGCCACCTATTGAGGTGATGAGTGCATCAACACCGTCTAGGGCTTTATTAAGGTTCGCTTGATTGTCTTGTAGGTCGAATCTGCGGACTTCAAAATCAGAGCCTTCGAGTTTACTCGGGTCTCTAACCAAGGCCACAACGTGGTGCCCCCGTGATTTTGCTTCGTTTGCAATGGTGTTACCGATCCAGCCTGATGCACCTAAAATGGCTACTTTCATGGTTTTGCTCCTGTTTTGACTGTGTTTGGATTGTTTGATGACGTGGGAGCTAGATTAGTAGCTAACTAATTGGAGATAAATAATCAAAATTGATATAGATTGTGTCTTACTAGTTAGCTAATTGGGTGGGTAAATGGATCGCTTAACCGCCATGGCTACCTTTGTAGAGGTAGCAAAAACGGGCAGCTTTACACAGGCGGCTGAACAATTAGGCTTGAGTCGTTTACAGGTATCGCGCCACGTTCAAGAAGTGGAGTCGTGGTTGAAGCAGCGTTTGCTGCATCGCACCACACGAAAAGTCAGTTTGACGGCTGTGGGTGAAGACGTGTTAAAGCAGTGTGAGCAAATACTGCATCAGGCCAGTGAATTAGAGTTACAAGCTCTTCATCAGGCCCAGCAGCTGTCTGGGCTGATTCGAATCACGGCCCCAACAGGCTTAGCGCAGGGCTTGTTATTGGATGTGATTGAAGGGTTTACTCAGTTATATCCTCAGGTACAAATTGAAATTTTGGCATCGGATAGCTTTTCCCGTTTAGTGGATGAGCGCATCGATATTGCACTTAGATACACGAATCAGCCAGACGAAAACTTGATCGCCCGTAAACTGATGACCTTAGACTCTGTTATTTGCGCATCAAATGCATACATCAATCAATTTGGTACACCAACGTTGCCAGCGGAGTTAGCGGCCCATAACTGCCTAGCTCATTTACAGTACACCAGCTGGCGTATGGTTAAAGACAATGAACATTACTGTGTGGATATAAAAGGTAATGTGCGGGCAAATGAGCTTGGCACCTTGTGCAGTTTGGCCATGCGAGGTAAAGGTATTGTGCAGTTACCTTGTGACCTGGCTAACCCATTGATCGCATCGGGCCAGCTCACAAGGCTGTTATCTGATTATGCGCTACCAGCCACCAGTCTTTGGGCCGTGTACCTATCACGTAATTACCAGCTACCGGCAATTCGCCAGTTCATTAATTATATTGCCCAGCAGTGGTCCCAAGACATAATGGCCCAAGGGTAGTGCTTGGGTCGTTCGGTTGCAGCTTGTGGTTAGATTGTGTTTTCTATTCTCAAGGCAATTAGATTATAATGCTGCCGCAAATTTATCTTAGAGTTAAGCAAGATGCCTAAAGCCAGTGAAATCAAAAAGAATACTGCTGTGGACTATAACGGCGGCGCCTATATCGTAAGAGATATCGAACGTTCAGTACCGCAAGGTCGTGCTGGTGGTAGCTTGTACCGTATGCGCATGTATAACGTGGTAACCGGTCAAAAAATCGACGAAACATTTAAAGACTCGGATATGCTGAATCTAGCTGATTTAATTCGTCGTGCCTCTACTTTCTCATATGCCGATGGTGATGAGTATGTGTTCATGGACAGCGAAGACTTCACCATGTACAGCTTGAATAAAGACGCCATTGAAGAAGAATTACTATTCATCAATGAAGAAACCAAGGGTATTCAAGTGATCATTGTTGATGAGAACCCTGTAGCTCTTGAGATGCCATCCAGTGTTGAGCTTGAAATCGTCGAGACGGATCCATCTCTAAAAGGCGGTTCAGCCACTGCACGTACCAAGCCTGCTCAATTATCAACAGGCCTAACCGTTCAAGTACCTGAACATATCTCTACGGGTGATCGTATTAAGATTAACGTTGAAGAGCGTAAGTTCATGGGTCGTGCTGAAAAATAACAGCAGATATTTACCCTGAACCTAAGAAGGCGCATCATGGATGCGCCTTTTTTGTTTATGGCGCGAAATAGGAGTCAATAATGGAAGAAATTGCTTACCCAATTCAAGGTGCATGCCAGTGTGGCGCGGTGACCTATGAACTATTAAGCGCACCAAAACTAGTGGCGGCTTGTCATTGCACAGAGTGCCAAAAATTATCTACCAGTGCCTTTAGTATTACCGCCATGGTAGATGCCAGTGACGTACGTTTTAGCGGCGAAATGAAAGATTGGTCGCGCCCAGCCGACAGCGGAAATACGAGCGCGGCTAAATTTTGCCCTAGCTGCGGTAATCGTTTGTACCATTACAATCCGCAAGAACCCAATAAGCTTAAATTGAAGCCCAGTACTTTATCGGATACGCGAATTATTAAACCCACTGTGCATATTTGGGTCAGTGAAAAACAAGATTGGTTTGATATTCCGCAAGGTGTAAAAACCTGTGAAAAAGGTTTTGAGTCTTAAAAAAAATCACATGAATAAAAAAAGCCGCGATCATTTTATTATGATCGCGGCTTTTTTATTGTAATGAAACGAAACTAGCCTAGCTCAGCACGGGCTACGATTTCTTTCATGATTTCGTTGGTACCCGCATAGATTTTTTGCACGCGGCTATCCGCCCAAGCACGACAGATTGGGTATTCGGTCATGTAGCCGTAACCACCATGCAACTGCACACATTCATCCATCACCTTAAACTGTAAGTCTGTGGTGATTTGTTTTAAGCCTGCGGCGGTTGGAATATCCAATTTTTTATCTAGGTGCAACTCTAAGCAGCGGTCGGTATAAACACGTAAAGCGTTTGTTTCGGTAATAAGCTCTGCCATTTTAAAGCGTGTATTTTGGAACTTACAAATGGGCTTGCCAAAGGCTTTGCGCTCTTTGATGTAATCTTTTGTCCACTCAATGGCGGCTTCACAAGCGGCTACCGCCGTTAGTGCAACCAAAAGACGCTCTTGTGGCAGCTCTTGCATTAATGCCATAAAGCCAGTGCCTTCACGAGCACCTAGTAGGTTTTCAGCGGGCACTTTCACGTCGCTGAAAAACAGCTCACTGGTGTCTTGTGCTTTCATGCCGGCTTTTTCTAAGTTGCTGCCTTTTTCGAAGCCTTCCATACCTGCTTCAACTAAAAACAAACTGATGCCTGCGGCCCCTTTGGTTGGGTCGGTTTTGGCCACAACGATAACAAGGTCGGCCATCTGTCCGTTAGTGATGAAGGTTTTGCTGCCGTTTAAGACGTAATGATCGCCTTTTTTAATGGCAGTGGTTTTGATGCCTTGTAAATCAGAGCCTGCGCCGGGCTCCGTCATGGCAATGGCGCCGATGTTTTCACCACTGATCAGTTTGGGAATGAACTTCTGTTTTTGCTCTTCAGTGCCCCAGTTTTCAATGTAAGGCATGACGATGTCGCTATGTAGAGGCCAGCCAATACCAGAGCAGCCTGTGCGTGAAATCTCTTCCATAACCACCGCGCTGTAACGAAAGTCACAGCCTAAGCCGCCGTATTCAACGGGTGCCGTTGGGCATAAAAAGCCCATTTCACCGCCTTTTGTCCATAATTCTCGGCTGACTTGGCCATCTTTTTCCCATTGGGCATGAAATGGTACGGCTTCTTTTTCTAAAAATTTACGAACACTGTCGCGAAAGCCTTCAAGGTCACTGTCGAATAAGTTACGTGGGATCATGGCAAACCTCTGTATGAAATAGTTATTATCAGTTGATGCGTGATTTCACTATGGCAGTGCAGGGCGTGGCTCTCAATGATCAAAAACACCAGATAGAGTGGCGCAATTTGTTATTAACAGGGTTTAGATCAGAGTTTAGGGTTCAGCCAACTCAGTAGGATTGGTTTCTTGAGTTTCACCGGCCCGGTAATCCCCAGGTGTCACGCCAGTCCATTTCTTAAAGGCACGGTGAAAGGTACTCGGCTCGGTGAACCCCACCTTTAAGGCAATGTCATTGATGCTGTATTTGCTCTCACTCAGGTGGCAAATAGCGAGGTCTCGTCGTACCTGATCTTTGATGGCCTGAAACGAAGTGTCTTCGTCTTTTAACCGCCGGCGCAGGGTTTGGGTGCTGGTATTGAGCTGATAGGCCACCGATTCAAAATCAGGCATTTCAGTTTCGGTATTCACCTCTAAAATTCGACGAATCTGCGCATTAATACTGGCGGTGTTATTGGGTTTCACTAGGAACACATAAGGGGCTTCCTTCATGAGTTCGGGCAGATCTTGGCGTGAGCGAATAATGGGTAAATCGAGATCGCTCTGGTTTAGACGCAGAAGCGTTCTGGGTTGGTTAAAGGTGTGTTCACCATAGAGAAATAAGTGATACTCATCGGCATGACTGGGCCTTGGATAAGCAAACTCAACCACTTTGATTGGTATGCGTTTACCGGTAAGCCAGCAGGATAAGCGGTGCCATAACATCAACTGAAATTCAGTGAGGTAGCGAGACTTGTTTAGGCAAGTGTGGTGCTGATTGACCACTAAGGCGCCGCTATTGTGTTCTTGCTCAAACTGGGTGTGCAGTGCCAGATCAAACAAACGATAGTAGCGCGTACCCATTTCTAGGGCTTCACCCAGGGTTGAGCAAGGCAAGATCAATTGGCATAAGGTCTCAAAGCTACCAAGGGGGCTGGCTTTGTGGTCTTGGCCTATAAATTCGTCATCGAGCAAGGTGACTAATATGCGCAGTAATTTAGCCATTTTATCGGGGTAAACTCGAGCTTTAGGCTCGTGCAATACCTCGAGACCAATACCGGCTTTTTTTAAAATATCTTGGGCATCGTGACCCTGAGCAAGTGCGCCAGCAAGGGCGGCTCGAGCATAATGACTGGCAATGGTGGATGTTTTCATACAACAGCTGAACCCAAATTCACGATGGCTCATCATACAAAGTCCGGCTATTTGTGCAACAAATTAGATGATATTCGCCATTTATGGTTTGTTGGCTTTGGCCAATTTTTCTGGTTGTTCAAGGTATAGGCCCACATCAGAGAGCCTGATAAGGTGGGCAAATAATAAAAAGAGATCAGCCTATGTCGAGCCAAGCCTTAGCCAACTTAAATATCCTAGACTTCTCAACCTTGTTACCTGGACCCTATGCTAGCTTGATGTTGGCGGATATGGGGGCCAATGTATTGCGTATTGAAAGCCCAAGCCGTCCGGACCTTGTGCGTGCTTTGCCACCACTAGATGCCACTGGACAAAGCGCGGCCCACAGTTATTTAAATCGAAATAAACAGGCCTTGGCACTGGATTTAAAACAGATAGCAGCATTGGATATTGTTAAAAAACTGCTAACCCAGTACGACATTGTACTGGAGCAGTTTCGGCCAGGTGTTATGCAGCGCCTAGGTTTGGGTTATGAGCAGTTACGTGAAATCAACCCCCGTGTGATCTATTGCTCCATTACCGGTTATGGTCAAACTGGCCCGCTTAAGGATCGTGCGGGGCACGATATTAATTACCTAGCCTTGTCTGGTGTGGCCGATTACTCCCGTCGAAAAGGGCAAAAGCCAGTGCCTCAAGGGGTGCAAATTGCTGACATCGCAGGGGGCTCCCATCATGCAGTCATGGGCATATTAGCGGCGGTAATAGAGCGCGAACAAACCGGTCTTGGTCAGCATGTGGATATCAGCATGACGGATTGTGCTTATAGTTTAAACGCCATGTTTGCATCGGGTTATTTAGGTGGGGACGTCGAGCCACAAGCGGAAAACACCATGCTTAATGGTGGCAGTTTTTATGATTATTACGAAACCCAAGATGGCCGCTACATGAGTGTTGGCTCCTTAGAGCCGCCATTTTTAATGCAGCTGTGCCAAACCCTTAACATACAAGCACACATTGGTAAGGCAGGTAGCCAGAAGCCTGATGACATTGCTGAATTTAAAGCAGTGATGAGTGACGCGTTTTTACAGCATGACTTTAATCATTGGTGCGAGGTATTTGCCGCGCTCGATTGCTGTGTGGAACCGGTGTTGACATTCAGTGAGGCAAGTCAAAGCGAACATGCCCAGGCTCGACACTGGGTAATCACCGCTCAAAGTAATGGACATAAGGTTAAACAGTTAAATAACCCCATTATGAAAGAATTAAANGTNAATAATACCGGAGGGAAAATTGGCGCACATACNCAGCACGTNTTACAAGAGCTGGGGTTTAGCGCGCGAGAGATTGAGCAATTTAAACAGCATAAGGTGATTGCNTAGTATGTGCTTTTAGTNGGGCTTAATTTCTGTATTAGATTTGAAATAATACTGTCAATTTTCATTCACATANCTGTCGTACTCTCCCCTTAACTAAAAAGGGGAGAGACAGATGAAACATTCTTTAATGACCATTTTGTTAGCCGCAGGCATGGCCGCNTTAACCGGNTGTGGCAGCGACAGCGACAATAAAAATACGCCATCAGATACGCCTGCCGCAGTAGAAGACCCAAAAACACAAACACCCGATAGCACTCCAGCAACATTTTCTAGTTTGAACTTACAAGTCATTGGTCGCTATGTGTCAGGCAATGCATTTGATACGTCATCTGCAGAAATTGTGTCATACGATCAAACCAGTGATCGTTTGTATGTGGTTAATGCGCAAGATAAAAGCATTGATGTTTTAAGCTTTAACGCACAAGGCCAGCCCGTTAAGCAAAGTAATATTGATTTACAAGCAGCGGCAAATTATGCGGATATTAATATTGGCGCGGCTAATTCAGTGGTGGCAAAAAACGGTTTAGTGGCTGTAGCCATTGAGAATGACAATAAACAAGCTAATGGCATTATTGCATTATATAAGAGCAGTGATTTGTCTTTACTCAATACCTTTACCGCGGGTGCGTTGCCTGACATGGTCACCATGACAGATGATGCCCAGTATATTATCGCGGCCAATGAAGGTGAACCTAGTGGGGATTACAGCAATGACCCAGAAGGCTCTGTGACCTTGATTAATATTTCAGCGGGTAATACCGATGAAAAAGCGATTGTCACGCAAATTAACTTTAATGCGTTTAATGCAGGCCAGTCACGTCATGACGAATTAGATAACGTGCGTTTGCCAGCGCCACATGGTGCCAGTGTTTCTCAAGATTTAGAGCCAGAATACATCGCCATAACATCCAACAATAAAGCGGTGGTGGCGTTGCAAGAAAACAACGCATTTGCCGTGATTGATATTGCAACCGCGACGATTGAATCAATTAAAGGCCTGGGTGTTAAGAGCTGGGCTAGCGTTGCTGATGGTGGTCAAGGCTATGAATTAGATGTGACCAATAAAGACGAATTATTATCTTATGCCAGCTACCCACAATTAGTAGGCTATTACATGCCTGATAGCCTGGCCTCCTTTACCGTAAATGGCCAAGACTATGTATTAAGTGCCAATGAAGGGGACGGACGTGAGTATATCTATGAAACCACACAAGCAATGTGTGATGACGCTGGCCATGCTTGGGACGGTAAAGAGTATCAAGTTGGTGGCGATGATGAAGACACCACTAAATACATGAATGAAATTGACGATTGTATTTCTTATACCGATGAAGCCCGTGGCAAGGATTTAAATGTCGATGCGGCGCATCCTTTGATGAATGAAGCGGTGCTGGGTGACGAAGGTACCATTGCGAATAAAAATACCCTAGGGCGCATTAAAGTGGTGGCGGACCAAGAAGACGTGGCGGCTAATGAAAATGTATTTACCTATGGCGCTCGTTCTTTCTCTATTTGGAATATGAGCGGCGAACAGGTATTTGATTCAGGCGATGAACTATCTAAGCAAGCCAATACACCAAGCCACTTTAATACCAGTAATGATAATCAAGATAACGATGATCGCTCTGATGATAAAGGCATCGAACCTGAAGCCATCGAAGTGGCCAGTATTTTCGATAAACACGTGGCGTTTATCGGACTTGAACGTCAAGGTGGTATTGCCGCTTACGATGTATCCAATCCGAGCGATGCGAAATTCTTAACCTATATTAATAACCGTGATTTCACCGCGGATGTTTGTACGCAGGTTGATGGCACCGATTGTGATAATGGCGTTTACAATGAAGCGGCGGGGGACCTAGGGCCAGAATCCATTGAATACTTCACCCGAGGTGATCAACACCTTATCGCGGTTGGTAATGAAGTATCGGGCACGACGACCCTTTACCAAATTACTTTAAATTAAATGAATAATTAAAATTTAAACGTTTAAAAATAATAATAAGAATACCCGCGCCAGAGATGCCGCGGGTTTTTTTATGGGGCTTTAAGGCAGGCTTCGCTGGTAACGATTGATGATTTTATCCAGTTGATTGGCAAACTGTTGGCGATCATTTTGATTCATAGGCGCAGGCCCACCAGTGTGCTCACCACTTGAGCGCATAGTATCCATGAAGTCGCGCATGCCTAATAAGCTTTTTATGTTCTCTTTACTAAACAGCTCCCCTCTTGGTGATAATGCTTGGCCACCTTTTGCAATGATATCCGCGGCTAATGGAATATCCGAGGTGATCACAAGGTCGCCTATATCACAGCGCTCGACAATTTCGTTATCGGCTTCATCGAAACCTTGGCTTACCTGTACAAATTGAATGTAAGGGGATTTCAAAACCGACATGGAATGGTTGGCTAATAATGTAGTTTGAATCTTGGTGCGATTCGCGGCTTTGAATAGAATCTCTTTGATCACCACAGGGCAGGCGTCAGCATCGACCCATATTTTCATAATTGACCTACTTGTATGAAACATCTTGTAACCCGTTATGCTTAGTTGCACGGGGTGTCATAAATGTCTGTATTCGGATTATTTCTTGATGCACTATACTGGATTATGGTTTTGTATAAAAAGGTTTCATCATGGTGCGGGTGAATTTGGTAAAAGCAGGTAATCTATCCACAGGTGGTCAAGAACTGCTGGCGGATTATGATGCCGATGGAGGCGATTCGGTCTGGATCGATGTGACGGGGGATGTGATTCCAAATGACATTTGCCAGTTATTTAACATCCATGATCTCAGTTTATCTGACGCTCATCGAAAGCGTCACCCACCAAAAGTGGAGCAGTTTACAAACTATATGTATGTCTTGCAGCGTGGCATCAAGGTATTTGATGCGGACTTAACGGTTGAGCATGTACAGGTTTCTTTGTTCATTGGTGAGCAATTCATGATTACTTTTCATCATAGCCGTTCACTGAGTGTGGATACTTGGTGGGATAATCCACAGACCCTTGGATATTTAACCAATGCNCCTATTTTGTTGGCCTCCCGTATACTTNATNCNATGGCNAGCCGCTANCTCGAAGTNATGCTGGANTTTGAGAATACCCTATCAGAAATTGAAGATGATATTCAGTCCGCTTTATCTGATGACGTATTGGTAGAGCTAACTGGTTATCGTACGCGCTTACGCCGATTAAAACGTATTTTTAATTACCATGAAAAGTCATCTACGGCATTGATTAAAGCCTTTCAAAAGTTACCCAGCGAAAGTGAAGTGGGTTATCACTTACAAGATGTACTGGATAAAAACGAGCGCTTAAGCAGTTTGACACAAATGTATTATGAATTAACCGGTGACTTGCTCGATAGCATGTTATCCATGGCGTCCCATAAGTTAAATGGCACCATGCGAGTACTCACGGTTATTACCGCTGTCTTTGTACCTTTGAGTTTTATTGTGGGTTTATATGGTATGAATTTCGAATATATACCGGAGCTTAAATTTAAATATGGTTATTTTTTTGTAGTGGGTTTTATGCTGACTTTAAGTGTGTCATTAGTCAGTATTTTTAAATTTAAGAAGTGGTTATAAATGAATTATCTTCAGTCATTTCAAAATGCATTGGCGTTCAACGTGCTATCCATTGGCGACTATACCTTGCATCTTGGCATGTTGTTGGCGGCATTACTTACCATGCTTGCAGCGTATTGGTTTTCACGTATTTTGCGTAAAAGTATTGGCCGTTATGGTGCAAGCAGTCAAGAACATCAAGCGCAGATATATACCATTAATCGCATTATCCATTATATTATTTTGCTAGTGGCGTTTTTAATTGGCAGTAGTTTCTTAGGGCTAAGCTTTGACAAATTAGCCATCGTGATTGGTGCCCTGGGTGTAGGTATTGGTTTTGGCTTACAAAATGTCGTTAATAACTTTGTTTGCGGCATTATTATTTTGTTCGACCGTTCTATTAAAATTGGTGATTTTATCGAGCTTGAGTCTGGAACCTTTGGTGAGGTAAAAGAGATCAATATTCGATCTACCATGATACGCACGGGTGAAAATGTTGATATTTTAGTGCCTAATTCAGAGTTCATTAATGGCCGAGTAACCAATTGGACATTGGAAGAAGATGTACGACGATTTCGCATTCCATTTTCAGTGGCCTATGGTACCGATAAAGAATTGGTTAAACGCTGCGTATTGGATGCGGCCTTGACGATTGATCATACATTGAGTGGTCAAAATAGAGACCCTCAAGTATTAATGACAGGCTTTGGCGATAGCAGCTTGGATTTTGCCTTACTGGTTTGGGTGAAGGCACAAAGTGTTAAGCGCCCGGCGCTATTAACCTCAGATTATCTTTGGGCATTGGATGATGTGTTCAGAGAGTTTAATATCGAAGTGCCATTCCCACAGCGCGATGTGCACATTAAACACAAATGAGTGTTAATGATTTAAAAAAGGGCCAATCGGCCCTTTTATATTTTATTGAAGCTGAGCCAGTTTTGTTTTTATCTCCTCATAGCGAAGGTGCTCGCACAATCCAAACCCTTCCACTTTTTTCAATTTATACTGCGTAATAAGCGGTGTGGTCATGCCGGCGAAAAACCGACACAAGGTTTCATTGCTCAGTGGTAATGCCTGTAGAGTCTCAATATGTTGTGATAACGCTTGGAGTGAGCGGCTAATGACTTCATCACTGGGCCAAGTAGGGGGCTGAGAGTATTCCAAAGTTGCGATATGGCCACGACAAACGGAGCAGTGTCCGCAATTTTCAGGTGATGCCGGATCATCAAAATATAAAGACAGCATGCGTGTTAAACATTTATCGAGTTCAAAAAAGCGCACTAATGCAGCGATACGTTTCACTTCTTTTTGTTCTTTGTCTTTGAAGTACTGGTAGATCTCAGTGCTTAAATTCGGTTTATTTAGGGTGTCACTGGAAACATGATACACCTCCGTCATTTGCTTACTTTCTAATTCAATGAGATTTTTATCATGAAGGTACTCTAAAGCAGCCAATACTCGAGAGCGTTCCAGTTGATTTTTCTGATAGCAAGCATCCAAATCGGGTACAGCCCATAGCTTATTAAATTTTGTGTTTGCAAATACCTGCTTTAAAAACTCTTGGCGTCGTTCATCAAACTGTTGGATGAGTGTGGATTTATCGGCCAATAATTTAAAGCGATACTCCGCATAGTAGCTATAAGCGGGCTCAATGGCGCCGAGTATTTCCAATTGCACTAATAAGGTTTTTAATGGCAGGGCGCGTATATTGCACAACTTGGAAAGGGCGAGGGTCTGCATTTCCCACTGATCATTGTGTGATTGATCGCGAATGTTATCCAGTAAGGCTTGTATGTTGACCTGTTCTGGTGTGTCAGCATATACAAAGTTTTCAACGGTGTTGATGCCATCTAAATTAGCAAATGTCATGCAATTAGATGGCTTGCCATCACGGCCTGCTCGGCCAATTTCTTGGCTGTAGTTTTCAATGGATTTAGGTAAATCATAGTGCATCACAAAGCGAATATTACTTTTATCGATCCCCATGCCAAATGCAATGGTGGCGACGATCACTTGTACCTTATCAGCCATAAAATCAGCTTGGATGTTTTGGCGTTTTTCGCTATCAAACCCTGCATGATAGGCGGCGGCTGAAATACCCGCTTGATTCAAATAAGCCGCTACGGTTTCGGCACTGTGCTGTAGTGTCACATACACAATGCCGGCACCTTGCTGTTGGCGAATACTGTTGACAAGTGATCGATTTTTATCGGCATCTTTAACCGGTATGACACTTAAATCTAAGTTCGCTCGGTAAAACCCTGTTTGTACAATATGTTGTGCTTGGATATTAAACTTACTGGCCATATCTAGCTTTACTTTTTTAGTGGCGGTGGCGGTTAGCAATAAGGTTAATGGGATATTGAGTGCTTGCTGATATTGAGGCAGCTTTAAATAATCAGGACGAAAATTATGTCCCCATTCTGAAATACAATGGGCTTCATCCACCACTAGCATAGAAATAGCAACGGTTTTGATAAATTCGCGGAAGCGCTCATTTTTAAAGCGTTCGACGCTGATCATTAAAATTTTAATTTGTCCGTTTCGCACGTTATGCATCACATCACGGTATTCATCACTGCTTAAGCTGGAATCAAGACTAGCGGCTGCAATACCTTTGCCTTTTAAAAAATCAATTTGATCTTTCATTAGTGCCAGTAATGGTGAAACGACCAAGGTTAAATGGGGCAGTTGCAATGCGGTAAATTGATAACACAAAGACTTACCTGATCCGGTTGGGAAAATAGCAAGAGAGCTTTGCCCTTGTAGCAGTTGAGAAATTGCTTGATGCTGACCCTCGCGAAAGCCATCAAAGCCAAATGTATGTTTTAATTGTTGAGAAAGATTATCCATGATGAAACGGTGCTTTTAGAAATATAAAGGCCAATATGCCAGTTATCGCGCAAAATCACATCAGAAAAAAGAATGGAGTGAATAATCTAGAAGCGTTGCTGAAACTGAAGGTTGATTTGGCGGCCAGCATCTTGCCAGCCATTCTCTGAACCATAATAAGAGGGCAGAGGGAGTGCTTGATCAAATAGGTTAAATACATTGAAGCCGATTTTAGTATCAGGCAAGACTTGATAACCGCCATACACATCAAAGCGATGGTACTGCTCATCTCTATCAGAAAATAACACCGCATCGTCACCGAGTGCGTAATCTTGCATGTGGCGATACCATAATCCCAGTGACACTGACTCAGATAGATGGCGCTCTACATTCATGCTGAGCATTACTTTAGGAAAGGCTTGATAATCCAGTTTGTCACTTTTGTTCTCACTTTCAACGTAACTGATATTACCTTGCATAAACCAGTCTAGGTAGGTATTCCTTAGGCTTACTTCTAGCCCTTGTGCGTGGTTGTCCTTAATATTTTGGTAGCGGTTAGTACTGCTAGCGGATGACACCGGAACAAGGGAGATGGCATCTTGCCACTCACTGGCAAACAGTACGGTTTCAAGTTGAAGGTTGTCCTGTTGATACATCAATATGTACTCATAGGTATCAATAATTTCAGGTTTTAAATTCTCGTTGCCCAGTACCGATGCACTGGAGCCTTTTAGTTCCAATGCCGTGGGGGCGCGATACGCATGGCCATAAAGTAATTTTTGGCGCCACTGGGGATTTATTTTATGCACCAGCCCAATTCTTGGGGAGAAATGATCATCCGCATCGCTGTAATTATCCCAGCGAAAACCGTAGCTTAAAAGCCATTGGTTATTGTGAAAACCGCTACGGGCTTGTCCCAAAATATGTCCTAGATAACGGGTATCCCCTTTAAAGGCATTATCATAACCAATCATTAAATCGTCATTAAGATCCCGTCTTTCAAACCGGCTATCGGTGATTTTGATTTCATCATAGCCTGCCCCTAACGCCCATTGAGTATTAGAGCCTTCATGTTTTTGTTTAATTTGTACTTGGTAACCTAATCGTTGTTCGTTGTCTTGCTGTGTCCGTATATGAGCGCAATAAAGTGGGTTAGGGGAGGTGCTATTTTCATTTTGTTTACAGGGTAAAGTGGTGCCACCTAGGGTGGTAAGGGAATCAGGGTAGCCACGATTATCAAATGTCCATAAGTGCTCACTTTGCCAAAAGTAAATTTGGTTTTTAAGCTCAAGGTCATAACTCAATGCTTTTTCATGGGTGACTCCTGCCAATATAAATCTGGAGTCGCTATCGGTAGAGTCGGTATTTTGTGAAAGGCTGGTACTTTGTATGTCGAACACATTTGCCAAGGGTACAAAGAATTGACGACCAATACCCTGATATTCGCGGGCATCAAATTCATTGAAGAAAAATAAAGCAGACCATTTTCCCGTGTCACTGACTTCTCCGGAGGAGGCAGTTAAGTATGCACTGATATTTTTAGTGGACTGATCACGCTCGCTGTTTTTTGAAGCGCCACTGCTTGGGTCTGTGTATGTATAGGGTGAATCGTAATGGCCCTCGTCCTCATAGGCTAATCCCCAGTTAAGGTTAAGATCAGAGCTAATGTGACTATTGAGTAAGCTGGCTTGCTGTTTCTGCTTGCCCATTTGGACCTGACCGATGCTTGAGGAAGCCGGTTCGTTGGCTAACTCAAAAGCAAGTACGCCGTGAAATGCATCGCTGCCATAGAGTGCAGAGCCTGGACCGCGGATCATCTCAACTTGCTGCATGAGTGATAAGGGCATTCGGGGTATGGCATAACCGGTATTCGCGTAGGTATAAGTACTAAGGGGAATCCCATTCATCGAGTAAGAAATCCCACGAACTGACAGTTCGGTGGCATAGCCACGAATGGCAAGGACTTCGCTGCCACCCCAGGTGGAACTGGCAAACACAGACGGTACGGCTTCTAGGGTATGCCCTAGCGTGCTTGTGCCGCGGTTCTGCCAATCTCTTTGATAGAGTACCGCAGTGGAAGAGGCGACATCCAGCGGGGTGTCTTCAAATAATGAGGCCACACTTACCTTAATGTTTTGTAACTCCTCAAGGCTTAAATCAAACACGTCGTCTGCGTAAGCCAGATGGGCTTGGCTCAGCAGCATAGTGATGAAAGTAAGTGTGGATAAATGCATAGGCTCAGGGTACTCATGATTTATCATTAGATTAGTCTAAATCACTAAAATATCTAGTTAACTCAATGCGTTAAAGGCACAAATGTTTGCCATGGTTGAGTTTTGCTAAAGGCGGCAAAGAGCGCTGAAGGCATTTGCTCAGATGGCGTTCAACTAACCCGAGCCTATATGGGAATGTAAATCGTTCAGTGGCGCTTTGTGTCTGGGCGAGATTCTCAGTTGCACCTATACTTGATGGTGACCATTAGGAGTAACCATGACACCCAATTATGCGCTTGCCTTATTCATATTAGGCCTAGTCCTTTGTCCCCGCGCCTTTAGCCAGAGTGTTGCAGTTTATGTTTATCATGACGATGCGCCTTATCGGATAGATGAGCGGGTGGACTTATCGCAGCAATGGGTAAATCAATTCAACCAACAGCAATCAAGCATACACTTTGAAATACAGCACATAGAACGACCGATATTGAACTCCGTGGTCGAAAGTGGGCAACCTTATATTATATTGTGGGCCAACGCCCTGTGGTTTAAACGACGAGATCCGAATGTGCTCAGTAGCGAAGTATTATTTTGGGATGCGGATACTCTCGTCAGTTTGGTGGATAACCCCATTGATTTTAATCATGCAGAGCAGCTTCAGGGGCTTAAGATTGGTGCTCGATTTGGTCATTATTATTCAGACTTTGACCCGTTGTTTAAATCCGGACGGATCACTCGGGTGGACGCTAAAAGTAGTCCTGAGAACTATCAATCATTGCTGGCTGGTAAGATCGATGGCTTTCTAGATAGTCGCTCAACGATTGCTTATTTGCAAAAAAACAAGGTGGCTGGCAGTAACATTTATGTCTCTCTTAATCCCCAAGATGCTTACTCTCGCCATATTTTGGTTTCTAAACATAATAAGATCTTATTACCTTTAATTAATAAGGTGATTTTAGAAATGAAAAATGATCAAGCGTGGCAAGTAAAGTTAGAAAGTTGGGGGGTCACTAAACTGGTGAACCCTTTCGAGCTCGATCTGCAGGAATTAAACGAAATATAATCGTTAATAGTGCAAGATATACGAATATTGTTCTTCTTTGTGGTTTCTTAATAACAATTATCCTTAATTTTTAAACCTATTGTTATCTCCCATTTTTATCGCTAGCGTAACCTTTCTCTGTCATTTTTTTTAAATGGATTTCTCTTGATCGTGTGTCTTAATCATATAAAAAAATTTGTTATTCTACTCTTGTTTTTGTTGCCCTGTGACATATTTGCCTTGGATGGTTTAAACCTAGCAGGAGTAGGGTTGTATAGTGATTTACGGGCAAAGTATTACTACGGCGCTCTCTATACGGAAGTCGATTCGGTCAAGCCAGCAGACATAATATCCAGTGAAGGGCGAACTAGAATGGAAATTCGTGTGGTGGCAGATGATATTTCAAAGCGCCGATTTTATAAGCTAATGAATGAAATGATCGCCATTAGCAATAGTGGTAAAACCATTGAATATCATGCCCACGATATTCGACAATTTACTAATTTACTCGATGGCAAACTTGAATATGGCGATCACATCATTATTGATAATGGCACGGGTAATACGCTGGTAACCATAAACGGTGTTAACGCACTTGAAGTAGAAGATAAATTTTTTATTAATGTATTACTAGCCGGCTGGATTGGCCGACTGCCCCCTACGGCGGATTTTAAAGTTCACTTACTTTCTGGGCAAAATAGCCCTCATTATAAAAACTTTATTAACACCACGTATCTCAATTCTCGAATAGCAGAAATTAACGCTTGGCAAACGCCGATTGTCATAGCAGAAAATGAACGCCAACAAGCGCTTGAGGCAGAACGTCAACAGTTAGCGATCGAAGAAGAAGCCAAAAGACAGCTATTGCTAGCTCAGCAAAAAAAGCGCAAACAAGCAGTAGCCGCATCTGAAAAAGCCGAACAAGAAAGAGCCTACAAAAAACAACTGGCACAGTTAAAAGCACGCAAAGAGAAAGAGCGTGAGCAACGCCTTGCGGCTATACGAAAAGCCAATGAAGCGCGAAAGCTTGAAGCCAAGAAGAAACAACTTGCTGAAAGCCGTTACTTTAGAAAGCTCATTATTCAAGCGAATAAGTCAGTTATATACCCTAAAAAGGCCTATGACCGAGGTGATGAAGGCTTTGTTAAGGTGAGAGTCAGTATCGATAAAAACGGCATGATCAAGGATCTTGAAACATTACAATCATCTAATATAGATCTATTGGATAAAGCCGCGCTCATATCGGCTAAACGAGCGGAGCCTTTTCCGGGCGTACCAGAAAGTCTAGATTTGGAAGATGACCTTTACGACTTTGTGATTCCGTATCGCTTTGTAGCAAAATAATCAATTCTAGGTAACCGAAAAGCGGAGATGTGATCTAGCCCCCGAACCTTCTCGAGCTTTTTGATTATAGTGCCACCCTTTTCATAAGTAAGGCATTGGCATGAGTTCTGAGTCCGTTTCTTCTCAAAAATCCGCACTAGTGGTCGATGACTCAAAACTCGCCCGCTATGTCTTAAAAGAGATGCTCATTGCCCATGATATCGCGGTAGAAACCGCAGAATCAGCGGAAGAAGCCCTAGGTATTTTGAGTGCTCACAAGCCAGATGTGATTTTCATGGATCACATGATGCCCGGCATGGACGGCTTTCAAGCTGTACAAGCCATTAAAAACGACCCTAGTACCGCTAAAATCCCCATTTTAATGTATACCTCAAAAGATGAAGGGGTGTATGTGAATCAAGCTCGTGCCTTGGGCGCGGTTGGCGTGCTACCCAAAAAACTCAAGCCTGTGCAACTTGAGCGAGTTCTGCAACAGCTTAAGTTAATTCCCTTTACTAACGATGCCGCCATGAAAGCGACGTTGTCTGGCGCATCTAAGCAAAGCTCGCTGAGTAAGTCAGAGCAGCCTACTTCAGAGCCAGGCCAAACATCCCACACCTTGGAAGAGCTATCCCGCAGCGCCAGTGAAGATCTAGAAAAAGATTCTATGCGCCAGCTATTTCGCCAACTGTTCTTAGAGCAGCGTGATGGCATTAAACAAGACCAGCACGAGCTGCTAGAAACCATGGTCAAAGAAGTGCGCCCAGCGGTGACACAAATGGGCAAACAAGGGGTGCGTTGGCAAAAATGGGGCCTAGGATTGACGGCCGCTATCTTGCTGGGCGTCGCCGGTTTATGGCTAAAAAATGATGACGGGGTTTTGCCTAAAATTGAGCAACTTACTCAAGTACAAATGAACACAAGTGAAAAAACCGACCAACTGCTTAACAAGCTCAATGCTTCTGTCATAGATTCAGCGGGCAGCCCTGACGTTATGCTTGCAACACAAACTTTGCAGTGGGCATTGAATCAAAATAACCAGCTTGCATATCAAGAGCCGTTAACCAGCTTGCGCATACAAAATCACATGAGTGAATTGCTGTTACGGTTAGAGCAAGAAGGGTTTAACGGCACATTAAGCTTGCGTTATCACGCGGGTAATTATTGTGAAAAAAATGAAAGTGGCGAATTTAGCTTAGCCAATAATCAAGCTGCTTTAACTCAATGTATTAAGCGCAGTGACCTAGATTGGGCAGAAATAGGAAAAACAAAAAATTGGGAGGCGTTGGTTGAACAATGGAATAATACCTATAATGGTTTTTACATTGAGTTTGAATACATGGGTTCACGCTATACCCAGCAAGAATACCCAGTGATCGTTTCGGGTGTTGATAATATTGAGACGGCGAGAAACTGGAATGCGATAGCAGCGGTAAACCATCGTTTAGAATACGTGTTGCAATAATCAGACATAAAAAAACCAGAGCCCAGAAAAGCTCTGGTTTTTTTAACTAAGGCTTATTTAAACAACGCATCTTTTTCAGCATGCTCAACTAAAATCACTGGCGGTTCAAAACGCTCGCCATACTGCTCCGTTAATTGTTTAGATCGTTGGTAAAATTCACGCACGCCGTATTGATTCACGTATTGAATCGCGCCCCCTGTCCAGGGTGCAAAACCAATCCCAAAGATGGAGCCAATATTGGCATCACGTACGCTGGTTAAAACCCCTTCTTCGAAACAACGCAGGGTCTCAATAGCTTGGCGAAACAAGATGCGCTCTTTGGCATCTTCAAGTGAGATACTCACTTCTGGTTTCACAAAGTGTTCAGTTAAGCCTGTCCATAATTTCTTTTTGCCTTTTTCTGGATAATCATAAAAGCCTGCACCTGCGGCTTTGCCTTCGCGTTTGAATTCATCCAGCATTTTATTGGTCAATTCTTCGGCTGGTGTGACGGGTAAGTCTTTGCCTTCGGCTTTTAGATCTAAACGGGTTTGATCCACTACTTTACGGCTGAGCGTCATGGAGACTTCATCTTGTACTGCAAGCGGGCCGATTGGCATACCGGCTTGTAGTGCAGCGCTTTCAATAAATTGTGGGTGAATGCCTTCGCTTAACATGGTTAAACCTTCGCCCACAAACGTGCCGAATGTACGGCTAGTAAAGAAACCGCGACTATCATTTACCACGATTGGGGTTTTATTTATTTGCAACACATAATCAAAGGCGCGGGCCAGTGTTTCATCGCTGGTTTGTTCGCCTTTGATAATTTCAACCAATGGCATTTTATCCACAGGGCTAAAAAAGTGTAGACCAATGAATTTTTGTGCGTCTTTTGCTGCAGTGGCTAAACCGGTAATGGGTAGAGTCGAGGTGTTAGATGCAAACACGCCGTCTTTTGCCATAAACTGTTCGGCTTCTTGGGTGACCTTGGCTTTAAGGTCACGGTTTTCAAATACCGCTTCGATGATTAAATCACAGCCATCTAAATCTTCAGCATTAGCGGTAGGTTTAATTGATGCTAACACGCTGTCGGCTTTTTCTTGTGTCATTTGTTTGCGCGATACGCGCTTTTTCAATAAGCCTTCGCTGTAGGCTTTGCCTTTTTCGGCCGCTTCAACAGAGATATCTTTTAAAACCACTTCAATGCCGCTCATGGCGGTGGAGTAGGCAATACCCGCGCCCATCATGCCGGCGCCTAATACACCCACTTTTTTGGTGGTGTAGGCATCAATGCCATTAGGGCGTGAGCCACCGGCTTTGATTTCGTTCAGTTGAAACCAAAACGTACCGATCATGTTTTTAGCAATTTGACTGGTGGTCAGTTCAACAAAATAGCGACTTTCAATGGTGCATGCTTCATCAAATGTGACTTGTGCCCCTTCTACGGCCGCCGCTAATATTTTTTCAGGAGCTGGGTAACAGCCTTTGGTTTTTTGACGCAAGATTGAAGGTACGATTGCTAATTTTTGCGCAACCGCAGGGTGGCTCGGTGCGCCGCCCGGTAATTTATAGCCTTTTACATCCCAAGGTTGGGTTGATTTAGGGTTGGCTTTAATCCATGTTTTGGCTTTGGTGATTAAGTCGTTGGCGTCATCGGCAAGTTCGTGAATTAAACCCGCTTTTAAAGCTTTTTCTGGATTGACTTGTTTGCCTTCCATTAAAAATGGGAACGCCGCTTCTAAGCCTAATAAACGCACCATGCGTGCAACACCGCCACCGCCGGGTAATAAACCCAGTGTCACCTCAGGTAAACCGACTTTTAGTTTCGGATTATTAATGGCAATACGATGATGGCTCGCCAAACAAATTTCAAAACCGCCACCCAGTGCCGCACCATTAATAGCGGCTACAACCGGAATGCCCTGGGTTTCAATTTTACGCAGTGGCGCTTTTATTTTTTCAACCATTTGAAAAAATTCAGCGGCGTTTTCTTTTTCAACTTGAATCAATTCTTTTAAATCACCGCCAGCAAAAAATGTGCTTTTAGCCGAGGCGTAAATTACACCGCTGATGCAGTCGATTTCTGCTTCAATACGATCGGCGATGGCCAAGATCGCTTCGCGGAAATCCGCGTTCATGGTATTGGCACTTTGCCCTGGCATATCCATGGTTAAGGTGACGATATTGTCGGCGTCTTTTTCAAAACGAATGGCATCTGTCATTTTTATTATTCCTAATTCTGTGTAATAACCTTCGGTGTAATAACAATCTAGCTAAGGTTTTAAATTAAACTCGTTCAATTATTGTTGCGATACCCATGCCCCCACCCACACACAAGGTGGCCAGACCATAACGTTTTTCTTGGGCTTCTAATTCATCTAACAAGGTACCTAAAATCATGGCGCCCGTTGCACCGAGTGGGTGACCCATGGCAATGGCGCCGCCATTCACGTTGATTTTTTCCCATGGCACGTTTAAATCTTTTTGAAATTTCATGACCACTGATGCAAAGGCTTCGTTGACTTCAAATAAATCAATGTCGTCCACGGTTAAGCCTGCTTTTTCTAATGCTTTTAATGAGGCAGGGCCAGGGCCAGTTAACATGATGGTGGGCTCAGTTGAGGTCAGGGCGACGCTAACAATGCGCGCACGGGGTTTCATGCCTAGCTCTTTACCGATTGTTTCGTTACCAATTAAAACAAGGGCCGCACCGTCCACAATACCTGAGCTGTTACCGGCGTGGTGCATATGGTTAATATCTTCAACTTGTGGATATTTTAATTTGGCGCTGTCATCAAACCCCATTTGTCCCATCATTTGAAAAGACGGTTTTAAACCAGCCAAGTTTTCAACGGTGGTGCCTTCACGAATAAACTCATCATGATCTAAAACCGTAATACCGTTTTGATCGGTAACGGGAATGAGGGATTTTTTGAACTTACCGCTTTTACTGGCGGCAGCGGCCTTGGCTTGAGAGTTCACCGCAAACGCGTCTACGTCGTCACGGCTAAAGCCTTCAAGGGTGGCGATTAAGTCCGCCCCCACACCTTGTGGAACAAAACCGGTTTGAAAATTGGTGGCAGGGTCCATGGCCCAAGCGCCACCGTCACTGCCCATGGGAATACGCGATAGGGATTCCACGCCGCCGGCAACGATTAAATCTTCCCAGCCGGAAGCGACTTTCATGGCGGCCATGTTCACCGCTTCAAGACCGGATGCGCAAAAGCGGTTTAATTGAACGCCGGATACTTTTTCATCCCAACCGGCGGCAAGGGCGGCGGTTTTAGCGATATCAGCACCTTGATCACCAATAGGTGTAACACAGCCGAGCACCACATCTTCTACTTTGCTGGTGTCTAGTTGGTTACGTTCTTCTAAGGCTTTCATTAAGCCTACTACTAATGAAACGGGTTTGACGGCGTGCAGCGAGCCGTCTTTTTTGCCTTTGCCGCGAGGGGTACGGATGGCGTCATAGATAAATGCATCAGTGCTCATGTTGGGCCTTTTATTGTTATTAACCGGTATCAATGAATATGGACAAGATTGTCAGTGTGCAATAACAGTACATGAGCGTTATGGCCATGACCAATGGCCATTTATGCCGTTAACAGTGGCGGAAGTTTTCAGAAGAATAATTAAGTACGCAATAGGGAAGTGAGTGGTTACTTTTGCAAAATAATCTCTAAATGACGCACCGCGGTTTTGGCAATATCGTGTATGTCTGCTGGATTCGCAAAAATACCGTCGCTGGCTAATCGAGCCAATCCATGCAGGCTGGCCCATGTCATTTGTGCTAAACGTAATGGTGGTTCTTGGCTTTTAATTAGGCCTTGCTGGGCAAATAATTCAAATAATTTCACGTATTGACGAAAGCAGTCTTTGGCGGTGCGCTGAAAACTCTCGTGTTGTGTATCTTGCCATAGGGCTTGGCCAAACATGAGTTCATATTGGGTCGGGTGCTGGGTGGCAAAATCCAAATATCCCATGACCGCTTGTTCAAGCTTCGTGTTAAGCGGTGCGTCATCATCGTTAACCGCCTGGCTCAATAAACCGCTGAGCTCTTCAAACCCTTGGCCAGCTACAGCGGCCAGAAGGGCGTCCTTGTCTTTGAAGTGATGATAAGGCGCGGTACGGGACACGCCCACAAGATCTGCTAATTTTCGTAATGAAAGCCCAGCAACCCCTTGCGCCCGAATGATATCCACGCTGGCATTAAGCAGAGCCAAGCGCAGATTGCCATGATGGTACGGCTGGTTCGCACTGGCTTTAAGGTTGCTGATGTGGGAGTTGTCTTTCATGTGTGAGCGCGTTTCGTTTTGGCTGATGGCAATACAGAGCAGTTTAAACCGAATCTTGACGATGTCCAAATACTGGCTTATCTTGACGGTGTCTAAATTAAAGTAAAGATGATTATTGAGAGGCCCTAATGGATTACAAATCGTTCAATGTTGACACTAAAGATCAAATTGCCCATGTGCAGATGAATCGCCCTGAGGCGATGAACTCAATGGATATGGACTTCTGGCTAGAGCTGCCACAGTGCGTCAAAGCCATTGATGCCAGTGGGGAAGCCCGTGTCATAGTGATCTCATCCACCGGTAAGCACTTTAGTGCCGGCATGGATTTAGGTGTGTTTAGTAACCCCAAAGCGGTTCCCATGACAGGAGACCCAGGTCGTATGGGGGAAAACCTGCGCCGCGTGGTGATGCAACTGCAAGCCAGTTTAAGCGCCTTAGAAGAGGTGCGTATTCCGGTATTAACGGCCATTCAGGGGGGCTGTATTGGTGGTGCGCTGGATATGGTATGCGCCAGTGATAGTCGTTACTGCTCGGCCGATGCCTACTTCACTATTAAAGAAACCGAGCTAGGCATGACCGCCGATGTGGGCACACTTCAACGTTTACCTAAATTACTCCCACAAGGTGTCGTGCGCGAGCTGGCTTATACTGGGCGAAATTTTTCAGCACAAGAAGCAAAAAATTTGGGTTTTGTGAATGAAGTGTTCGAGACCCAAGAGGCGTTACTGGACGGCGTGATGAACATAGCAGCGAAGATTGCGCAAAACTCCCCACTGGCGGTGGTTGGCTGCAAAGAAATGTTGAATTATTCTCGTGATCATTCAGTGGAAGACAGCCTTAAGTACATGGCTACTTGGCAATCAGGTATGTTCCGCCCTAACGACATGATGAAAACCTTTGCGGCAAAAGCCACAAAGACTCAAGCTGAGTACGCTGATGTGTGGCCAATCAAAGGATTATTTGAGCGTTAATCCATTTGTTGTATTTATGACCAGCTCGGTTTGCTATGCAAACTGGGTTGGCCATTTCACTATGAATCCATGTAAAATCAATCTTTTATCTCCATGGATTGGATATGCTCAATAGCTGTGATTTTCATCCGTTAAACCCTGCGCGTTGGCAATGTCATCAATGCCACAGTTTCTATTGCACAACTTGTATGCCCGAGCACGGGCCGCGTTGCCCTGATTGTACGAATACCTTAAGAAACCTGGGCAGTAGCAATGAGATCGAACCTTTTTGGGATCGCATTTCTACATTCTTTAAGTACCCACTTCAGGGGCAAAGCCTGCTATTGGTGTTAATGACCACCTTGGTTTTCTCCCAAGCCCAAGAATCCCTCTCGTCATTTTTTATCATCATTGCACTGACCACTACCTATACCTTGTACTCTTTTAGTGTTTTAAGACACATGGCTAAAGGTGAATTAACGCCGCCCAGTTTATTGAGTGCCTTTGATGGCAATGTAAAAATATTGTTTAAATCGATTATTTGGATGGCCGGTTTAATATTTTTAGCCGCCAGTGGCTTTTTAGTTGGACAATGGCTGGGATGGTTTACCGTCATTATGGTTTTATTTTTATTCCCAGCTAGCGCCATTATTTATGTGCATGAGTCATCAGTGGTAGATGCGATTAAACCATTCCGTTTGATGGACTTCTTTTTGAAAACCCACACCGGCTATTTAATCTTATTCGTGCACCTCGTGTTAATTTTATTGGTTGTCAGCGCGGTAGAAAATTGGCTGGGCAGTAAAGATTTACCCGGTGCTGTTTATATGGCAGTGACGGGTTTTTTCTCTGTGTACTCCACCATTATATTGTATGCGCTTTGTGGGTACTTTTTGCTGCAGTATCAAAGAGAATTAGGTCTGTTTGCCATCATTGATCATCATGAAGAATTACCGTCAGAGCCTTTACACAAGGTGAAGCTGTTTTTAAAAAAAGGGGATTATGAGCAGGCTTTAAACAAACTTGATGCTTTAATAAAAACCAATGCATCTCAAGATTTTGAATATTACCGCTGGGATTTACTCTTGCAGTTAAAACGTTATGAGGTGTTAGAACCCAAGGCAGATGCCATATTGAGACGTTATTTATCTGTAAGGCCATTTAATGAAATTAAGCCTTTTGTGCTCTATTTATTAAACTCAGGCGGTTTAAAAATTACAGAGTTGCCGGTGAGAATTCAGCTAGCCAGTACTTTGAATAAACAGCACTTAAACAAGTGGGCTTATAGTTTACTCAAGGATACACATAAACAATTTCCCAATGATCCAAATCTAGTGAAGGCCATGATTGTGCTAGCCGATATTACGCTTGAAATGAACCAAGATGCTCTCGCAAAAAAAATACTCTCATTTGCGTTTAATCTGGCAAGTGAGAGTGAGAAAACAATCATTGAGGCAAAGCGTCTAGCATTTAATTAGCGGCCTGATTTAAGTTGGCCAATAGCTTCTGGAAATGTTGAGCTTTAGAGGGTTGAACACTGGTGTTCGCGTAATTAATAATTGCCTGATACATGTCGGCCAATAAGGGCTGAAAACGCGTTTGATCGGTTTTATCTAATAGGTATTCGATAAACGTGTACTGCTCATCCTCAATTGCTTGAGCGATGATGCTTTGTAAGTTTGAAGTTTTAAGGTTCGTTATATTTATATCTTCTTGGATATAATGATTTAGGCGTATCCAGTGTTCTTCGGATAGGCAATCAAGCTGCTGCTCAATCAATAGATTCATTACACGGTGGAAGCCTTTCGAATGCTCATCCACCTTGTATAAGTGATAAAGGTGGTCTAATAAAAACAGTTTATCAGGGTAGGTTTTCCATAACTTAGCAAACTTCTGCTTGGCTTGATCAAACTTTAGGTTTTCGATGAGCAGTAATGCTGCTTGGTAATCTTGCTTGAAGTTGCTTTCACTCTGTTCTTGTTTCGCTATCATGTCTTCTTTTGGTTTTAACCAGGTTTGGCGAAACAGGAATGCTAAGAAGCCGCCGGAAACTAAGCCCCCAATATGTGCAAAATATGCCACATTACTATTAATATAGGTTAAGTGCTGCATAAGCTCATTGGCGACCCAGATGGGTAAAATAATTAGCGCTGGAAAGCGAAAATACCCAAAAGCAAAGCCAATAAAGTAAAAGAAGCGAATTTTTTGTAAACCGTACACACCAACAAAGATGCCCATTAATCCTGAAATGAAGCCGGATGCGCCAACCAATGTGGTCATACTGCTTTGTGAAACAAAAGAATAGGCTACCGCACTGAGAGCCCCTGTTAATA
>NYTP01000034.1 GCA_002683575.1 Bermanella sp.
CACTGGTGTAAAAGCGGCTGTTTTCAGGGTTGAGCCAATAGCTTGGGGTGTGGTCAATATCCAATAACACGGCGTGTACTTTGCCGATGTCGACGTTGTTATCCACTTTTGTGCCGTCAAAGTTGGTATTGGGCGCGGTGGCAAATTCGAAAAAATCCCCAAGGGCATAACGACAGCGTGTATCGTTTGTAAGCTCATCACCTAATGGCACCAAGCCTTGTTCGTGCCAGCGAATCACTGGCTCCATGACGTCCACAACACATAACGATTTGACGTTAGTAAAGTCTAAGGCTGCTTTAGCGGTGTAACCCAAGCCTAATCCACCCACCACCACGTCGATGTCTTGCCCAGTAAATTTGGCAAGGCCCAGTTTAGAAAGCTCAACTTCGGCCTCGACAAATAAACTGGACATTAAGAACTCGTCGTTCATTTTGACTTCATAAAGTATTTTGTGATCAAGGCGAGGTTCAGAGCGTTTACGCAAACTAATGGCGCCGCGAGGGGTGACTTGATAGTCGATTTCTTCAAAAACAAAGGTCATGGTATGGGCCTGGTAGAGTGCTTGGCTATCATACTGGCAAAGCTTAAAAAGGGCGAGACGACTACGCTGTTAATTTAAAAGTGGTTATGTCACATTTTCAGGTTATCTTGATGACTTTTGCAATGAGGCAGCACCATGAAACATCTAATCTTGCTTGGGCTAATACTGGTACTTGTGGGTTGCTCTGATAATAAAATTAGTGCCGCAGGTGTGATTGCTTACGCGCAAAAAGGCGATAGTTTTTATATCTTATTAGCGGATCATTCGGGGTTATCGTCCCATCGGGGGTTCGGGGCGTTTGGTGGTGGGCTTGAAGAAGGGGAGACCCTTGAGCAAGGGGCGCTGCGAGAGTTTCACGAAGAAACCGCCTGTCATTTTTTAGGTCAAGTTCAGTCGGTTTCTAAGGATTATGTGCGTAATAAAAACTACGCAAGTTTTGTGGTGCGGGTGCCGTTTATTGAAGGGGAGCATTTAAACGTCCAATCGGCCGCGGCGGGTTGCACGGGGGCTGTGTATTCTGAGCGGGCAAACTGGGTATGGGTTGAACAGCACTCGTTACTTGAACAGCTGGCAGCGGGTGATCAGTTTAAAGATGGTGCAGTGGATATATCCCTGTGGGATAAATCCACCGTGATTATTAAGCTGGCTCAACAACAAGGTTTGTTGCCTTAGTGCTGTTGGTCGTGTGCCATGATGATTAACTTTGAGTGGTCAGTGCTGTTTGTTCTTGGGAGAGGTCAGCGCCCCAAGCCAGTTGATTCATGCCAGCTCTTACCCTTGGTCGATCCGCCAGTTTTTGCATCCAGCTTGAGATGTGCTGGAATTGTTGCTGAATTTCAGGATTAATTTGAGAGAAGCCCGCCCATGCGGATTCGATCCATGTATAACACGCAAAATCGGCGATCGTGATTTGCTCATCGGCAATGTATGCCCTTTCCGCTAAGACCGACTCCATAACATGAAGCAACCGAAAGCTTTCTTTAGTGAATCGTTCAATGGAATAGTGATTAGGTTCACTAGCTCTTGATTGAGCTAAGTAAGGATTTAATTTAGTTTTATCTTGAACCAATGCTGAAGCAAAGTGCGAAAAATTGCCAAAGACTGGGCCAAGGTTGCTGGTTTGCCAAAACAGCCATTTGATCACGTTGTAGCGTTGAGCGGGTGATTTAGGTATGAAGCGCCCTGTTTTTTCCGCTAAATATAACAGAATGGCTCCGGTTTCAAAAATGCGGACGGGTTGGCCTTGCTCATCCAATAAATCGGAATCTAATAAAACGGGAATCTTAGAATTAGGGTTGAGGGTTTTGAAGTCTAGCGTGTGATGCTCTCCTTGTTCAATGTTAATTGGCGTAATTTTATAACTAAGATCACATTCCTTGAGCATGATGGATATTTTACGGGCATTTTGTGTTGACCACGTGTACAGGTTAAGCATTGTCAGTCTCCTTGGGTGTCATATTGTTAGCCAGTTGTTTGATGGCTGTTTGCATCTGTTCAATAGATAAGTTGGCTTGTTTGCATACTTGACCAAAATCCAAATAAAAATCTTCGTGATAAATCAGGCCGTCTTTAAATTGAAAGCCTAGAGCGGCGGACTGTTTGATGGTTTTCTGATTGTGACCTGCAATGGTCGGAGTGAGTTGTACGACGCCAGTGGCGAGTAACCAATTCTCATTGCACGCGATTTGTGTAATGTCTATTTGATAATCAGGAAATAAGGTGAAGAAGAGAGTCAGCTGATTTTCAATCGCGGGTCTGCCTACGGCTTGGACATTTAAACCAACGGTAATCAATGTGGCATCTTGATGGTAAATATTAAGCGCGGACGGAATGTCCTGCTGACTTTTAGCCAAAGCAAGCGTTTGGACACATGCTTTCATCGAGGTTTTATTCATGGCAAAAAAATCGTCTGAGAGATGAGAGCTCATGGTAAGGCGGGCAATGGATGTTGGGGAGAGTCCATTGGCGCAATATAGAGGCTAATTTGGACGTGGTATAGATGTCCGTATTAGCCTCTATAAAGTCTAATTAGACACTTTAAAGTATGATCTTTAGATGCCAATATGAGCTTTTAGTTGAGGGACAAGCCGATGCTTAAAGTGGCTATATTGGTGACGGATCGCTGTCAAGCTTCCAGTATCCACACTCTGTTGGACGTGTTTATTGCGGCCAATTATGTTGCAAAGACATTTATGGGGTTACAGAAGAGCCCGTTTAACTTGCAACTTGTGGGTTTAAAGAAAAAGGCCACAGCCTATAACCAATCTGCAATCGATAATGTTCAGTCTATTCAACAAGCAGCTCAACCAGATGTGTTGATTATTCCCGGTGCGTTTGAAGCCACCATTGATAAAGAAAGTGCTCAGAAATTTCTTGAGCAATATGTGAACATTAACCTCTCATTAAATGCATGGCACCAGAAAGGTGTCTTGTTAGCCAGTGCCTGTACGGGAAATTTCCTTTTGGCGAACTCAGGGTTAGTAAAAGGGCGGGCTTTAACATGCCACTGGGCGTCCAGTTTATTGGCGCACACTTTGTTTCCTCACGAAGCATTCCAAAGCCATCAATTAATTATTGATCACGGAGATATCATCAGTGTTGGTGGCGCATCAGCCATTGCGCAACTGGCTTTATATTTGATTGCTCGTGAACACAGTCGCGAGTTAGCATTAATGACCGCAAAGATGATGCTGATTGAATTGAACTTTGAAGAACAAAGTCGGTTTGCTATTTTTAAACCTAATTTATCCCATAGCGACAACGTTGTATTAACGTTACAGGAAAAACTAGAGCAAGAGTTTGCGTGCCCTTTGGATCTAAAACAATTCTCCAGTGAGCAAGCCTTGAGTGAGAAACAAATTGTGCGTCGTTTTAAAAAAGAGACGAATGAAACCCCCTTGTCATACCTGCAAAAAATAAGGGTTGAAAAAGCCAAACTCAGTTTAGAAGCAGGTACTCAATCATTGAGTCAAATAATATGGGGTGTTGGTTATGAAGATGTCACGTCGTTTAGGAGACTCTTTAAGCGAATGACAGGGCTCACCATGCAAGAGTACCGTGATCGTTTTTCTATGAAGATGGCTTTATAAGGAATTAAAGGATGACGATACCATCTGCAATGACTTCACCCAGTTGCCATAGCTTCCATTCACCTGGCTGATAAATATGCCACGCTTCATCCGTGGTTAGAGGCTCGGTAGCAATAATACTGACCACATCGTTGGGTGTGGTTTCACCGGCAAAATCCACCGTTACATCCGCATCTTTTAATTGGGCCGCACCAAAGGGGGCGCGGCGTGTAATGCAGGCCAGTTTTGTACTGCAAAAGGTAAACAGCCAATCACCGTTACTGAGTAAGCAATTAAACACGCCTTGTTGTGCGTAGGTTTGAGCGTGCGCAGTTAAGGCGTGACTTAATTGTTGTGCATTGGCGTCTCGAGGCAGTGCATCGCGCAGTTGGTTCATGAGGTCGCAAAAAATAGATTCGCTATCCGTTTCACCAATGGCTTCGTACATACCCTGTTGTGCGCTGAAATTTTCCACTTGGCCGTTGTGTGCAAACACCCAATTTTGTCCCCATAGTTCTCTTACAAAAGGGTGTGTATTGGCTAAACAAATATTACCCACATTGGCTTGGCGTATATGGCAGATGGCGGTTTGGCTTTTGATTGGCAATTTTTGCACAAAGTTAGCAATCTCGGAGGCACTGCTAGCAGCGCTATCATGAAAGCTGCGAATACCCTTACCTTCAAAAAAGGTGACGCCCCAGCCGTCGCTATGGGGGCCGGTATTGCCCCCACGTTGGGTGAGCCCCGTAAAGCTAAAACACAAGTCGGTGGGGGTGTTGGCACTCATGCCTAATAATTCGCACATGGCAGTTCGCTGATGTTGGATGAACGTGGGGAGTAAGTTTACTGCAAATTGGCCCTGAGTACGCGCAACATGTTTTCGCCCATGACTTTTTTGATTTCGTTTTGGCTAAAGCCTTGCGCCAGCATTTCATGGGTTAGGGCGGCAAGCTCGGAAGTATCGAACTGGGTAGTCACCGAGCCATCGTAATCGGAGCCAAGGGAGACGTGATCCGCCCCCATAAGCTGGATGGCAGCGCGAACGGTTTTCACAATTCCTGCCGGGGTGTCATCGCAGGTGACATCGCTCCAGTAGCCTATGCCCACTACGCCGCCATTGTTGGCAATGGCTTGCATGAGGTCATCCGGAATATTACGTTTGGTTTCGCAATGACTGTGAATGCCGGTATGGCTTAACACGATGGGTTTATTGGCTATGGCTAATACTTCTTTCACCACTTGATGAGACGAATGGGCCACATCAATAATCATATTTTTTTCAAGGGCGCGCTTTACCACCTGTTTGCCAAATTCAGTGAGTCCGGCTCCTGTCTTGCCATGCAATGAGCCGCCGAGCTCATTGTCGAAAAAATGTTGCAAGCCAACTAAGCGATAACCGGCATCATAGAGTTTATCCAAATTCTTTATGTCGCCTTCTAATGGATGAGCGCCTTCCATGCCCATTAATGCACCTGTGATGTTGATGTCTTTTTTTCTAAGAACAAAAACGTCATTTAAATCTTTTTGCGATTTGATAATACGAATTTGCCCAGGCGCGCGCAGTTCTAAATCATGTAAACGTTCCACTTGATAAAGGGCCCGTTCAAATAAGCTGCCCCACGTTCGGATGGGCCATGCCTGAGCCATGACCAAAGGCGTAATGTTGTCCCCAGCGTCTTGCGAATTGGATTGGTAGTTTTGACCTTTTGGGCTTTTAGTCACACTGGTAAATACCTGCACGGCCACATTGCCTTGTACTAGGCGAGGGAAGTCTACGTGGCCGTAACCTTCTTCTTTAAGTAGGTCTCGGTCCCACAGTAGGGAGTCACTATGCCAATCGCCAATGATCAACTGATCATGAAGCTGCTGAGCCTCAAGGGAGACAGGCCATGGCGAGTGGGCTCGGGTAATGTTCATGGACTGCTCAACGTAAGGCGGAGCAATCCATAAAAACGCGCCGAGTAAAAGGCAAAGAAGAATAAGCGTACTTGTTATTATTTTCATTATGCGCACGTGACGTCACTTATATTCGCTTAAATAAAACGCCCAGCACTGGCCGCAATAATGGTGATCAAACCAATCACAAGATTGATGCCCACCATTTTACGAATAGTATTAAGTTGCGCGGCGCCGGCTTCCCAGTCCTGGTTATCAACGGCGGCTTTTAGACGCTTAAATGGCGCAAAAAACACATGACCAAAAATCGCAAACATGATGTAACCCAGTAGTAACATGATGTGAACATGCACGCCCACGCCTTTCATGCCGCCAAACATACCAATCATAAAGTGGCCGCTGATAATCAGTAATACAATGGATAGGCCTACCCATTTAAAGAAACTTTGGAACGTGCCGCGCCATAAGGTTAGACGTTGTGCGGGTTCTAGAGTGCTTGCGGCAACGGGTCGTAAGCAGACATAGGCGAAAAACATACCGCCCACCCAGATACAGGCTGCTAAAATGTGTAAGCTAATTGCAATGGCCATGGTGTTTCCTTTGTGCTTGATTCAATGTGTGATGAATAGTGGCGATTATTTTTGTATGGAGCAAGTACTAAGCGGAACTTCCCGCGAAATGTATTTTCATAGCTGCTTAATGGATAGGAGAGATGTATGCGTAAGTCGGTGAGTATGTTTGTAGGAATGATGGTTGTATTCCTAAGTTTAACCGGATGCTTTTCAGTGGACAGCGCACAGCTGCACACTCAGGCCCAAGGGGAGGTGGCCTTAAAAGCGGATCAATACACCATTGAATTGGGGTTCTCTGAGCAAGCGGACACGTCTGAAGGCGCTTTGGCCAAGTTAAATACAAGTTTGCTGGATTTTATCACTTGGAAAGACGCGTCAGGCTTTGATGTGGTGACGCAAAATCAATCGGTGCAGCCTGTGTATTATTATCCTAAAGATGGCTTACGTGAGTTGCGTGCTTATCAAGCCCAGCACCGTTTTAAAATTAAAGCACTGAGCTTGCAGCAATACACCGATGCCATGGGTCAGTTAAGTGCCCTTAAACCAGAGTCTTTATATCAAGGAGAGGTGGGTGTTAGTGACAGTATTCGCAAACAAGCCATGCAGCAGGCCTATGCTTTGGCATTTTCGGCGAACCAAGAAAAATTGAAAACCTTACTGGATCTATCTGAATTGTGTTGGCCGGCAGTACAAGAGATAAAAGAGTACACAAATGCCCGTGGAGCGCCTCGTGCCATGATGATGGAAGCCAAAGCGGCGCCGGTGGCCAATGAGCATGTGATCAGTGTTCGACTAGAGGTGTCTTGGAAAGCCAGTGCCTGCTAGCTGACCGAGGCCACCGAGTTGTGAAAATAAGGATCAACCAAACCCGTTTCGCAAAAGTGTTTCAGCTGCGTCATCAAGCTGCCCCACGTGCTATTGCATAAAGGGAAGAGACCATCGTCTTTTTGCCAGTTCATGTGTTTGAAGTCCAGGGTGCAAGTATTGCCTTCACCTTGGCTGATCTCCCACCATAGTTCTGTACCTAGCCATTCATCAGGGCCACCGATACATTGCCAAAAAACTCGTTGGTTGGGCAGTAAGCGAGTTGCCTCCATGGTAATTAAGGTGTTGCCCTCATCAAACCAAAAGTGGCAGTGACCACCTTCTTGGTTTGTGGTTTCACAAGTATCTGTCCACCAGCCTTGAATGCCAGTATGTTGGGTGATGGCATCATAGACGGTGGCGGGGCTCGCCTCGATGATCACTTGATGTAAGCTATCTGCCATGACTTACCTCATATTATTAGGTGGTCAAAAAAACCACAGTTACCTCAATCATGCAAAACGCTGGCCATTTTTTGTACAGGCGGTGCATGGCAATTTATACAAGCATCGCCTAGAGTAAAACGCATGGACTTTGTTGGCCGTCTAACGTACAATGCGCACCTAATTTGCACAGGTGGGCCGATGCTAGATTTAGCGCCCAACCTCCAGCCAAAGATATTATTTTAGAAAGCGGGATAGGGTCTGACCTTTGTCCCGCTTTTTTGCGACTTGTCCACTTGCAATGTCACGAGGAAGAAGCCTTGTCTAAGCCAGCTATTCTTGCGCTCGAAGACGGAAGTATCTTTAAAGGAACCGCCATTGGAGCGGATGGTGAATCAGTTGGTGAGGTGGTTTTTAACACCTCCATGACTGGTTACCAAGAGATTCTGACCGACCCTTCGTACTGCCGCCAAATTGTTACACTTACTTATCCACACATTGGTAATTATGGCACCAATGATGAAGACGCCGAATGCGACCGCATTTGGGCCGCCGGATTAGTGATTCGCGATCTCCCCCTAGTTGCTAGCAACTTTCGAAGCCAACAAGCCCTTGATGAATACTTAATTGAACGCAACGTTGTCGGTATTGCCGATATCGATACGCGTAAGTTAACCCGTATTCTTCGTGAAAAAGGCAGCTTGAACGGTTGCGTGATGGCGGGTGACGATATTGATGAAGCTCGCGCACTTGAGCTTGCTAAAGGATTTGCCGGTTTGAAAGGCATGGACCTAGCAAAAGAAGTGACCACAGATAAAAGCTACCCTTGGAAAGAAGGCAGCTGGCAGTTAGGCAAAGGTCACCAAGAAGTGACTGACACACCATTCAAAGTGGTGGCCTACGATTACGGCGTTAAGCGTAATATTTTACGCATGCTGGCGGATCGCGGTTGTGACCTAACGGTTGTGCCGGCACAAACCCCAGCCAGCGAAGTATTGGCTATGAATCCAGATGGTATTTTCTTATCAAACGGCCCTGGTGACCCAGAGCCATGTGATTACGCCATTGCTGCGATCAAAGAGTTTTTAGAAACCGACATCCCTGTATTCGGTATCTGTTTGGGCCATCAGTTATTAGCGCTAGCTTCCGGTGCTAAAACTCTGAAAATGGGACACGGCCACCACGGTGGTAACCACCCAGTCCAAAACCTAGATGATAAGACGGTATTAATTACCGCACAGAACCACGGTTTTGCGGTGAGCGAAGACGGTCTTCCGGCGAATTTACGTGTAACGCACAAGTCACTGTTCGATGGCACCACACAAGGTATTCATCGTACAGATAAGCCTGCGTTTAGCTTCCAGGGTCACCCTGAAGCCAGCCCAGGTCCACACGATGCAGCGCCATTGTTTGACCATTTCATTGAATTAATGCAAGCCCGCAAAGCTTAGTAATTGGAGATATAACCATGCCAAAGCGCACGGACATAGAAAGCATTCTAATTATCGGCGCGGGCCCTATTGTTATCGGTCAGGCCTGCGAATTTGACTACTCTGGTGCACAAGCTTGTAAAGCTTTGCGCGAAGAAGGTTACAAAGTTATTTTGGTGAACTCTAACCCAGCCACCATCATGACCGACCCATCCATGGCCGATGCGACTTACATCGAGCCAATCACGGTTGAGTCTGTCACTAAAATTATTGAAAAAGAACGTCCTGACGTTCTATTGCCAACCATGGGCGGCCAAACCGCTCTGAACTGTGCACTAGGTCTTGAGGCCGCTGGCGTACTGGAAAAGTACGGCGTTGAAATGATCGGTGCAAACGCCGACGTAATCGACAAAGCGGAAGACCGTAACCGTTTTGACCAAGCCATGAAAAAAATTGGTTTGGAATGCCCACGTGCNGGTATTGCACACTCCATGGCNGAAGCATGGGAAGTACAAAAAGGCTTAGGCTTTCCTTGTATTATNCGTCCTTCTTTCACCATGGGCGGCACCGGNGGCGGTATCGCGTATAACAAAGAAGAATTTGAAGAAATTTGTACTCGTGGTTTGGACTTATCNCCAACCAGCGAATTGCTAATCGATGANTCATTAATCGGTTGGAAAGAGTACGAGATGGAAGTNGTGCGTGACAAAAACGACAACTGCATCATCGTGTGTTCNATCGAAAACTTCGACCCAATGGGTGTGCACACNGGTGACTCTATTACCGTGGCGCCAGCACAAACCCTAACGGACAAAGAACTGCAAATCATGCGTAACGCCTCTTTGGCAGTGCTGCGTGAAATCGGCGTCGAAACCGGCGGTTCAAACGTACAGTTTGGTATTAATCCAAAAGACGGCCGTATGGTTGTAATCGAGATGAACCCTCGTGTGAGTCGTTCATCTGCATTGGCATCTAAAGCTACCGGTTTCCCGATTGCTAAAATCGCTGCCAAGCTGGCTATCGGTTACACCCTAGATGAGCTACAAAACGATATTACAGGCGGTCGTACCCCTGCATCGTTTGAGCCTTCAATCGATTACGTTGTGACTAAGATTCCTCGTTTCACTTTCGAGAAATTCCCACAAGCGGATGCACGCTTAACCACGCAGATGAAATCTGTAGGTGAAGTGATGGCCATTGGCCGTACTCAACAAGAGTCATTGCAAAAAGCCCTTCGTGGTCTTGAAGTGGGTGCCACTGGTTTTGATCCAATTATTGATATCAAAGCCGAAGGCGCCAAAGAGAAAATCATCTCTGAATTAAACACCCCAGGGGCTGAGCGCATTTGGTACATCGCCGATGCGTTCCGTATCGGCATGACCCTTGAAGAAATCTTCGATTGCTGTGCGGTTGATCCATGGTTCTTAATTCAAATTGAAGACTTATTAAAAGAAGAAGCCAAAGTTGAGCAAAGCTCACTGACGTCTCTAGACGCGGATCGTATCTACCGTCTAAAACGTAAAGGTTTCTCTGATGCTCGTCTTTCTACCTTGTTAGGCGTGAGTGAAAAAGCATTCCGTAAGTACCGTCAGAAGCTAAATATTCGTCCGGTATACAAGCGTGTTGATACCTGTGCGGCGGAGTTCGCAACGGATACCGCTTACATGTACTCAACGTACGAAGAAGAGTGCGAAGCGAACCCAACTGAGCGTGAAAAAATCATCGTGCTTGGTGGTGGCCCGAACCGTATCGGCCAAGGTATCGAATTCGATTACTGCTGTGTACATGCCGCGTTTGCTGCAAAAGAAATGGGTTATGAAGCCATCATGGTTAACTGTAACCCTGAGACGGTTTCTACTGACTACGATACCTCTGATCGTTTATTCTTCGAGCCAGTCACCCTTGAAGACGTGTTAGAGATTGTTGATAAAGAAAAACCAAAAGGTGTGATTGTTCAGTACGGTGGCCAAACGCCGCTTAAATTAGCTGAAGAATTAGAAGCCGCAGGTGTACCGATTATTGGTACTTCCCCTGAAGCCATCGACCGTGCAGAAGACCGTGAACGTTTCCAGCAAATGATTCAACGCCTAGGCCTTAAGCAGCCGGTTAACGCCACTGTAACCTCTACGGAAGAAGCCGTGACTAAAGCACTTGAGATTGGCTACCCGTTAGTGGTTCGTCCTTCTTATGTACTAGGTGGCCGCGCCATGGAAATTGTTAACAACGAAGAAGCCCTTCGTCGTTACATGACCACAGCCGTTAAAGTATCCAACGATTCTCCAGTACTGCTTGATTACTTCTTAAACCGTGCGGTTGAAGTGGATATCGATGCCATCTGTGATGGTGAGCAAGTGGTGATTGGTGCGATTATGCAGCACATTGAACAAGCGGGTATTCACTCTGGTGATTCGGCATGTTCATTACCGCCTTACAGCTTGCCAGATGATGTGCAAGATGAAATGCGTAAACAAGTTGCGGCAATGGCACTTGAGCTTGGTGTAGTGGGCTTGATGAATACCCAGCTGGCTTGGCAAGACGGCGAGATCTATGTGATCGAGGTGAACCCTCGTGCCTCACGTACTGTGCCGTTTGTATCTAAGTGCATTGGCACCTCACTGGCGGCTGTGGCTGCAAAAGTGATGATGGGTCAATCATTAGCGGAGCAAGGCTTCACTAAAGAAATCATCCCGTCTTACTACTCAGTGAAAGAAGCGGTCTTCCCGTTCAACAAGTTCCAAGGTGTTGATCCAATTCTTGGGCCTGAAATGAAGTCCACCGGTGAAGTCATGGGCGCAGGTGAAACCTTCGGTGAAGCCTTCTTCAAAGCTCAGCTTGGTGCGGGTGAGAAACTGCCTACAGAAGGTAACGTATTTATCTCTGTACGCGATGCTGATAAAGAAGGCGTACTTGATGTAGCGAAAGGCTTAAAAGCGTTAGGCTTTAATTTAGTCGCGACCTCTGGTACGTTCAAAGCATTGGATGCCGCCGGCATTGAAGTAACACGCGTGAATAAAGTAAACGAAGGTCGCCCACATATTGTGGATATGATCAAAAACGATGAGATCGCCATGAGCGTGAATACCACAGAAGGCCCAGTGGCCATTGCGGATTCTGCTGAGATTCGTCGTAGTGCATTGCAGCACAAAGTTTACTACACTACTACGCTTGCTGGCGCAGAAGCGGTGGTTAAAGCATTGGAATCAGAGGGCCTGAAAACGGTTCGTCGTTTACAAGAGTTGCACGCAACCATTAAGTAAACCTGAGTTTTAATGTCTGAATAAGGGCCTAATGGCCCTTATTCTCGTTTTAGGGTTTTAAGTTTTTTATTAACTCAGCACCAGACCTGATTGCATCATGTTTATCGCAGTCACATACAGGCATTGAAAATAAGAAAAGAGATAGACGCGTTGTGAAGCAGTAATCCTCATCGCCGTTCTCTCGCCTTTTAATAGGAGTGAATATGCAAAAAGTACCTATGACCGTTCAGGGTGAAGAAACTCTACGTGCAGAATTAGAGCAGCTAAAAAAAGTTGATCGCCCAAAAGTAATTAAAGAAATTGCCGAAGCCCGTGAGCACGGTGATTTAAAAGAAAACGCTGAATATCATGCAGCCCGTGAGCAACAGGGTTTCATTGAAGGCCGTATTCAAGATATCGAAGGCAAGCTTTCAAATGTACAAGTGATCGACATCACCACCATGCCTAAAAATGGTAAAGTGATTTTTGGTACCACCGTGAAATTAATCGATGTGGATACCGAAGAAGAAAAGCAATACCAGATTGTAGGCGAAGACGAAGCCGATGTGCCTAAGGGTAAAATCAGCTCAGGGTCGCCCATTGCCCGCGCGCTTTTAGGGAAAGAAGAAGGCGATGTGGTTGTAGTTAAAGTGCCAAGCGGTGAAATCGAATACGAAATTGAAGAGGTTTTGTATATTTAAATAAGCCGTTTATTTGCTTGTTGAGAAAGCCCAGTTTTGACTGGGCTTTTTTATGTGCCATTGAATAGTAGAAAGGTTTTTTATGTCGTCGCAATTTGATGAACCGCAACAGAGACTGTTAGAAGAAATTATGAAAGCACGCCGTGACGTGCGCGGTAATCATTTTTTGCGTGATGCTCCTGTTAGTGAAGATGATGTGCAAAGGATTTTACAAGCGGCCACCTGGGCGCCTTCAGTGGGTTACTCACAACCTTGGCGTTTTGTAGTAATACGTAATGATGAGATTAAGTTGCAAGTGGCACAAAGCTTCAAGCAAGAAAATGAAAAAGCAGCCCATTTATTTGATGAAAAACAGCAGCAATACCAGCAATTAAAACTAGAAGGTATCTTAGAGGCGCCGGTGAATATCGCCGTGTTTTATGAACCGTCAAACGCACCGGTTTTAGGGCAAACCTCAATGCAAGAGATGGGTGAATACAGTGTGGTGTGTGCGGTACAAAATATGTGGTTAATGGCTCGAGCCATGAATGTTGGTATGGGTTGGGTGAGCATTTTAAACCCAGGGGATGTTAAGCAAATTTTGTCGGCACCTGATAACAACAAGCTGGTGGCGTATTTATGCGTGGGTAAGGTGGATCAGTTTTTGGATCGGCCTGAGCTTGAACAGCTTAAGTGGCAAGAAGCCAAAATCCTTGACAGTGTTGTCAGCTTCGATGGCTTTTGATGGGTATGAATGTGGTGTATTGACCAGTTGCTTTCACAACTGGTTATAAAAGCAGCCTGTTTGATTAATTGTACGCAGACTCAAATGCTTCATCGTCTTCGTTTTCGATGGCCTTCATCATGCGTTGTAATTTAAAGCGCGCTTCTTTGCGTTTCACTGCTTTATTCCAACGGCGCTTTTGCGTATCGCTGTCGATGATTAATTCTGGTACTGGTGTGGTTTTGCCGTCTTTCATGGCTACCATGGTAAAGAAACAGGTGTGAGTATGGCGCACGGTTTTTTCTTGAATGTTCTCCGCGATGACCTTGATACCAATCTCCATTGAGCTGCGACCGGTGTAGTTCACAGTGGCTAAGCAAGTCACCATTTCGCCAATGTGGATGGGTTGTTTGAATAAGACGTTATCCACAGAAAGGGTAACGGCGTAATGGCCGCTGTATCTCATGGCACAGGTATAGGCCACTTTATCGAGCAACTTTAATAACTCTCCACCATGCATATTGCCAGAAAAGTTGGCCATGGACGGTGTGACCAGTTCGGTCATTTCAGTTTGGATAATCTGCCCCATTGCGACTCCATTATCGGGTATGGCGAATTGTTTAATTCGCAAAACCACGTGGGTAAGTGGTTTTGCATGCATTGGCTCTTGTGAAACCTTTGCGCACTAACAGCCTGATATGCCATTAGTGCCGACGTTAAAGCACAAACCTTGCCAGTATTTACAATGGCACTGTTTTCGGGCTTAAGCGTCACTTACCTAAACTATTTCATCAATAATGCGCCTTATTAGCGCGCACGTTTTATATTAATGGCGGTATTTTGGTGCCCGAATTATATATAAATTGGCCAATAAAGCACGGGTCTTAGTCTAAACTTAAGTGGGTATTTCATTGTGAGATGTCCATGAATCAATCCACACATGGCACGAGCCATAAAGCCAGCCAGAAGCGCTTATTTGGACTGTATGGCTTATTAGCGACCTTTGGCGCGGTGCTGTCTGCTATGTGTTTGTGGTTTGCTGTTTGGCATAACCTCAATCAGGCCAAAGAAGAATTTGCCACTCTCGCTTTTCATGTCAGTGAATCCCTTCAACAATCCTTAGTGGTCAAAGAGACGGTGTTAGATGGCTTTGCCGCGTTTCTTGCACAAGCTGGAATGCAGGACCCAAGGCATGTCCGGCGTTACAGTCAGGCTATGATGAAGCGCTATGATGATCTGTATATGTTTCAAGCCGCTCATCGAGTAAGCCAGTCAGAAGTAACCTCGTTTGAGAAGATGATGACAAAACGACGCAATCAAAGTATCTCGGTTCGTCAGTTTGATTTTGAGCGGGGCTTGGTCAGTGCAGAGCAATCCCCTTCTTTGTTTTATTACCCCTTAGTATTCGTAGAGCCTAGACAAAATAATGGTTTTGAAATGCTGGGTTTGGATATCGCCAGCATTCCGTTTGTTGCGGCCGCCATGGATGCCTCATCAGACTCCGGAATGGTGAGTATGAGCGAAGGCTTTGAATTATCTGATGGGGATTATGCGTTTGTCATGATCAAGCCCAGTTTGTTGCAGGTAGGCGATGATGCTAAACGTTATGCCTTATTAGTGGTAAAAGCGCAGACGTTACTCCAGGGTATTGAGTTAAATCATAGCGGGATGGCGCTTGAGGTGCGCTATGAAAACCTTGCGCCAATTATGCAAACGTCTACGGCGCCCCTTTCTCCATTGGAGGTGTTTCTCTTTCCAAATGCTCAGCTTGAAAAAAGTTTTATATTAGGAGAAGGCCGGATCTTCTTAACACTAAAACAACAACTTGGTTTTCAGCATATTCAACTGCTTACCCTGATCATCATTATTTTAATCTGCCTAGGGATTGGCTTGGCGATAAACCAATTATTGCGTCGTCACTATCAAGATGAGCAAAGCAAAATTAAAGATAATCAAAAGCTCTATGAGCGAGCCAATTATGACCGTCTAACCGGTCTGGCTAATCGACATTACTTTGAGGATTACTTCACCCGATCCGTTGCAGGTTGTCGGCGCCGTGCGGATAAAATTGGCATCTTGTATGTGGATTTAAATGACTTCAAACAGATAAACGATAACTTTGGTCATGCAACGGGTGATCGAGTATTACAATTGTCCGGTGCTATTTTACTGGATTGCGTTCGGGCGGATGATGTGGCGTGTCGTTATGGAGGTGATGAGTTTGTGATTTTATTAGAACGAGTGATCACACCGGAAGACGCACAGAAAGTCATTTTTAGAATTCACGAAGAAATGGCACAAGTGCAATATGTCGAAGGGCATGTGGTTAGGCTATCGGCCAGTATTGGATTTGCCATGTACCCTGATGATGGTGAAACCTTGGAGGCGCTTTTGCATGGTGCTGATCGCAAAATGTATGCGGCCAAGCGCCAAGCAAAAGTATTATCAATGGAGGAGCATAACAAGCTGAAGCGTTAAAGGGCCTGTTCAATCGCTTGAATAACGGTGTCATCCAGCGGTTCGAGCTTGGCACTAAAGCGTTGAACCACATGACCCTTTTTATTCACTAAAAATTTAGCAAAATTCCACTCGATATCGTCACCATCTTCAATCAGAAAGTCATATAAAGCATGACGATGCTCGCCATTAACATGGGTTTTGGTGGCCATAGGGAACGACACTGAAAACTGTGTGCGACAAAAGTCAGCGATGTCTTGATCGGAACCGGGTTCTTGTTTGCCAAATTGATTACAAGGCACGCCCAATACAACCAGACCTTTGTCTTTGTAGCGCTCATAGAGAGTTTCTAGTCCTGAATATTGCGGGGTTAGGCCACATTCACTGGCCACATTAACCACTAAAACCAGTTTATTTTTAAAATCAGCCAGTGAAAGTGGTTGACCATTTAGGCCGTCGATACTGATGTCATAAAAAGAGGTCATAAGTGACTCCGTGGTTGTCGGGCTTGATAGGTTTGAATGAATAACTGCTCGTATTTTTCCGCTAGTGCGTGCCAGTCATAATGGCACACATTACTTTGCGGTGGCAGCCCTTGTGATTGCCAGCGTGCTAGTGTTTGCACAATAGCAGTGGCCTCATTTTCGATGGTGCCACTATCATAAAGACACTCACCGCTGACCCATTCAGGGTAGGCCAAACGATTAGGAGCCAAAGGCACACAGCCATGGGCGGCCCCTTCGAGTAAGGCAAGCCCTTGAAACTCGTGATGAGCCGTGGATAACACTACATGATGATCAGATAGCTGCTTTTTATATTCTGCTTTATTTTCAAATCGGCCCATATGGGTAAGGTGTTTGGGCATGTCTTTTTGCAGTGACTTAAATGCTTGAGGAATATTGCGAAACGCCATGCCACAAATTGAAAATGTCACATTTACCTCATGCTGTGCACTTAATGCAATGACACGGGCTAGGGTCTCAGGGCCTTTGTCATACTCCCAGCGGTGATTCCAGATCACCTTTAAGCTTTGCCCTTTTTCCAATGCAGCGTTTACAGATGACGTGGTTGTTTCTATCGGAACCGGTAATACGCAGGACTTCTCTGCGATGGCGTCCAACGCACTAAGAGGTGCGTGGTCAGGCAGGCGCTTAAATAAATCGGTGGCACCGGCCATGAAGCTCGATTGATTAAAGCCACTATTAAATACCACCAGGTCGGCACTGAGGGCGCCATACAAGTTGACCATTTGCGGCTCGATACTGGTGTGTTGAGCGTCACTTTTAGGGTAAGCGAATTGGTTTTCATGGAAATACATTAGGCTTGGAACATTGGCTAAATTGGGCACCAATCCTTTAAGGGTAGCGAGATCCACCATGGAGGTGGCAATAATGAGATCAAATGCCTGGCTTAATATCTGAGCGTGTTCGCCATAGGCATAGCTCAAACCATTCCCGCGTATGCGCCAGCTGAAAAATCGACCTGGCAAAGTCAGGTATTGCCATTGGTGATGAGGCAAGTGGGCCATCAGTCCCTGACACCAAGCTTTATGGCTGTCTGTATCGTAGGCACTGAGCAAAAGAATACGCATGTGGGTCTTGCCTGATTAAAAGCGGGCATTCTAACCAGTTCACCACTTTCACAGCAAATCATTGAGAATCTAATTGATGCTGCCTAATATGGTGGCACTTTAACCTTGACCAAACAAGTGAATACTGGTTCACTTGTTGTGAATACGGATTCATTTTATGGCCTATCGCCCAACTGAACACACGCAATCGAAAAAAGCCGGTACCCGGCAGCGTATTTTAAAAGAAGCGCGTTCATTAGTGGCGCAAGGGGGATTCGCCGCGGCGGCCGTTGCTCAAGTGGCACGTCGAAGTGATATTGCCACAGGGACGATTTATCGCCATTTTCCATCAAAGGCAGAATTGGTGGCTGAGGTATTTTGCCATGCCTCTCAATTTGAACTAGAGGCGGTGACACAAGCCACATTGCAACAAGGCAGTTGTAAGGCGCGTTTACTGCAAGCCGTTGAAACCTTTGCAGACCGAGCTTTGCGTGCACCGCGACTGGCCTATGCATTGATTGCTGAGCCCGTGGATCCTTTAGTTGAAAAGGAACGATTAACCTATCGTTTTGCATACGCGGAAGCGTTTGAGGATTTAATTAATGAAGCCATTGAAGCGGGTGAGTTTGTACCTCAAGACGCCAGTGTCAGTGCTGCAGCCTTGGTGGGCATGTTATCCGAATCCTTGGTGGGGCCGCTTGCCCCGCAAATCGAAAGTTACGATGAACAAATAACTCAACGTGAGGCGCTCACTGAAAAAGAAAAGCGCGCCTTGATCGACAGCTTAAAAGCACTGGCTCTTAGGTCAGTGGCCGGAATCGTTTAGCGCAGCAATATGCTGCGCTCTTGAATAAGAGGGCAGCATGAATCATTCAATCTCATCGAAACACCACGGCAATGAGTCGGTGGCCAACAAACAAAATACGCCAAGCATGAGTGCTGAAACCCACGAGGTTTTTAACCAGCCTACCGCGCTTGATCCGTTTGATGCGTATCAATCCGATACGGCGCTTCAGGATTGGGTGAAAATTTTTCAAAGCACAGATTCTCACGATGCTTTAAAGCGTTATGGTCAGCGGGTGGGCACGGATTTATTTGAAGCCGGTTTTGCCGCCAATAAATTCAAACCTGAATTCAAATCCCATTCGCGCTTTGGCGAGCGTATTGATCAAGTGGATTTTCATCCGGCTTATCATCTACTGATGCAAACCGCCATTGAGGCAGGCCACCACAGCTTACCTTGGACGCAGAAAAAAATGGGTGCTCATGTTACCCGTGCGGCCATGGAATATATGCACAGCCAAGCAGACCCTGGAACGGGTTGCCCCCTGACCATGACGTTTGCAGCGGTGCCCGCCATCGCTCACCAGCCTAACATTGCCAAAGACTGGCTGCCTAAAATCACCGCTAATGTGTACGACCCGCGAAATGTGCCTTTTTATGAAAAGCAGGGTTTAACCATAGGTATGGCCATGACCGAAAAGCAAGGTGGCTCGGATGTGCGTGCTAATACCACCTTTGCAACGGCCATTGATAAAACCGGCCCAGGTGAAGCCTATGAATTAGTCGGGCATAAATGGTTTTGCAGCGCGCCCATGTGTGATGGGTTTTTAGTGTTGGCTTATACGGGATCAAAAGAACAAGGCCTATCGTGTTTCTTGTTACCGCGCTGGCGCCCTGATGGACGAAAAAATGAAATGTACATTCAACGCCTAAAAGACAAGATGGGTAACGTCTCTAATGCTTCCAGTGAAGTGGAATATAGAGGCGCATTTGCATGGATGATTGGTGAAGAAGGTCGTGGTGTGCGTACCATTATTGAAATGGTTTCCATGACGCGCTTCGATTGTATGGTGGGCTCGAGCGCTATTATGCGACAAGCCCTTGCGCAAGCCATTCATCACACGTCAGGACGTGCGGCATTTGGCGCAAACTTACACGACCAACCCTTGATGCAAAATGTGCTGGCGGATCTCGCTATTGAAAGTGAGGCGGCATTGGCCATCAGTATGCGTATTGCTCATGCCTTGGATGTGGTGCAACAAGACGATTTGCCAGCCGATACTATTGAGCACGAATTGAAGTTTTCACGGGTGGCCACCGCCATTGGTAAATACTGGATCTGTAAGCGGGCCGCACAATTTACATATGAATGCATGGAATGCATTGGTGGTGTAGGGGTGGTGGAAGATAATATTTTACCGCGCTTGTATCGTGAAAGCCCAATTAACGCCATTTGGGAAGGCAGCGGTAATGTTCAATGTCTTGATGTGTTGCGTGCTATGCAAAAAGACCCATCAGTACTCGATGCCTTTATGGCCGAGTTGAAAAAAGGCTTAGGTGTGTATCCGGTATTCGATCAATACCTAAAAAGTTTAAGTGAAGAGTTTGTGGATTTAGAGAGCTTGGAATTTCGTGCCCGCTCTGTGGTGGAAAAGCTCGCACTGGCTTGGCAAGCCTGCACACTTATCCAGTTTGGCGATGCTTCGGTGGCCTATGGGTTCGTTCATTCACGTTTAAACCAGTACGGTGGCTACTATTACGGCACACTGCCAAAAGACGTGGATGTGAAAGCCATTATCGAGCGTGCTCGCGCAAAGTAAGGTTAGTTATCACTCAAAACAACGCCCTAATGGTTCGCCATTAGGGCGTTTTTTATGCAATTAAAACGGCCGTTTGTTTTGTAATCAATCTAAGAAAGGTTAAGCCACCACGGCCCGTGTAGCCATTTGTCTTCAACTCATCCACATACTTATGCACAGTATCTGTTGGTAACTCTCGCCACGGACGTGATTTATACCCCCAGTGGGTACTTACCCTGTAAGTAGCTGTTTTAACGCGGTTTTAGTGTGAAATATAAACATTTATTCTGGGTGATATACGTGGTTTATGGCGGACTTTAAAATACATCCCACTGTATGTTCACTGTATATCCACAAAGTTATTCACAATTTTATCCTCAGTGTATAACGACCTCATACTTTTTACTTATAACGAATGCACAGAAACGGGACGTTGAAATAGGCGGATAAGTTCTAATTTGGGGCGCATTATGACTGATGGCCAAACTGCACATTGGTCTATACTGCATTTCAACTAGAGCATTGACTCTAATTAGGCGGTTTGGCCTCACTATAAAAAGCCGTTTAAACCATAACAATAAAAAGGAAACGAAATGTCGAACATTCTCACCCGCCTGACCCTTTTATTTGCAATGACGTTTGCCATGCAAAGCCATGCTTGGTTCTGGGACTCTTGGTTCCAGCCGTCTAATTACACTAAAACCAAGTATCCCATTGTATTGGCCCATGGCCTGTTGGGTTTTGATCAGCTTTTAGGTGTGGATTACTGGTATAAAATTCCACAAGATTTACGCAGCGATGGTGCCACTGTTTATGTGACTCAGGTGAGTAATACGAATTACACGGAAGTGCGCGGCGAACAACTGATTGATCAAATTGAAAATATTTTAGCCGTCAGTGGCGCGCAAAAAGTGAATCTTATTGGTCATAGTCATGGGGGCCCGACGATTCGTTATGTGGCCAGCGTACGTCCTGACTTGGTGGCTTCTGTGACCACTGTGGCGGGTGTAAATAAAGGTTCGAATACAGCTGACTTCTTACGTCAGATTCCAGAAGGTTCGGCCCTTGAAGGTTTAGCACTGGGAATCGTAAATGCATTCTCATCGGTTTTAGATTTCTTAAGTGGCGGCGGTTATACCCCTGATGCACTGGGCGCTTTAACCTCGTTAAGCACAGCTGGCGCCCTTGCATTTAACGAGCAGCATCCACAAGGTATTCCAACCTCAGCCTGTGGCGAAGGGGATTATGTGGTGAACGGCATTCGTTATTATTCGTGGAGCGGTGGTAGCCCTTTGACAAACGTATTGGACATCTCTGATGCCGCCATGGGCTTAACGGCGTTAACTTTTGGTTCGGAAAATAATGATGGCCTTGTGGGCACATGCGATAGCCACCTAGGTCAGGTGATTCGTGATGATTACCGCATGAACCATTTAGATGAGGTCAACCAAGTTTTAGGTTTGCACCACTTATTTGAAACTGACCCTATTACCACCTATCGTAACCATGCAAACCGTTTGAAAAACGCCGGTCTGTAAGCATTATTGAATAAAAAAAGCGAAGCCTAGCTTCGCTTTTTTTATGTCTGGAACCCACTGGATGTAACCAAAATGTGGTAACGTAAAGGCATCACTAAAAGAATAAAAGTCACTCTATGCTTAAATACCTTGTTGTTTTCGTTGCTCTTATTGCAGGGCTCGCCATATGGTTTAAACCCTCTGCCGTGGTCACATCGTCAGATACTCTCGCCACAACACCTATCAATGAAGAACTTGATGAAAGGGCTGTACCTGAATTAAAAGGCGCAGCCAGTAATCAGTTGCCTGACTTTTTACAAGGGACATCGTTAAAGGGCACTGCTATTGATGGCTTGTATCCGGTTGATGAAAACGGAAATTTATTATTGAGTGGTTCCATTAAGCATCGCTTTGAATATTTCTTATCAACCATGGGTGAGTTTTCACTCGAACAAGTGCAAGCCATGATTCGCGATGATATTACATTAAATTTAGAAGAGCCTGCGCGCAGTCAAGCATTACAATTATTTGAAGATTATGTGGGTTATAAGTATGCATTGTCTGATTTAGAACAATCCTTACAAGCACCCCAACCCTATGAAATAAATGATATTGAGCGTATGCGCCTTCAACTCCAACAATTGCGAGATAAACGCCGAGAATACTTTAATCAGGAAACAGTGGATGCATTTTTTGGTTTCGACGAATTGTATGATGACTTCATGTTGAACCGCCTAGATATTCAAAGTAATAGCCAATTAACCGCAGAAGAAAAATCTGAACAAATTAGCTCACTTGAGCAAAGTTTACCGGCCGAAGTGCGCTCGATGCGTGATGAGACTCAGCGCATTAGTCAGGTGTTTGAGCTGACCAATCAAATGCGCGATGAGGGCGCGAGTGATAGTGAAATTTTTGAGCGTAACAGCCAAGAGTTTGGTCAGGCGGCCGCTGAAAGATTGCAGCAGCTCGATAATCAGCGCCAAGCGTTTGCGCAAAAAGCAGAGGGGTTTATTGCCCGCAAACAGCTGATTTTAGCCAACGATTCGCTGACGGATACCGAAAAACAAACTCAGATAGATGAAGCCCTTACAGCATTTGATGATAATGAAAAACGACGCTTGAAGGCGCTTGAATTGATGCAGCTTGAAGCCCAGACATCGCAAGAGAATTAAAGTTGGGCGTCGTGCAAAATACGTTTTAATGGTTCATACAGTGCCGGAGTACAAACCAATAAGTGTTCACTGTGGAGCTCATGGGTATTCGGGGGCACAGGCTCAATGAAGTATCCACAACGTGCACCGGCTTCTTTTGCAATCAGCCAACCGGCTGCGCAATCCCAAGGACTGACGGTTTCGTAGTACGCGTCAAGCCGTCCAAGGGCCACCCAACAAATATCCAACGCAGCGCTGCCTAGTCGGCGCACATCAGCGCAGTTCTCCAGTATGCTTTGTAGGCGAGCCATTAATTGAGTTAACTGGGTGCTCTTATCATAAGGAAATCCAGTGGCCACAATGGCACGTTTCATTTCAGTGGTGTGGCTGCAACGAATGGGTTGATCGTTTAACCATGCGCCTTTTTGTCGAATAGCACTAAACAGCTCAGATAAAAATGGATTGTAAACAACGGCCACTTGGATCTTCCCTTTAATCACATAGGCAATACTAATGGCCACTTGGTGATGATGATGAGCATAGTTAACCGTGCCATCAATGGGATCGATGACCCATAATGGTGTGTCGCTGTGTTCGATGGTGCTTAAATCTGGATTCGATTCTTCGGCAAGAATTTGATGTTGTGGAAACTGGTTACGAATGGCATCCGTGATTAAGGTGTCTGCGGCAATATCGCTATTGGTTACCAGTTCAATGCCGTCTTTATAGCTATGATTTAACTGCGAGCCTGCCCGCATTTCAACAATCATGTTGCCCGCTTGTTTTGCGATGTCGCTGGCAAACGCCAATATGGATTCTAGATTTGACATAATTCCCCTGCGCCAATGACTGCAAACACTGTCCTATATCTTAGTCCATTTATATTAAGAATGAATGACATGGGATACAAGTATTCGGTTTAAAAAGCGGGTGCTGATTATTCTACCGTTATCGAGAAATTAGCCCTGTTTTCCGGTGTAGAGGTTCACGTAACGGAATTCATCTAACTCATCTAAATCCGGTACTGTAAACGATTCATGTTTGCCTATATGACAATATAATGGGTGTTGGAAATCCTTTATACGAGAGTCAGCTAATAACACCTCTGGTGCAAAATCAAAAAAGGTATCCAGAAAACTTAAGTTCTCACGGTCGTAAAGGACATCGGCGGCAATGAGTAAATCAATATCTTTATCCTTTATCGCAAATAGGTCATCACTGATGGCCAACTCAACCTGGTTTAGTTTTGCATTGTGCTCACAGCTCACCAGAGCGTCTTGATCGATATCACAGGCGATAACCTCTTTAGCGCCAGCCTTCATAGCCGCGATGGCCACAACACCGGAGCCGGCACCGAAATCCAATACTTTTTTTCCTTTGACCAGTTGAGGGTTTTGTAAAATATGTCGCGCTAATATTTGCCCGCTTGCCCAACAAAATGCCCAGTAAGCGGTGTGCTCCCATATACTGCGAATCTCATCAAGGTTGAACTCTCGCTGCATTGATTCTGGCTGTACCAGGTATAACGAAATATCAGGGCATTGTGGTAATGCTTGTGCGCTTACTTGGGCATCACTGAGCATGGTTTGAATAAGGGTGTTAAGCGAATGCATATTAATCAACTAAAAATATAAATAAAAAAAAGAGGATACGGCTATGAAAAAATATCCTGTTGAGGATTAATTAAATCCGCAAACCGCTCACCTAAGAAATATAGAATACCATCTACAACAGGGGCAATTTGTTTTTCAAGATAATGATCATAGTTAATTTTAAAAGGCGCTTGGTCTAAACACTCAATGGCTACGGGGCCTTGTTGTGTGATGATGTACTCTATCCAACCACCGTTTTCATAGGGGCTATTCAAATTGGCTTGCGCGTAAATTGCACTGGCCAGCTTCGCCGCTTGTATTTGTGGGGGGATATTTTTCACATAAGTGTTCAAAGGTTTACGAATACGTTTTTTGTAAATAAGCTGTTTGTCACGTTTCCCTGTGTTTAACTCGTAGATCACCTTTTCTAAAAAATCTTTATAAGGTTTGCCTGCAAAAATACGAGCATATAGCTGTGTTTGAACTTCTTTTGCAAGGTTTGTCCAGTCGCTGCGAACCGCCTCAAGGCCTTTAAATACAAGTTCATTATGTTGTGTGAGTCCAGCATACCGTTTTTTACTGCCCAGTTCGCTACCTCGAATAGTGGGCATAAGAAATTTTTGATAGTGGCTTTCAAATTCAATTTCTAATTGGCTTTGGATGTTATGTTCATTTTTAAGGGCCGTTTGCCAATATTCGTTTAATCCATTTTGTAAGGTTCGGCCGATATCTTGTATTTGCGAGTTGTTTAAGGTTTGGGTAATGGTTTTACGGCCGGTATGTAAACTGACAAATACACTGTCTGTATCGCCATAAATGACTTGATAGCCTTGTTCTTCAATCCAGCGGGCACTGCGCTGAATAATTTCATGGCCTCTTTCTGTAATGGAACTCGCTAGGCGTGCATCAAAAAAACGGCAACCATTGCTGCCTAAAATGCCATAAAAGCTGTTCATGATAATTTTAATGGCTTGGCTGCTGGCGGCATTCTTTTGCTTTTTAGCTTCATCTCTTTCAGCCCATAGCTGGGTGATAATATCCGGCAAAAAATGCTGCTCACGATGAAAATACGCATCATGAAAGCCTTTTATGGTTTGCCCGTCTTCATCAGCATTATGAGCGTTTAAGCCTTCAATTAACCCCATGGGATCTATTTTAAATGTACGAATAATACTGGGGTATAGGCTTTTAAAATCCAGTACCAAAACATCTTGATACAGCCCAGGGGTGCTATCCATAACAAAGCCACCGGGTGCTTTGAATTCACCAAACCCTTCGCCGATATTCGGTGAAATATAACCAGCTCGGTGAAGCTTTGGTAAGTAGAGAAATTCGAATGCAGCAACCGAGCCACCAACACGATCAAGCAAATGGCCGGTTAAAAAACTACGCTGTATCAGGTACTGCAGAATCTGTGTGTGATCAAAAATATCTAACACTAGTTGGCAGTCGTTGGCGTTATAATTAGCCAATGCCAGTTTATCCTGTTCGAATAAATCAGTAATGGCTTTACCCCGGTCACTCATGGGGCCGCTATGACCTTCGAGTTTTTTACCGGTGCCTAATAAAGTTTGTGAGACATGCTCTAGTGAGAAACTTTCAAATGAATAAGTGGCATTCCGCAGCGCATCAATGCCATCTACGATGACTCGGCCGGGGATATCAACAAAGTTCATATTGTTTTGCCCCTGTCGAAGGTTTACCTGTGATCCATCTCGGCTCCAGTGAAATGGGATACCGTGTTCGCGATAAATACGATGCAATACACTAAAGTCAAAGTTGATCACATTCCAGCCAATGATGACGTCAGGGTCTAGGGCTTGAATATAGTCGTTGGCCGCTTTTAATAGTTCGCGCACATTTTTGAAAAAAGTCAGCCACACCGGTTTGGCCGTTTGTTTATGACCAAGCATAAAGACGTGTTTTTCACGTTGGCTTTGACCACTGTCATCTTGCCACTGGCTGACGAAGCCAATACTGAAGAGCTTTTCTTTTTGCTCTTTTGTGGGCATGGAGGTTTCAATATCCACACTGAGAATTTTCAAGCGGGGCTGATACGTGCTGGGTTGTATTTTAGGGTTGACCCAGCCGTTGGCATTAAACTGATCCCCTTTAAAGACAAGGCTGCCTTTGATAAAGCGTTCCATTAAAAAACGATGGGGTGGGCGTATGTCCGCCTCCCATAAATGGATATTGTGCTGCTCGCAATATTGTCTAAGCGTGATGTGTAATTGATGGCTTTGACAGTAAATAGCGCTGACGGCTTTGCCATTAAAATGTTTCAGTGGCAAAGCTTCAACGCGCATTCCCTCCAATGAGGGCAGGGCATCACTTTGTTCCTGCGCACAGAAGCTGACACTTTCTTGAAAGGGAAAGCGCAAGCATTGTGGTCCGCTGTCTGTGCTGAGCCAAAATACAAGCTCAAGCTTACCGTTTGTGTCTTGCCAATGTTGAGACAGGATGAATCCGTGCACGTTTGACCTTATCTGGTTCTAGGCTTTACTTATTATAAGACTCAAAAGGAGCCAATGATGAAACCTAGGATTTCCCCTGATCCCATGTATCAATTACTCAGGGATGAAAATGTGGACGAGTTTAACAAGCTCAAAGCGCAAGGAAAGAGCTGTGACCTTTCAGGTTGCGATTTTCGCGGGCTGGATTTGCGTAATCTAGATGTCAAAGGCCTGGATCTTAGTAATGCCTACTTTCGTGGCAGTGACTTACGCTCATTAGACTTTCGCGGCAGTAAACTCAATGGCGCCAGTTTAGCGGATGCCAAGATCAGTGGCTGCTTTTTTCCTGCTGATATATCGGCTCAAGAACTTCTATTATCCCTTGAACAGGGTACCCGTATTCGCCAGCCTTCCTGTTAAGCTGAGCCTGAAATGTGTGATAGATGGCTGTTTTTTGCACATTTATCAGGAAATCCCCTCAAATTTATGGTGAAATACGCCCCCCTGATTATTTAATGGCCAGTACTATGCTGTTTCTTGGCAAAGCCCCTGAGGCGACCCATGAATTACTTGATCGCCTAGAGCTTCTTGGTGAGCGCTTACTTCAAGACTTAAATGTGCCCACTCAACTCAGAGCATTTTCCCATGAGTCTCAGCTGTTTGATTGCTTTGATAGCGAGCAACTAGGGATTGTGCGCAGTGGGTTAGTGACCATAGTGAATAGCGGAATTGACGCCGCCTGTTTACAGCCTGGGGATATTATTGGCCTGAGCCGAGTTTTTGGGTTGCCCTATGCGCAGCTCAAAGTCGAGGAAGAAGTGGAAATAGAGCTGATCCAACGGGACGACTTTATGTCTTATGTGCAATCTGAGCCCCACCGTCAGCACCGCTTTACGAATTACCTGCTTACTTCACTTGCCCTCTATCAGGGGTTTCTGGCCCATTATCATCGTCAAACTCAAGTTCAGGCACCAACTGGCTTTGAGCACGTTCAATCCGGTAGCGTCATAATCAAAGAAGGCGATCTTGCCGATACGGTTTACCAGCTCATGTCTGGCAGCGCGGATGTAACCGTACACGGGGTCACGGTCGGTGAAGTTTTGTCAGGGGAGATATTTGGTGCCATGGCGGCTTTTACTGGTGAGCAGCGCAATGCAACCGTGGTCGCCAGAGAAGACTGCCAGTTGTTAGCCATTCCTAAAGCACAGTTTGTAGACCTCATAAAAGCACAGCCAGAGATTGCCATTTCTTTACTGGATAATATGTCGCGTCGTATTAAGTCTTTGAATGAACAGGTGTCCAGCGCCCAGCGCCAAACGGCTTAATTGGACTGAATTCGCCAATTTGTAATTTAATTGAGAATTATTCTTGATAACCTAAATGATAATGACTATTATTAACTCGTTGTCATGACACGCCCAGTCTTCTTTAGCTCAGAAGGCAAAGCAGCAAGTTAATCATGGCACTCTCTCTCATCAAGCTAATCACATTGTCCATTTGACAAGGCCGCTCAGTTTACTGAGCGGTTTTTTTTCGTCTAGAGTTCTTGCATCCCAAAGCTTGTTAGTTGCGAGTGTGGAGGCTAAAAGGGCTGTAAAACGAATACCGGTTTGTGCCGACTGCCTTTGCATCATACATGGCGTGATCTGCATTTCGGGTGAGGGTAATACTGTCATTGCCGTCTTGAGGGGAAATACTAATGCCCACACTGCAACCGATGCTGAGCGAAAGATCGTTTATTAGGTAGGGCTTGGATAGGGCTTTGATTATCTTTTCAGCCAATTGGGCTGCGTGGTCACTGTCGTTTAAGTCCTCCAAAACAATAATAAACTCATCACCTCCTAGTCTTGCGACGGTATCATGACTTCTAACCTGTTCATTTAATCGTGCCGCGACCGCTTGTAAAACCTGGTCGCCCACTTCATGCCCATACTGGTCATTGATGGGCTTGAATTTATCCAGATCAAAAAACAATAACGCGCAATGTGATTGGTTGCGCTGGCCTCTTAATAACGCTTGATTTAATCGATCCTCGTATAAGCTGCGATTGGCAAGGCCGGTTAAGTAGTCATGATGAGCGAGCTCAAATAGTTGATTCTCTATTGCTTTGCGCTCAGAGATGTCTGTAATGTTAAAGACGTAATGGCTTACTTTATATTGCCGATCTTTTACCGTATTAATACTCACATGCACCGGGATGGTTTCACCTTGTGTGGTTGAATCAATTAAATCCCCTTGCCAGTGATCCTGTTCTTGCAAACTTTTAGACACGTCTTCATAAAATCCATCTGGCATGTATTGAGAGACTAATAGCTGAGGCGTTGAGCCAATCAGTTGCTCTTGACTGGTGCCTATTTTTTTACAGTAAGAACCGTTCACCGCGACAATATGTTTGTATTGATCGGTGATGATAATACCGTCACTGCTGGCGTCAAAAACCGTTGCGGATAATCTTAATTGGGTTTCGTTGCTTTTTTGTAAGCTTTGATCGACTACAAAGCAGATGCCGCGCTCCGTATCCCCTGTTAATAGGGTAGCGCCAATATAGACGTGTATATGGTGGCCATTTTTGTGAATCATTTGTTTTTCAAAAGGCGTACATGAACCTTTTTCATGAAGTTCTTTGATCGCCTTTTCATCAACCATATTAAATGCATCCGGTGTGATTTTTTTCCAGTTGAGAAAGCCTTGTTTAACATCGTTATTGCTGTAACCCACGGTATCTAAAAATGCTTGGTTCGCTGCGAGAATTTGGCCATTAATATGCCATTCCATAATACCTATGACATTCGACTGATATAAAGATAGAAACCGTTTTTCACTGTTTGCTAGTTTTTGCTGTGTTGCAGTTAAATCGAAGATAATATTTCTTGTGATGATAAAAATAATCAAAGCCAATAAACTGATGATGATAATACTGGTGGTGAGTAGGGTGGATTTAATCCACCTGGCACTGGCGCTCAGGACAAGTGAAAAATCCCGACCTATTGTATTGAGTTCAAAATTCATCACTTTTAGCTTTTCAAGTTTTTGCTTTACACAAGTGTGCTTTGAATTAATGACACAATGATGGAGTTGATCCGCTAAGATTTGTAACTCTTGTATTTTGTTATCGCCTTTTTCCCAGATACCAATGGCCGTTTTCATATAATAAAAAGACTGAAAGCGAGTAAAGAATTCAATCATGCTATCTATGTCATCAGGATGATTGTCTCCGGCGAGAAAACCCATGCGAGCGCGTGTTATATCTGGTGGGTTTTCAGCTAATGCAAGGCGTGCTGATTTATCTCCTAGATTAACGTTTAGTGCTTGCTGAAAGCTGTCATAATCGGAAAGGTCCTGACTTCGAGCGAAACGCTCTAAATGATAGGTCGCATCTTTTTGTGCCTTAGACCATAAACCCTCGCCATGTACAAAGGCTCTCACGCCATTGAGTGTTTCGGACTGGAAATATCCGAGACCCAGAAGCACAACAATAATAGCGGAGAATAAGCTGACAATGAGCCATACCTTGTGTGCCATATGCGGGCTTTTGGGCTGATCAGTTAGAAGCTCAGCGGGCGTATGATGAGTCATAGTCTAAACGGTTGGTTAGCAGTTGGCTGAGTGACGTGTTAAGTATAGACGTGAATCACACAAGAGCTTATGAGTTTTGCGGCTCAGAGAATAATGAATCGTATTCACTTTGGATCGACTCATATTCACTGACCCCTTGGTTGATTTGGTCATTTTTTCTCAGGGTATCAAGTGTAGAAAGCACATCCACCACCTCTTCAAACGCTTTTATTAAACCCTCATCTGCGCCCCTGTCTTGTAAGTAAGTGAGCAGTTGCTCTGCGTTATCCAGTGCCACAACTTCGGTTTGGCGTTGTTTTTGTGTGGCGGCGGCGTCCATGTTCGTCAGTGCTTGTTCAATAGGGTCGAGCATCGCAAGTGTCTGGGTATCACCCTGTTTAGATGCTTCAAACATGAAGCTACTTATAAAATGCTTAGACTGGGTAATACTGCTTTGCTCAGTGGTATCTGTTCCCATGGCACTGAGTTCTTGATTATTAATAAAACCATTTTCATAGAGGCTTTGACTTAATGCGGCAATATCTTTTGAGGCAATTGGGCCGTTAAAAAACGCCTTACTGATGTCGTTGAGTTTTTGGCTGCGAATAGACAGGCTTAACTCTTTTGTGTCAGTGGAAGATGCGATGGACTTGGGCTCAGGGCTGTTATTGTCGGGTGTGCTCAAGTCACGGCCTAAGTTATTGTTATCTTGGTACAGGCGGTTAATTAAGCTGGGTAGTGGGCGATTGATTTCCATAGTCTCACTCATGCATTGCAACCTTTGATGCACAATAAATAGCAAGTTATGCGCCAAGGGTAATTACGTTAATATAGGCTGTGAGTGTGGTTATTTTGGCAAGTATTTGCCGAAATCAAGTTAGTCTTAAATCATGGCGGTTGAGATTCACCGCTTGTGCTTAAAGGGCGGGCAAGGGCCAATATGTTGAGGCTCAGGTTCATTCGTCGATGTAATACTGGATTTAGTATGAAACGTATTTTAAAAAAACTAGCGCCAATGGGCATATTAATAAGCTGTGTGTTGAGTTCTACGCTGGCCCATGGTTTTGAGCAAACATTGCAATTTAGCGAAGTGCAGTTACAAGAAAAATTACAGGGAATGACCCCCATTGAACGCCAAACGTTATTTGCTAAGGTTGTTTTAACCGATGCCAAGCTGCAATTGCTGGAGGAGGAGGATCAGCTATCCGTAACCGCATTTTTAGATGTCACTGCGTTAGGTGGTCTGCGCGGCTCTGGTCATGTGACGGTGCAGGGCAGTGTGATCTACGATGCCAGTGAAGGGGCGTTCTATTTACATAACGCACAATTAACACAACTACACGTTGATCAGTTATCGAGCGAGTCAGTCAATCAGCTAAAGCCAGTTTTGCAAGATGTCATAGCACAAAGCTTACAAAGCCAACCTATTTATCGTTTAAAAGATAACGATATGCGCCAAGTATTATTAAAAGCCAGCCTCAAAAATGTGACAGTGAACAATCGCACGTTATTTGTCACCTTGGGCTTTTAATTACACGCTTAATAAACGCTGTCGAATATCGGGATTGTTTTTCGCCCGCATAAACAGAATAAGCATGGTTGAACCCATTAACAGGTTACCAATGGCACAGCCCCAAAATAAACCGGTCAACCCACCAAAATGCTGCCCTAACCAGGCGCAGGGTAGGTAAAACAAAAATAAGCGTATGAGATTGATATTAAGAGATAAGTGGGTTTTGTGCAGTGCGTTCAAAGTGGCTGTACACACCAGTGTAAAACCCATGGCAAAGTAAGTTAATGGGACAATATAAATAAAACTTTGAATAATCGTTTGCACCGGTTGCTCGTCACTGAAGATCTGGCTCACAGGTTCAGCAAATAAAACCAGCAGTGCGTACACCACGAGCTGCCATCCAAATAGAAATTGCATGCTTTTAATCAAAGCCTGCTCAATACGCTTGTCTTCCCCTGCGCCATGATTTTGCCCAACAAAAGGCGGCAAACTTGCGGTAAATGCCATAATGACAATCATCGCTAATGGCTCGATACGGCTGCCGACCCCATAAGCCGCAATGGCATGGGTACCGTATTGTGCAACCCAGGCCACCATGATGCCATTGGCCAACGGTCCTAACATATTGGTGAGCGCTGCCGGTATTCCCAGTTTGGTAAGTTGCTGCCATTGTTTGATGATGCCGCTTGGAATAGCCAATGAAATAAGGTCTTTTTTCAGCAAGTAACGCAGCACCACAATAAATGCCACGGCCCAACTAATGGCTGTAGCAATCGCCGCCCCTTGAATGCCAAGCTTGGGAAAAGGGCCTAGGCCAAAAATGAGTAAGGGGTCTAATATGCCATTAATACAGGCACTGCCCAGCATGATTAAACTGGGCAGTTTCGTATTGCCTGTCGCACGAATACTGGCATTGACGATGACCAAAACAATTAATAATACACAGCCCAGATACCACCAGGTCATGTAGTCGGATATGAGTACGATTAACTCGTCACTTGCCCCTAACCAAGTAAACACCGTGGACTGAGTGGCGATCCCAATGCCCCCAAGCACCAGACCTAAAATAAAAGATAGATACAAGCTGGCGGTTACCCAGTTACGGGCCTGAGCGACATCCTTTTGCCCTAAACTTCTAGCCACTACGGCACCGGTTGCAATGCTCAAACCAATGGCAAGGTTCATGATCATCATGGTCACAGGAAAGGTAAAACTCACCGCAGCTAGGGGCTCTGTTCCCAATAAGCTAATGAAATAAGTATCGACAAGGTTAAATAAAAAAATGCTGAGAATGCCCAATACCATAGGCGCGGTGAGTCGGTATAACCAACTGGAGATTGCACCCTGGGTTAGATCTGAGGCCATAGTTAAACGTTTTCATATTAAAAGGTTTAGCCATGATGCCATAGATATTGGTACTCAGGGCAAAACATAGATGAATGGTGTGTTTCTTCTATAATCATAATAGAAGAGATTGT
>NYTP01000035.1 GCA_002683575.1 Bermanella sp.
CGCGCCTTATTTTAGTGCAGGCCGCCTCCTCTATGAAAACTCTCTCTTTAACTACCGCCTTTCGCACCAGTCTATTTCTTCTGTTATCTATCGCTGTGTGGAACCAATCTATTGCCGCCCATTCTACTAATCGCAATCATAATTATTTGGGCGCTAATATCGACTTTCAGCCTAATGCGATTACGAACTTGAAGCTGCCGATTAATGCACTTAAGGGTTCTCAGGTCAGTAGCAGTGATTCCCTTCAGATTAACTTCAAGGATAAAGGAACTATCACTATTCATACAGTCACAAAAGAATCCATCGGAATTAGTGTAGATATGCGTAACTACCCATCACACATTATGGGTCTAAAGAAAACGAATGAGGGAAATGATTACGCATTACTTGTTGATACTGCGATTAAGAATGCAAGCATAAAGTATCAACCATTAAAAACAGCAACATTTAAGACACATAGTGGTGATGGTTATTTAGTTATTGGATTAAAAGGTTCCGTTATTTATCTAACGGATAATCTGGCTGATAATCTCATTACAAAAATTCATATTGAAGATATGAGCGAGCAGGACATCAATACTTTAATTATTAGAGGATTGCTTTAAGAAATATTTTTTATTATCCATAATCGGATTCTATTATTTTTACTTTTAGTTGCAAAACCAATAGCTACCGAAATTTTAAGTGCACTCGCAACAATATTGGTAATAACATGATACTCGGGTATAAAATATCGCTTCATAATTTTTTTTATTTTAAAGGTCTCCTGTAAGCCTTTATAAATTTATCTTTACACTATGCTATTCATTGATTAAGTGCTGGTAATTAACGCCATAAAATTCTATTTTAGGCTAAATCCTAATTTTTCGTTCATTTCTAAGTATTCAATCCTGAGTGTTAATAGAAGATATTTACCCTATAGATGCAAGCTCTCTACTAATTCGTTACTATAGTGAGGTTACTTACAAATAAGGACAAAACTATGATCACATATTTTTATTGGGTGTTAGTACTTGCCCTAACATTAACCCCGCTTTATATCTTAGGAATCACCGCCAACAAGTGGAAAGCCGCTGCTATTGTGTCTACCTGTATTTTTATTTTAGGCTGTGGTGCATATTTCTTTCACTTTCAACAAGTATTTGTCAAAAACTGGGGAGGGGTCATGACGGTGTCTGTACCGCAAGGCCACCAGCACATGATGGCTACTTGGAAAAACGATAACCTTTGGCTAGAGAGTTATGAAGCAGAAACGAATACCTGTCATTTCAGAGAGTTTTCTAAGGGCGCGGTTTTGGAAGGAAAAGTACTCATTAAAAATTGTAATCCATTAATGGCAAAATAATTAATCAAAAAAATAGCCTTCAAAAGAAGGCTATTTAAATATTATTAAGCGTATTTTTTAATTAACCATTTCTATTTATTCGCATTAGCCATAGCTTCAAACTGTTGGGTAAGAAAATTTTCAGTGGTTTTTAATGTTGCTATGATAGAGTCATTATATAAAAACTGCGATTTCAATCGCGCCTCTGTTGCAGCAATTCTCGCTTCAAAGCTTTCACGGTCTTCTGCTAATGTTTCATTTTGAGTATCTAGCGTATTAAACTTGGTGGCTAGGGTACCTCTGTTAGGATCTAGGATATTTTGTAATAAATCTTTTAGTTGATCCGCAATACCGGAAACATAGGTTACGCTGCCCCTTTCACCTACATCACCACCTTGTACTTTGACTCGAATACCACTTGCGTCGTCCACTTCACCATCTTGCGCTTTACCCGTTTCACCATCGCCTTGCCCAACGGTAAACCCTAGTGCATCAGATGCTTCGTTTGAAATGTCTTTAATTAATACACTTGAACCCACACCGGTACTCGTCGATATAATACCTATGGTTCCATAAGCCGCGGAGGTAATGTCATCGGTATAATCCACTTTAACTCCAAGGCCTTCCGCTTTCATATCCGGATTATCATTTATGGCCACTTCAATTGCATCTTCAATAGCGCTAGCTAAGGCAGCACCTGTTCCATAAGTATCTGGTGCTATTGTAACCACGGCTTCAAAGCCATCTAGCTCAATCGTAAATTCATTATTAGTAGCATCAATATCCACTGGACCATTTAAAATATCTGACTGACCGGCCACATAATAACCATTACTCGCAGCTACATTACCATTTTGAGCTGAAAGAAATTGTCCGCTGCCTTTTGCAGCCACACCATTAATAGTACCGGCAACATCTAAGCCCTTATTGATATCTGATTCTGTACCATCGGTTTCACGAATACCCAAAAAGGATACAGCTGTTGCATCTACATTCGTAAAAGAAACCGTACTACCATTACCACCAATATTGATGGTTAACCCACCTTTGTCAGTGTCTGAGTTATAGTTATATTCGACAGCCGCTGTAATATCAGAACCAAAGTTAATGGCGTTATCCATACCCAATGCATCCAAGCCACCATTGTAAATAGTGTCTACCCCAGGCAGCCCTAAAGAGGCTTGTGCATTGGCATCGGCATTTTTAATTTCTATCTGAGCGGCACTACCAAACATAGCCGATGTTTTAACACCGTCACGCGATACTGTCTCAAAATATATTTGATCAGCACTATCCAATTTGGCAACAATGTCCCCCACTTCAAATTCACTATTGTTAAGAATTGCAACGTCCAATGCTTGCTGAATGGCATCTAATGAATCGTCTTTATCTCCGCTACTGGCATTGCTATTAACATCTACATTTAATGTTACGCCATCGACAACCAGATCAAATGTCGCATTATTTGCACCGCTAAAATCAATGCCACCGCCGATTACAGCGCCACCTGATGTCACGGCCCCCTGCCCATCACTGGTTACTTGAATAGATTGTTCGTTACCTGCCACATTAGTGACAAGCTCTAAACCATTGCCAGTACCTAACTGCGCTGTAACAACACCAGCACCATAGGCTGCATCTAATTTAGACTGAATATCGACAATATTATCACCGCTGTCTGCATCTAATAATATGGTTTGTTCGTTACCATTAACATTTAACGTAAAGCCGGCATTATTGGTGGTGAAATCGATGTTTGTTGAAATGTCCCGGGTGCCTTCGGTTGTGGTTGCACCGTAAACTTGGTCGGCTAGGTTAAGATCCCCTGCTAAATCGGTATTAATAGCTGTTTGCACTGCGCTCGCTAAATCATTACCGGTTAAATAGGTACCTGCGGGAATGCTGACTGTGTTTGCACTTTCAGTACCGTTTAATTCAACCTGAAACTCCACATTACTGCCAAAGGTTAAACCTGGGTCTTTGCCATTAATTTGTGGACCATCGGTTGCATCTAGCCCTAGTAATAAGTCAGAGGTATTGGAGCCGACGGTTGTTATTTCAATAGAATCCGTTCCACTTGGATTGGTTGTGCTTAAGACTAATTTACCGTCATCATTAAAATTAGCGATCACATCGCCATTTAAAGCCGTTGCATCAATTGCAGTTTGAATTGCTTGCAAGGTATCTTTGCGATCACCAAACTTACCATCACCATTTAAATCTAGACCATCCGCGTTTAAATTAACCGTAACGGCTTCTGCAGGGGCTGAATTTAAACTCACTGAAAAGGTTGCATTGGAGCTTGCGAAATTAATGCCTTCATCTTCCGCCACGGTGCGATTTGCCGGTAACGTTGAAGTGCCATAACCGTTAAAATATTCACTATTTAAACTGCTCAGCTCAACCCCCTTGAATTCACCGCTACCTAAAGTATTAAAACCTAAGGTGTTCGCTGTGTTTGAGTCAACCGAGGTGAAATATACTTGAGATTTAGAACCATACAAATTAGAGGTTAAATCAAAAGACTGGTTAGCCGCGTTATAGTCAACACTTACACTATAAGCACGATCTTTAAAGGACTTAGTGCTATTAATTTGCGATTGTATTTCAGCGGCTAACTCATCTGATGTGGCATAACTTCCCTGAGATAAAGTTACACTCGCTGTGGTGCCATTTACATTCAATGAAAACTCATCATTGGCGTCGTTAATTAATACCGGTGATGAAAAGTCTAAAACACCGGCACTGCCACCTTCATAACTACCTTGGGTAGCAACTTGAGTTATATTAATATCATATGTACCAGGTTTAGTATTGATTGAGTCATTTAAGAATGTAATGCGGTCATCAGTTGCAGAACCTTGATCAGCAAATACGCCAATCACCGCTTCACGACTTTCGTTTAAACCTTTTAAAAATAAACTGGCATCGAATTTTAAATTAAAGCTGTCATTTTGATCGGTGTATATACCAAGCTCACTTAGAGAACGAAAATTTGTGCCCGTAATCCCCCCAACCGTACTGGTAAGAATTCCTTTAATTTGTGTATTGATTGAACGCAACGTGCTATCACCGAGTAACAAACTGCCCGTACTGGATTCTTGATCAAACTTGGTGAGATCTTTATACACATCCTGAAAACCATTATAGCCATCAATCATGGCTTGGACTTTTTCAGAAATACCAGCCACATCTGGCGACACTGTAATACTCACATTAGTGCCAACATCTTCCCCTTTTAAACTCAAGGTCACGCCATCGATCACTTCGGTAATCTCATTACTCGAACGGGTAATAGATAGACCGTTTACATTTAAAAGTGCGTCTTCACCCTGCTGTGTTTCCGATAAATTATTCGCAGGATTTTTCTGATTCTCATTATAAGCAAACGCAGAAAGACCTGATGTTGCTAAAGCACCACTGGCATCCTTAGCTATAATTTCCATACTGTAGTCTTCACCTGTATCTTCACTGGTGAGCTGTAAAACATAACCACTGCCGTCGTTAACGATATTGGCGCGCACACCAAAATCCTCGTTATTGATAGCATCACGTAAACCTTGCAGCGTATTATTACCCGCCGTTATTTCAATACTTGCAGTACCCGCATCAGGGTTCGCTTCAAAGCTGTCATAATTGGCCCCCGCATAGGTGGTCGTACCCAGTGAAAAGGTTAAGGTACCTAAACCGACCGCATCGGTAACACTGGAATAAGATTGAGAAACTAAAGAATGGGCTTTCGCTGTGCGTTGTACTTCAACACTGTAGCTACCGGCAGGTGCGGATGATAAAGCCGTAGCCGTTAGAATGGTTTCGTCTGATGATTCCGCTTTGGTAGCGCCGACATTGCTGCTATCCGATAAGGCGACGATTGCCTCGGAAAAATCATATAACTTACTTTGTATTTCACCATACGCCGATATTTTAGCGTCTATGATTTCTTGTTGAGTATTTAATCGTAACTCACCCGCTGCTTTGTCAGCGTTGATGATGCTCTCGACTAAATCACTGGTGAGAAGGTCTGACCCAATGCCTAGGGATTCAATAGCAGCCATGTAACCTCCGACAATCTAATATACAAACCAGGGAATCACAAAAAGCAAAACCCGATACCCCATTTAACGGCGATATCAGGTAATACTTTAACGTTTAACTAAAAGATTTAGTTATAAAAACCTAGCCTACTCATTCCTAAGCCTAGCTAACTTTTTACTTATTACTGCTCTTTTAGCCTTGGTTTGCTTGATAGATCAAAATTAAATAATTAAACCTGCGCACTAAACAGTAACGTTGGTTCTTCACTATTCAATTTCTTTGCCATCTCAAGGGCCGCTTCGTTTGGAATTTGACGAACCAGTTGCTCAGATTGACGATCATACACGCTGATCACCGTCTTGCCGCTGTCTTCATCCAGCCTAAAGTCTAAGTCTCGCTGTGTTTTTTGCACATACTCATTCAACTTAGACACCGCTTCTTTTACCTCAACGCTCTTAGCTTCGGCTGCGGCAGTTGCATCTTCAGTCGGCAATTTCTTGCCGGTTGATTCTACTTCTTTTGCCGCCTTGGCATTCACATCCGCTTTAGGCTTTTGTGATTGAACTTGAGGTGCCGAAGAAACCACGTTAGCCAACTGGCTAATATCTTTTGTGTTAATTTCATTCATATTACACCTCTCTTCAAGTTAGTTTTCAGCTTACGCTGCCTGTAGGTAGGGACTCCTACCTACAGGTTTACTACCTAACTTATCCGAGTAAAGAAAGAACCTGCTGAGGACCCTGGTTAGCCTGAGCTAAGATCGAAATACCGGCCTGCTGTAGCACCTGGGTACGCGATAGCTCGGCTGTTTCGGCTGCGAAGTCCGCATCTTGAATACGAGAGTTTGCAGCACTCAAGTTTTCAGAGGTGATCGCCAAGTTACTTACGGTTGATTCGATTCGGTTTTGAATCGCACCTAAATCAGCTCGTTGGCTCGCGATTGCGCCAATGGCGTTGTCGATTGCTGTGAGTGCAGCGGTTGCACCCTCAAAGGTTGAGATATCAATATCTTCAAGGAACTGACCACTTTCACCACCACCAAACGTACCTGCAGTTAAACCCAATGATGCAAGTTCTTCAGATCCTTTCGTGCCAATATCAATGTTAATCTCTTTTGCAGAGTCTAACTGAATAGTAGAATAGGTTGTCTCGTAGGTACGAGACTCAGCAGAACTCACTGCATTGGCCGCAATCGATGACGTATCGCCAAAGGTTGATTCACCAATCCCTTTAACTGTATCAGCATCTAAACCAAAAACAGCACCGATTGATTTTTCAGAGCCCGACCTATCATCAATTGCAATTGAGATATTTCGACCATCGGCTGCTTCAAGAGAGATGGATACACCATTATCGATGGCAGTCACACCTGTTTTGCCACTATTTTGGTTAATCAAATTTATGGCATCTGCTTTTGCTCTATCTGAATCAATCACACCTGCAGAGTCACCTTGAAGCGTCACGCTGCCCAAGTTCACACCATTTATATAAAGACCCGCTTGATCGCCTGTTTCAAAATCAGTAGACAAGTTAATGTCATCTTCAAGCGTAGAGCCATCACCACCAACCACTTTAGTAGAGTTAACGCTAGCGGTTACACCCGTCTCTTCACTTACTGCATTGATAGCATTTACCATGGCAATGCCTGATAACGACTTCTCAGATGAGAGTATTCTGAAGCCATCTGAAGAAACCGTTGCAGAAGCCGTATCGTCTGCCGCCTGAGCTGAACCAATGGATACGCCATTGATAGACATATCACCATCTTGTAAGCCATTCACCCCAGTAAATGAAGTTGTCTCACTCGCACCGCCCGAGGCAATAATTTCGCCACCGCCGGTTGGGTCCGAAATAGTGACACTGACATCTAAACCATCATCTGATACGTACTGCAAAGACCCTGCAACTTGAAGTGCTCCTGCATCAGAAGCATTAGCAGCAGCTGATGCACTAATAGAGCTGGTAGTGGCATCTAAGGTACCATCGTTTGTAATATCTAATGATAAGCGACGAGACTCAGCATCCGTGGATAAAGTTACGTCATTTCCACTGAAGTTGTTCACTTGTACATCTAGATAATCAGCAGTGCCATCATTTTTAACTACCGCAGATACTTGCATATCTACGCCACTGAAGTCTGCACCATTAATGTCATCAGCAAGGGCTTGTAAGTAATCGGCGGCGGCATCGGCTGAGTCTGCAGTTATTGCTACCGCTACACCACCGATATTAAACGTATCACCTACAGTGGCATTAAGATCATCCCCACCAACAAGCGCTTCTTTTTGAACTCGAAAGTTAACTTCTTCCCAGGCACTTACCCCATCAACGCCATTTAAACTAGCAGCAATATCTGCAACCGTTGAATCTGATGCAAGAGCAGCTGGAGATTTATCGACACCGTCAACACTTACCGTTAATGCTGTTTGTGCACTTGCTCCTTGAGCGTTTTCGCCTGCTACATCAAAGTTGTCATTACCAGCTGCCACTAGTAAGTTAGCACCACCTGCAGCTCCTTGTTCAGCTATTGATACATTGACAGATTCAGTAGGGTCAGTCTTTGTTAACTTTAATTCACCTGACATGAAAGTTGGTGTGTCCGCCAGACTTGCTACCCCACCAAAGTTTGTTGCTAAAGTGGTTGTAGCTGCATCTGTCGCAACCTGCATAGATGTACTTGAAGTGTTAAGTATAGTTACTTCAACAGCGGTACCTGCATCATTGATTTTGGCACTAATTGTTGAAGAGCCCGCACTAAAAGTAGCAGCATTTAACGTATCTGTGATGTACGCTAATTCATCTCGGGCATCTACTGCACCATCGCCATCATAATCGTTAGTAGCATCAGCTTGTAAGGCAATTGCACCTGTATTACCGGCGCCATCTGTGAATGTAACGGTACCACCGGCAGCAGCAGCAGCATAACCGGTAATCTCAAAAGAAATTTGCTCTGCAGCAGTAACATTTACACCTAACGCATTAATACCTGTTGCAATCTGGGCAACACCCTCAGTAGCAGTCGAAGTATATTGAGTGGCCGTGCCATCGATATCAATAACCACCTCTGTCGCGGTTGTGATACCGATCAGAGCAGCAGCAGAATTATTGGCAACATTTGCATTACCTGCAATGATAACGCCGCCAGCATCAGTGCGCGCAGAAGTCTGGTAATTAGTACCCGTATCACCCATTACTTCTGCTTGAGTAGTATCAGATACTTTAGTGGTGACCATTGATGCTTGACCAGGTGTATATGTCCCTTCAGTTAGACCTGCATTCGCTAAGTCCCCACGACCAGTACCATTGCCACCTTCAATTTTAATTTCTGACACATCGGAGTCAGCAATTAAAGTATAACCGCCCTCATAAGTCGCAGAGTATTCTGTACCTGAAACAACTTCTTGCCCACCGGCTAAACCGGTTGCCTCAGCAAAATTAGCTGCCGTTAGATTGGTGAAACTTGCTGTATCAAATGATATTTGAATGTTTCGGCCATCTGCCGCAACTAAATTAACACCACCTGCGTCGGTTTCAGAATTAACCGCCATAACGCCGGTTTGCTCAGATGCGGCATTAATAGCTTCAACTACACCAGCACGAGTCTGAGTGGCATTAGACGTGGTGGTTATATCAATGGATACGTTGTTGATTGAGATAGTACCGGTGCCCGCTAACGCAGACATTGAAGAACCAGAAGCGACATTATCTGTCACTTGGGCTTTTACACCAGTTTCATCGTATGCACGATTTATGGCTTCAACTTTTGCAATAGCAGATGCCGCACTATTATTAGTTGAAGCAGTATCATCTTCAGCACGAGACGCTTGAATCGCTACGCCGTTGATACTTAGATCGCCATTACCCAATGCGTTACTATTACCTTGTGCACTGATACCACTGTCTTTCGATGCACCTAATTTACCTGCTGTTAATTCTGCAATGGAAATATCCAGTGTTTGGCCCGCATTAGCACCAATCTGGAAGGTAGCTGAGAAAGAACCATCCAATAACTTTCGACCGTTAAAGTCCGTTTCCTCTGCTGTACGTGATACCTCAGAAAGAAGCTGCGAAACCTCTGCTTGGAGTGCCTCGCGGTCAACATCAGAGTTTGTAGCGTTCGCGGACTGTACTGCTAGCTCTCGAACACGCTGTAGGTTATCAGACATTGAACCCAGTGCACCTTCTGCCGTTTGGGCTAAAGAGATACCATCACCTGCGTTACGAACCGCTACATTTAAGCCTCGAATTTGAGAGTTAAAACGAGTTGAAATAGCAAGACCCGCTGCATCATCCTTTGCGCTATTAATACGCAAACCAGATGATAAACGCTGTAGCGCTGTTTGGTTAGCCGATTGAGATTTGTTTAAGTTACGTTGTGCGTTCAGTGACGCAATATTGGTATTAATAATTTGAGGCATAATGGCTCTCCTTTTTTGAACCTAACCCCTTCAATAAAGGGGATTGTTATTCACTCAAGGATATTAACGGCCATGTTCAGGATTACTTTACGCTTGCTGATATATCTTTTTATTATTTTAATGTGAACTTTAAAACCAGATAGTTCTACAACTAACAAGTAAACGCTCAATCCGAAAGCCCCTCAGTCGTAAGCATAAACTACTTACAATGAGGGTAAGGGATATCAGAAAGTTTAGTATAGAATGGCTTTTAGTATTATAGCTATAAGGTATTAAACAAAGATAAACGATTAATTTGCGTAAAACTTTGCTGTGCGGCTTCTAATAAGAAACTCTGTAAAGACAGTCGACTCACCGCTTCGGCAAAATCCACATCTTGTAAATTACTCAGTACTTCTTGGCTGACTAGGTCTACATCTTGATGAAGGTTGTCGATATTATCGATGGTATTTAACCGGCCACCTATTTCACTCCTTACCTCTGACACACTGGTTTGAGCAAAATCTAAGTTTTTAAGGGTTGTTTCCAACAGGTTATCCAGTGCCGCACTTTCTTCAGGGTTATCGTCCAGTGATCTCAGCCCTTCCACCAGCCCTGAAACAGTGTCGGTCACCGACTGCTTTTCACTGCTGTTTAACAAAAAGCTATCACCGGGTTCGGGTTGCCCTGCGATTTTAAAATTGGCGCCATTAACCACTAGCTCGGCACCTACTTTATATCCTTGCCCTGTTAAACCATTAATGGGGCGATTATCCGATTTTGAGACCACACTATAGTTGGGCCCTGGCGGCGTTATGAACCCGTCTGGGTTGAACCGGATGATCATATCTTCAGGATAAAATTCATCATACGCCTCTTGATCGCTCACAAACCCGTTGGTAATAAAGCCTGTGCCAATGTTGGCCTCGTTATCTCGGGTATAAAACGTGTTTTCAGCACTGGATATATCCACAAATAATGCTTTACCCGTATCATTAGTTTGTACCGTTGTACTATTGCTAATATTTAAGCTGCGCTCACCATCATCGCCTTTATAAATAACACCGCCTCCTGGGCGTTGTTCAAAGGGGATAGTCTCACCCTTAAAGCCAGAGAAGATATAAGTATTGCTCGAATCCTTGGTATTCATTAAATCTTGAAGGGCTGCTAATCGTTGCTCAATTTCCGCTGCAATGTAGGTTCGATCCTCAAGCGTCATTGAACCGTTACCGGCATTCACGGTGAGCTCTCTAATGCGTGTTATATTTTCAGTCACGCCTTCTAATATCGATTCTTCTAAATTAAGCCTGTTTTTGGCTGCATCTACATTACTTTGGTATTGCTCGCGCAAACTAATATCTTGCTGTAGCTGCAAGATCCGAGTGGACGCAATGGGATCATCGGAAGGGGTTAATACTCGACGGCCCGTGGAGATCTGCTGCTGAGTATTAAGCGTTCCTTCTTGATTATTTAAGATAGAACGTAAGCCTGTATTGAACTGCTGCATGGTTGAGATACGCATAATGACCTCGATTATTTCCTATCTAAATTCGTTATGACTTCGTCTTACCTAAAAATACCAATCAATGTATCAAAGATATCCCTTGCCACGCTGATCACTTGTGCAGAAGCGTTGTAACCTAATTCAAATTGAATTAAACGCGCAGCTTCTTCATCTAGGTTAACGCCACTTACGGCATTCACGCTGTCTTGTGTGTTTTGCAGTAACACTTCTGAGCTATCGGTATTAATTTGCGCACGCGCCGTTATGGAACCCACTTCTTCTACCATTCGACCATAGGCCTCGCTGATGGTCATATCGCCTTCGACAATTTCTGCATTTTGAATATTACCAAGTAGGGTTCCGTTTCGGTTATCGGTCACGGCATCTTCGTTAAAATCCACATAAAACTGATCCCCCTCTTTTGGTCTCCCCTCCATGGTTAGGTCATAACCTAAATAGGTGGGTAACTGCTCAGGCTCGGCTTCAAATAAATTACTAAAAGGCGGCTGTGAGCTAATGGTAATTCCCTCATCTAATACAACTTTTACCTGTCCACCCATGGTCAACTTGGCACTGCCGTTTGTCGCGTAAGGACTCATTTCTAATTTTGTTTGAAAATTGATGTTGCCTTTTTCATCAATATCTACATCAATTTCACCGTTGTAGAAATATTGCGTACTGGTAATTGCATTTTCAATGCCTGCTAGCAGGTCTGCGGATGTTGCGTAGTTCTCTGACAATTCAATTGAAAATTTACCTTGGCCAGGTACATCAAATTCAAACTGGTAAGGCCCGCCTTCACTAAAGTCATATCCTTCAAATTTTGAAAGGGGTTTAGCAACTGCATTTCCTGTTGATTTTAAATAGGTATCCGTTCCATTAGATACGGTCATGTAATCGTCATGGTCACCTTGCATTTCTAGTGATAAATCTTCGCCGTTTATGGCAGTAATAGTGACCACGCCACCATCACTTTTTGCCGTGATCCCCATATCTTGAAAATCGAAATTGGCATTAATACGGTCCGCAATAAAGTTAGCGTTTACAGGGTCCGGAACGTCTTGCGGGTAATCTAAGGCATACTTGACCTGATTTTCTGACAGGGTATCGGTTAGCTCAATGCCATTTAAAAATAAATGAGCATCCAGAAAATCATTAGGGTCACTTCTAAAATCCGATAACTGCAGTTTAGTCACTGCTGTGGCACTGATGCCTTTTTGGTCACTTAATATTCTTGCCGTCTGTTTGGCTGAACTTTCAGCGGGTATGGTTAAAATACCTCGGCTTTTCATGCCTCCGGTAATTGGGTCTGGATCACTGATGGTTAAACGAGCCGGAAAAAAACCATTACCCGGCGTTTTAATTGGGTCTAGGTTTGATTGATAAAACTGACTAGGGGGCAAGTAGCCACCTAAACTGGATATGGAGGTTTTACTTTCATCTTTTGGCAATAAGTTATTCACCACACCTGGAACATAGGTTTGGTTCATAATAGATGGGAATAAAGGCACCGGATTCGCCGGATCCGAGTTATCTAACACATCGTAGGTGGTATCACTGGTAAAACGAATAATCAGCGGTGGCGTTAATTCACCCGGCACTGAAAAGCTATCGGTACTGGTATCATACACTTCACCAGAACTGATCACGGCCTCACCGATATTACCCACGTCATAGTCGGTCATGACCGCCGTAGCCAATGCAATCTCTTGCGGTAATTCAATATCCAGCTCTATATCATCAGCACCAGTGCGTGTGGGTAAAACATAGAATGAATCTCCTTCGGTGTAGGTGCCTGATTCAAAGGTTAAGTCAAACCCTTCGATATCAAAGCTCTCTGGAAATTCTGTACTTAACGCATTGGATAGTAATATTTCACCATCACTGACACGTGTCACTTTAAACGTAAAATCATTAGGGCCGATAAATTCGACCTTGTATTCACTGTCCGTTAATTTATTTGGGTCCGTAATATAGGCACCCAATTTACGATCATTGGGTGGGGCATTATCGGCATTCCCAACAACTCGACTTTGCGCCACATCGGGGTCATTAATGTCTTCAAAATACAGCCCGCCAGCTTGACCATTAATATCGATGCCCAGTGCATGCTGCTCATTAATATTAAATTGCAGCGCAATGGCTATTCGCCCTAAGCGATTGGTTACTGGGTCTAAAACGCTACTGCGAAACTCTAAAATACCGCCTATTTGTCCCCCTTGAATTTCACGCGTAATATCTTGCACCACACCATCACGTTCAAACACAATGGCATTTCGCGTTGGATCATCTGCTCCGGTCTGAGTAGTCAGCGTGTTGAAATCCTTACCTAATACCAATGGCTGCCCGTTACCAATAAAGACGTTAATGGCATTATCATCTTGAGTCACGACATTGACGCTGACTAATTCCGCCAGTTCTTTTATAGCAAGGTCGCGCTTATCAAGTAAATCATTGGGGTAGTTCCCATTGGCGCTGGCGGTAGCAAATTGAATTTGTACGTTTAGTTCCGCAATGGATTCCCCAAGGGTGGTGATCTGCGTGGTAATGGCACCTAATTGGCCGTTTAATATTTCATTGGTATCCGTTAATCGATCATTGATAGATTTAAAACGATCCACCAATCCTTGCGACTCACTGATCAATACTTGACGTGCTGGTAAAGAACTTGGATCATCAATGGCCGCTTGAAATGCACCGAACATATTCTCAATACCCGGCTGAACGCCGGTGCCTGGGTCAGCCAATAAACTGTCAATTTGCGAGGCATTGGTCGATAGGGTTTCAAAAAAATTAAACGTGGATGTGTCTTTTTGTAATTGGCCCACCAAGAACTCATCAAAAATACGGCGAACGTCCTGCACCATGGCGCCACTGCCCAACCATACGCCCCCTTGAAACTGGGGGTTATTATTACTAATGGTCACGTCTTGTCGGCTATAGCCTTCGGTATCCACGTTGGCAATATTATTACCCGTTACTGTCAACGCCGTTTGATGAACCCGTAAACCGGATATACCGATGTTTAATAAGTTAGACATGGCTAACCTCGACCAGCACGGTCAATGGCTTGCGCAAGTAATTCGCCACCGGCAATGCGCTGAATTTTTTTTGCATAGTGTGGGTCAGTGGCATAACCGCCTTGTTGTAAACCTTCGCTATAACCTTTGATGCTTTTGCCATTCTTGATGGCCTCTTGATAGCGGTCACTTTCTTTAACAAAGTTGGCGTAGTCTTTTAAGCTATGCTCATACGAATCATAAACACGAAACGGGGCGACTTCTTTTTGTGCCACCCCTTGGCGATACTCGAGTGTTGATACGTTCGCCACCCCACCGTCCCAACGATGATCCGCTTTAATGCCAAATAAATTATGACTGTTTTTACCATCACCTTGATGAATAATGTGTTTCCCCCAACCAGTTTCAAGCGCGGCTTGAGCCACGATGGCCTTCGGGTCTACCCCCATGACGTCGCCTATTTTTTGTGCCACAGGCCATAAGATATCCACAAACTCTTGCGGTGTTTCAAATGCCGATTGTTTTTTAATGGGCCCTAACGGCTCACTCGTTGGGTTAACTTTTATATCCATCGATGTGTTTTCATTACTTGATGATTGTGAACGCAATGGCGGCACATTGACGGGCGTAATGCGTGGTGCGGCATCTTGTAACGACTGCACATTGGGTTGCGAGTCAGGAACAGAGTAGCCTTGATTAGGCTGATTAAATTGCGGAAGATCTAAGTCCGGTTTTAACGTTGAAAAACTCTTACCACCAGAAAAATCTCGAATGGGCTGCTCACGATCCGGTTTTTCACCATCGGCTTCTTGCACATTAAACTGATCTTTTAATTGGCGATAAATGCTATCCGCCAAACCAATCCCTTCACCTTGGCTCATGGATAAGGCTAATTGATCATCAAACATTTGACGATAAAATTTCGATTCATTGGTATTAAGCGGGTTGTCTTCTTCAAACGTGGCATTGGCATCACGCATGCTTTTTAGCATCATGCCGATAAACATAGACTCAAATTGATGGGCCACTTGTTTAAGTGCTTCGGCCTCTTTCTCTTCACCCATATTGCTAATGGCGTTAAGCGAAGCGAGGTCATTATAATTGTAGGTATTGCTGATATTGTTCATAGCAACGTCTTCTGTTTGATTAACCTATACAAAGCAAACCTTAGGCCAAAAACATAAACGGTTGATTTAGTTGGACTTTTACTATTATTTTCAGAAAAAAGCGGCAAGACTTGCCGTAAGCGGCAAGTTATTTTTGCTGGGCAATGTCAGAATACAAGCGAATGCGTTTACCGGTGTTTTTATACTTAATAATCTGTTCGCTCTTGTCTTGTTTGTTGTTTTGCATGTCTTGCAACATGGCTTGGCTTTTTGACTGTATGTCTTTTAGCAAAGCCAAATCATCTTGATTGATTTGCGTCATAAAATTAGCAAATAAGAACTCAAGTGCGTTTTGTCGTATTTTTAATTTATGTTCAAGCGTGGCAAGACTGTGCACCTGAGCCAATTGCTGGATGTCCTGCTCAAGTTTAATCAGGTGATCCAGTGCTTGCTGTTTACTGCTGGGTTGTTTCACGGCTTGTTCCTTAAGCAACGACCGATTAAATCACGATCAATTCGGCATTCAGTGCACCGGCTTGTTTGAGCGCTTCAAGTATGGCCATCAAGTCACCAGGGGCTGCACCCACTTCATTCACTGCTTTTACAATTTCATCCAATGACACACCTGGAGCAAAGACAAACATGGGGTTTTTATCTTCATCCGCAGTAATATCGGTGGCCGGTGCGACCACGGTTTCGCCATTGGCCAAAGCACCGGGTTGATCAATTTCAAACCCTTCTTTCACGGTCACCGTCAAGCTACCATGGGTCACCGCAACTGGCTCAATGCGCACATGTTTACCAATGACAATGGTGCCGGTTCGGCTGTTTATAATCACTTTAGCGGTGGCCTCACCTGGGGTGACATCAAGATTTTCAATCATGGATAAAAACGAGACCCGTTGACTTGGGTCCCGAGGCGCACTCACTCGCACCGACGTGGCGTCCACTGCATAGGCAGTTTCTGGCCCTAATAAACCATTAATACGATCCGATAACCGTTTAGCAGTTGTGAAGTCGGGCGCGTTTAAATTCAACACAAGACTATCTCCACGGGAAAAACCATTGGCCACCGCCCGTTCAACCGTGGCACCGTTTGGGATACGACCCACACTGGGTACATTTACAGTGATGCTTGAACCATCTGCGCCATCGACACCAAAGCCACCCACCACGAGGTTCCCTTGAGCCACGGCATAAATTTGCCCATCAGCACCGCGTAAAGGGGCAAATAATAATGTGCCTCCACGTAAGCTTTTGGCGTTACCAATACTGGAAACGGTTACATCTATATTTTGTCCGGGCTTGGCAAAAGGCGGCAGGCTGGCAGTCAGTGAAACCGCAGCAATATTTTTAAGTTTTGGGTCCGTGCCTGGAGGAATAGAGATGCCAAACTCATTCATCATGTTGATGAATGTTTGATTGGTAAACGGCGCTTTATCACCGGTACCATCTAGCCCTACAACTAAACCATAACCCACCATTTGATTAGAGCGAACGCCCGCCACGGACGTAATATCCTTTACTCGCTGTGCATAACTTGACACAGACACGAGCAAAGCCAAGCAGATACTTATTATGTTCACTGTGCTGATTTTCATAACCACCTCTGGGTGCCAAGCTGTCAATGCTCGGTCACAACCTAATATACCTGCAAATTACTCGCCGTCTTAGACATAAGTATTCTCAAACACGGCTCACTTAGAGCGGCCACCAAGGGCTGTTGAAAATACGTGATAACCAGCCTTGTTTACTGGCATTCGCCACTTCGCCTGTGCCGCCATAACTGATACGTGCGTCGGCTAATTTATTCGACATGACCGTATTATCCGGACCAATATCTTGAGGACGTACCAAACCACGTACACGAATAAACTCGTCCCCTTCGTTTAAGCTCAACCATTTTTCACCACGAACTTCCAACACACCATTGGGTAAAATATCGCTAATGGTGACGGTAATTTGACCTTGCAAACTATTACTTTGATCCGCATCCCCTGAGCCCGTAAACGACCGTTCTGAAGTGGCACTGGCGGATAAAATAGACGGCGTGCGATTAAAGATACTCACATCGCCCAAACCAATCTCACTGTCTTTTTGCAAAGTCGCACTATTGGATTTAGAGGCCTGGGTTTGCTCTTGCAACATCACCGTGATCACATCGCCGATGCGTTTGGCGCGCTGGTCACTGTAAAGCGACAACGAATAATTAGGTTGATAAAGGGAGCCGCCCGTGGAAGCAGGTGGGGTCAAAGATTGCGCAGGCACCGGCGCAAACCTTGGATCATCGGGTTTTTCTTCCACCGGTAATACTGTGCTGCATCCTGTTAGCACCATGGCAATCAAACTGATTTTCAACGGTTTCATGGTGTACCTCATTCGATTATGTATCGCTGTGCATTGTGCTGTTTGTTCGCCATTTTCATCGCGAATCACCCATTACGTATTCTGCGCTAAGTACTGCAGCATTTGATCGGCACTGCTCACCACTTTTGAGTTCATCTCATAGGCACGCTGTACGGTAATCATTTGCACCAGCTCTTCGACCACTTTGACATTGGAGTTTTCCAAGAAACCTTGTTCGATAGAACCAAACCCTTCTTCACTGGCCACACCCACTTGTGGTGCACCACTGGAAGCGGTTTCTAAAAATAGATTACCGCCCATGGCTTGTAAGCCCGTGGGGTTAATAAAATCCACCACATCAATTTGGCCAATTTCTTGCGGATCAGTTTCTCCAAACTGCGTCACACTGACGATGCCGTCACGGCTGATGGTCAGCGTATTGGTTTGATCGGGAATGGTAATATTCGGCTCAAGCAAATAACCCACCGCGTTAACGATTTGCCCTTCGGCATCCATATGAAATGTGCCGTCGCGCGTGTAAGCAATGGTGCCGTCGGGCATGGCAATTTGAAAAAAGCCTCGCCCGTTAATAGCCATATCCAGCGGCTGTGAGGTTTCTTGCAAACTGCCGGTGGTATGAATTTTTTGTGTACCTGCTACTTTTACCCCGGTACCCAGCTGTAAGCCTGATGGTAGTCGGGAGTCCTGACTGGATAGCGCACCAGGTTGACGCTGTATCTGATAAATTAAATCTTCAAATACGGCTCGGTCTTTTTTAAAGCCTGTTGTGGATACGTTGGCAAGGTTATTTGAGATGGTCGTCAAATTATAATCTTGCGCATTTAAACCGGTTTTACTGACCCATAATGCTGAATGCATATTTACCTCCTATAAGTGACTCAAACGAATAACGAGTTTTATGTCACTTATTAATTAACTATTGAATTTCCATAATTTGTTGTGTGGTTTGTGCGTTCTCATCGGCTGTTTTCATCATCTTCACTTGCAGTTCATATTGCCGATGCAGTGACATAATTTGAGTTAACGATTGCACAGCGTTTACATTACTGTGCTCAAGGTGGCCGGACTCTACTTTGACAGTTGGGTCCAATGGTTGAATGTCACCGGGTTGTTGACCGCGCATGCGAAACAAGCCGTCTTCACCTTTTTCTAATTGTGATTGATCCGGCAATACCAGCTTTAATCGTTCAACATCGGCAATGACCGCTGGGTCATCCCCTAATGCCTGAATCGAGATGGTGCCGTCACTGGCAATTTCTAATTTTTCATATGGCGGAATGACCAGCGGCCCAGCATTACCGATTAACTGCAAACCCTCACCATTAACCAGACGGCCAAACTGATCCACGTTTAAATCGCCACGGCGGGTATAGGCTTCGTTACCATTTGCATCCTGCACGGCGATCCAGCCTTGATTATCAATGGCGATATCTAGATCACGCCCGGTATGCACCAAGGTGCCTGGATTAAAATCACTGGCGGGACGTTCTTCCATGGCATAAGCACGAGTTGGGTAATGATCACCAAATACCGGCATGGAGCGGGCGTGCTCGAAGTCACGACGAAAACCTGTGGTACTGACATTGGCAAGATTATTAGCCTCGGCCGTTTGCCCAAGGGTATTTTGTTTTGCACCGGACATGGCGATATATAACGCGCGATCCATACATCCTCCTAATTCGTAATGCTTGGCTTTTTAACAATTTAAAAAGCGGCAAACAGTTCTTCTAATTAGAGAATTGCAAAGGGGGTGCCAAGTTGATTATCAAGAGATGTGATTAAACGTAAAGCATTGATACAAGGGTTAATAAGCATGAATAAGCCATAAACACTCATTTTAATCATGTAAAATAGGCGCATTAAATTGTATGAAAACCCATGCACAAAGACATAACAGGCAAGTGCGGACACACCTTGCCGTTATGCGAATGCACATTGAGCTAAACCATAAGGCTCACTTGTTTTCACAAGAGCGCCTTATTTAACTTAAAGCTGGATAATGGTCTGCGTCACGGTATCCGAGGTTTCAATGGTTTTGGCACTGGCCTGGAAGTTACGCTGTGCAATGATTAAACCCACCAGCTCTTCTGACAAATCCACATTACTGTCTTCAAGTGCTGAGGATCGTAAATTACCGAAGGTGCCGGTTCGTGGTGAACCGACGGTTGGACCGCCGGATTCAAACGACTCACCCCATGCGGTATCCCCAAGCGGTATTAAGCCTTCCGGATTTTTAAAACTGGCCAGTGCCACTTGCCCTAATACTTGCGCTTGACCATTGGTGAATCGAGCAAAAATGAAACCGTCGGCATCAATCTCTAACCCTGTGAGACGGCCGGTGGTGTAACCATTTTGGCTCACCTCTGCCACGCTAAACGGGCTACCAAACTGTGTGGAGCCGTCCAAAGAAATCTGGAAGTTTGAATTTGTGGCAGGCTCAGTTAATGGCAAACCACCCTCCAGCACATTAAGGGATTTTAATGCACCGGTTGGAGAGCCTTCTGCATTTAACGGATCCCAGTTTGTGACAAATAAATCCCCTGTGGCGGATTCATCAATGGTGCCGTCTGGGTTAAAGAACAACTCATAACGTAAACGAGTGGGCTCTAAGTTCTCAGGAAAGGGTAAGGTGGAATCTGGGTCACCGATTTCTTGCCCATCAATTTGAACATACATAGCCCAAAGGTTTTCTTCGTTGGGTCGGGTTGGGTCCACGGGTTCTTTGACAAAATACTGGGTCATAATGTGGTTATTACCCAGACTATCGTAGATGGTTGTACTGGTAGCATGGTTATAGGTATTTTGATCATCGGGATCAAAACTGTTTAACACAAAATCTTCAAACTCGTCGGCGGTTAATGCGCCAAAGACACCTGAAATAGCCGGTACCGGTTCGGATAAGCTGTAGCCTTCATTTAAAATAAACTCAATGCTACCGCCAACCACTGCGGCAACATCCGCTGTGGCCGTGCCACCCAAGACAACAGGCCCCGCATTGGCCGAGCCACGTACCACCAAGCTATCGGTAACAGTTGGACTGCTGATTTCAACTTTTATATCACGGCCAATACTGTTGTTAATCACCAAATCTCCCGTGTCTGATATTTCAGCTTCAAAACCTGGCAAAGTGGTGGTTTGTAATAAATTAATCTCTTCGGCTATTTCTTCTAAACTGGTCGATGTGAGTTCTTGTCCGTTTAAAAACAAGGTCATGTTATTACCAGGGTTGTTATAGCCACTTAATGGCAAGGTCATACTGGTGGATGCCGACGCGGTAACCCCCGCTTGACGATTAAAGATGGCGGCTATTTCATTAGCCTCCATGTTTTCTTCGGTATCAATGGATACTTCATTGCCATCTGGGTCGGTGAGTAAAACTGACTGGGCAGGGTATTCATTGTTCACTCCTTCAATACCCAAGGTTAATAAGCTGTTATCGTCTTCGTTAATTTGCAGTAAGCCGTACATTTCTGCCGCCGAGATATCATCACCTGATGCAATAATCTCAGTAATACTGATGATCGATGCTTCACCCTCCTCCACGGCTTTAAATTGTAATTTGTATTCAGGTGGTACAACCCGTGGCTCAATTTCAATGGCTTCAGCACGCACACCAATATAAGCATCGGCATCCAATGAGCTAATTTGTCGGTTAATGGATGCGGCTAATTGTTGCACCGAGCGGAACTCTTCATCCAATGTAATGGTGGTCGTGCCGGAGCGTCCCTCTAAGTCAGGTGCGGGTACTGTCAAATTAATGCGGAAACTATTATTGCGATCAATGGTATCGGTACCCGCTGCGACAAACATATCGGCCGGAATATTAAACCCTAACGCATCAATAGACGTTTGGGCATTCGCGGCGCCAAAGGCACCCGTTAACGTGTTACTTGGGGTAATTGCGATACCGTAACCCGAGCCCACATCGGTATTGGTAAATACTAGTTGCCCACCTACAGATGACACCGTCACCCGTCCTTGCAAACCATTGGCACCTGTCCACTCGTCCACACGATCTTGTATCTCTGCGGCTAGGTCATCCAGTGTGGCATAGGTATTGGGCGTGATAATAATGTCATAAGCATTTGAGCTATCACTGGCCGTAGGGCCTGTCACCTGAAGTCGAAATTCGTTATTGGCTAACTCATCAGGGGCACCCGTATTTGAACGACCCACGCCCGGTGCAAAACCAATGGTGGATAAATCATAAGTATTATTACTCACAGGCACCAAGGTAACAGTAGCGCCATTACCTTGTGTTGCGTCTGTGGTGATGGTTAATGGGATGGCACCTGAAACGTTAAACTCAGGACCCACTTGCGCATTAATCACTTGGCGCACTTCATCAATGGTTACGGCATTGATATTCGCCACAGGCAGACCAGCAAAGGCGGCACCATCTAACGTAATGGTAGTGGAGTTTGTGGTGCCGTTGGAGTCCGTCACCTCCACATCAAAGACGATGGATTCCGCTAAACCAAAGTCCCCCACAATGGATGCGCCTGGTGTAACCGTTGAGGTTAATAAACCTGGGCCACCTAACGTGGTGTCCGTAATAGTTAATGGCGGTGTAGCCACGGTGCGAGTGGTGGTGGAGGTACCAGGAATACTTCTAAAGTCAGCCACAATTGGGTTTGAGCCCACAAATAAGTTGCTGCCTGCAATCCCCGCACTGAAACTCACACCCGCAGCGGTTGGGTCACCCATCAAAGCATTCCAATCCGCACTACTGGCAGTAATGGCAAACCCCGTACCCACGGTTGAATCATAACCTGAGCGCTGAATGACCATTGGTAAAGGCCCAACCAGTGGATTGGGAACCGGGTCTGGCGAGGTGGTCACTTCAAATTCGTTTGGACCAAATGCGGTATCCAACTGGCTTTGAACATCGGCAATTAAATTACTAATAAATACGGTTTGAGATGTACTGGGTGCCACGGCGCCGACCGCCGGTGCTGTACCACCCACGGTAATCGTTTGTGGTGCTGTACCATCTTGAGGGTCGATGGTCAGCGTGGCCACCTCTGCGGCGGTTGGATAACCTGTTGTATTAAAAAAGCCCGCAGTATTGGCGACTAAATCCGCATCTAAACCGCCATCAAACGTAAACGATGACGCGGTGCCGGCGGTGGTTGGCTGAGCGATCGTGTCATGAATAGAAGCCGTATTTTCTGCAATGCCTGAGTCTGGTGTGCCAATCGCCAAACCTGTCGATACCATACGCGAGCCCAGTTCTTGTTTAACCAGCTCAGATGCATCTAAGTTTAAAATAGAAGACACCCGAGACGTCAAAGCCGGTGGCTGATTACCGATACGGATTTGAATATCCCCAAGCACCCCATTTACAACACCGTCGCCGTTGGCTTCATAACCTTGTAAGCGCGACTCATTATTGGCGACCACAAAACCATCTTTATCCAGCCCAAAGATACCGGCCCGTGTATAGGACTCTGTGCCATTGTTATTTAAGATAAAAAAGCCATTACCATCAATGGCCATGTCTAATGCGTTTTCGGTACCGCTTATATTCCCTTGGCTGAATTCTTGGCGAACATTATCCACCAGTACACCACTGCCAACCGGTTGAGAGCCCGTGCCTAAAATAGTTGTTGTGTACACGTCAGAAAACTCAGCTCGGGACTCTTTAAAGCCAACCGTACTGGCATTCGCTACGTTATTACCCGTTACCTCTAAATCAATAGAAGCTGCTCTAATACCACTTAGGCCTATATTAAATGCCATGATTGACTCCTTTGCTCAAACCCACGAGCTGCGTAATTAATTTAAAATTTGTTGGACGTCTGTCATTGGGGCTTTGGTGCCCCCTGCTAAGTTCAATGTAATTTGGTTGTTGGCTCCCAAGGTGACACTGTCTACTTTGCCACTCATGGCAGTATCAATGCCCTCACTCTTACCATCGATGGACGCGGTAATTTCAAACTTATATTCACCCACAGGGTAAGGCACAGGGATAGGTTTACCGGCGTCGTCTAAAACTTGATTGCCTTCTTCGTCAACGTAATATTCTTGGCGGTTAAGCAAGGAACGATCGATCTCAACAATCTCGCCATCCATTTCTAAGTTGGCGCCATCCCAGCGCAATGACATAGGGCCTTTCTCGTGATAACCCAGATCAATGGTTTCCAATGTTTGCCCACTTTTATTTTTGACTTGTAAGGAGACATTCATAGTGGTGGCCGGAATCTCACTGTAACTTGCAATGAGGTCACCGTTTTGTAAGAAACCATATTCATTACTGGGCACGACCACTGACTGACCCACCAAGGATGATGCTTGCAATGCTTGACTGGATCGAAGCTCTGAAGCCATGTCATCAACCGTGCTGTTTAAGTTATCGATCCCTTCGACCGAACTAAACTGCGCTAGCTGAGCCACAAACTCTGTGTTGTCTTGCGGCTCTAGCGGGTTTTGGTTATTCATTTGTGCAACCAGTAACTTCAAGAAGTCGTTCTTGCCTAATTCATTAGACTTTTCAACATCTGTTTCTTTTTTAGCGTATTGATCAAGCGCCGCTTGTGACGACCCGACCCCGGTTACATCAGCCATGGTGTGCTCCTGGTGACCTTCTTTTGATGTTCAATCTTAAAGTCCATTTCATTGTTTCAAGTTGCCCTTAGTTTCTGATAAGAGCCTCTCTTTAAATTACTGACCTAGGGTTAAAGTGCGCTGCAACATTTGCTTAGCGGTTTTCATCATCTCAACATTCATTTGATAGCTTCGAGATGAGCTCATCATGTCCGTCATTTCTTCAACCACGTTCACATTGGGGTACATAACATAGCCCTCTTCATCGGCCATAGGGTGAAACGGCTGATAGCGTTTTTTAAGTGGCGCATCACTTTCTACAATGCCTTTTACTTCAACGCCATCGCCTACCTGGGAGCGAATATCGAGTTTGTCATTTAAGCCTTTAACATTATCCCATTGCTTTTCGAGCACACTAAACCAAGGCTTACGTGCACGGTAAGTTTCATCAATACTTGAACTGACTGTCTCAGCGTTAGCAATATTCGATGCCGTGGTATTCAAACGAATGGATTGTGCGTTCATGCCTGTACCGGCAATATTAAATACGTTTGTTAATGACATTTTATTCTCCTTGCATCAGGCGAAGCTGATACCCGTTGTCTTATTTATTACTGACCTTTAATGGCGCCTTTCAGGCCATTAAATTTACTGTTCAAAAATTCAAACGAGGCGTTATAACGAAGCGCATTCTCGGTGTAAAAAGACTGCTCCATTTGGGTATCCACCGTATTACCGTCAATAGCGGGCTGATAAGGGTTACGATACATAAGCTCGGTTTCGGTATGGACATTGCCTTCTAAGTGATGCTCATTGGTTTTATTCATCCCCAAAGAGCGGCGGCTTTCTGCTTCCAACACCGCATTAAAGTCGATATCGCGGGCTTTAAAGTGAGGGGTGTCTGCGTTGGCTAGGTTGTTGGCAAGTATTTCTGCACGTGCCGCACGTAGTTGAGTGGTTTGAGGATGAATCCCTAATGAATTTTTAAAACCCAGTGCTGACATAAGAACCTCTAGCTGTTTGGCGTAACACGTTATTTGCCTGTACAGAGATATAGCAACGGCTATGCCAAACTAATTTTTTCAATTAAATCAGCAACTTAAATAATTTTAATGGGTAGTGAAAAGCGGCAAAGTTTGCCGGTAAGAGAAAAAGCGGAAAGAGACAAACAAATAAAAATCAGAAATAAGAGCAGCAGAAAAACAAAAGCCCCTTCTACTTCATGGCAGAAAGGGCCGTTAACACGAAAGAAAAGGGTCAGCCTTTTTTACGATAAATAATGCCAGGGCTGCATTGCACCATTTCATAAAGGTCAGGCAAGCCACTTAATGCTTCGCTTGCCCCTAGTAACAAGTAGCCACCGGGTTTTAGGGTGCTATGTATGCGCGTAAGAATATCTTTTTTCACATCACCTGAAAAATAAATCAATACATTACGACAAAAGACCACATCAAATTTGCCTAGCATTGAATAAGAATGTAACAGGTTTAACATGCGATATTGCACTCTGGCAGCCACATTGGCATTCACTTTCCAGCTATTTTCATGTTTAGAAAAATAGCGTGTGAGTAAATCTTCTGGCATACCTCTCCCAAGTGCCAATTGATCATATTGACCGGCTTTTGCCGCCTCAAGTGCACTACTTGAAATATCGGTTGCGACTATTTTTTCAGACGTCAGCTTACCTGGATTACTCCGTTTGAATTCCTCAATGATCATACTGATGGAATAAGGCTCTTGCCCAGTAGAGGAAGCTGCACACCATAAATCGAGATTTTTTTGTTTGGCACAAATTTCAGGAAGCAACTTTTCTTGTAAAATTTTAAATGGATGAGAATCACGAAACCAGAGTGTTTCATTAGTGGTCATTGCGTCGACTACTTTTTCTCTGAGTCGTGAATCAATCTCCATTTTTTTTACAAGTTCAGACAGAGCGGTAAATTCCAGCTCTTTCATGATGCCTCTAAGTCGGCTTGAAACCAGATATTCTTTATTGTCGCCCAATAAGATGCCACAGACTCGTTCCAAATAATCTCGAAACAATGCAAAATCCGGTTTGGTTATTTCCATGTTTAAACCTTATCCCTTGATACTTTCACTTGCTCTGCAACCTTGGCCGCTAGAACATCAGGGTTAAATTTCGCAATAAAATCATCGGCCCCGACTTTTTGAACCATGCTTTGATTAAACACACCACTTAATGAGGTATGTAAAATGATATGCAATTTGTTCATGTTAGGGTCATTGCGTACGGCCGTTGTTAAGGTGTAGCCATCCATTTCTGGCATTTCGATATCTGAAATCATCATGGCGTAATGGTCAGCTGGGTTCACACCCGACTCCACCATTTCGCGTAAATGCATTAAGGCTTGGCGCCCATCATTCATGGCCGTCACTTCAACCCCTAAGGTTTCAAGACATTTTGCCACTTGTTTACGCGCAATTTTCGAATCGTCAGCAATCAAGACTTTTGGTGCCACTTCTTCAGCACTTGAGCGAGAACTCTCTAAAATATCTGCACTGATGGTTTCTTCCATTGGCGAGACTTCAGACAATATTTTTTCAACGTCAATGATTTCCACCAATTTTTCTTCAACTTCAGTGACTGCCGTTAAATAATGCTCTCGCCCTGTGCCTTTTGGTGGCGGATGGATCTCCTCCCAGTTCATATTAACGATACGCTCAACACCAGAAACCAAGAAGCCCTGTGTGGCGGTGTTGTATTCGGTAATAATGACAAAACAATCTTTTGGATTACCCACAGGTGGATTACCTGTCGCGATCCCCATATCCATAATAGGAATGGTGCCAGAGCGGATATGTGCAACACCGATGACTACCCGATGACTTTTTGGCAGGATAGTGAGTTTTGGGCATTGCAAAACCTCTTTCACTTTAAACACATTAATGCCGTAAATTTGCGGGCCATTTAAGCGAAAAAGTAAAAGCTCTAAGCGGTTCTCCCCTACCAGTTGGGTCCTTTGGTCGACGGAATCAAGTACCCCGGCCATAAACAAACTCCATATGAAACAACCTTAAGTGGTTATTTAAATCTCGTTTTTGGCGGCATGCCCTTTGCAGCATTCCCCATAAATTGGTGTGGCGTTAATTTATTGCCACTCCCAGCGTGAATCGTATTGCATTCAGCTGTCTTAATTGAGAATAGGACAAATTTTGGTGATATACAGAGTTTTTATTTTTTTACTCCTAATATGCCTATCACGGTGGGTTGTGGCCGATGCCTGGTATGAACAATTACAAAGCAGCCTAAAACAAACCCTATCGACTCAGGTGGTTCATATGGCGCAAAAGATGGGGTTAAATGATTACCACTACAACATTGACCTTAACTTCCTAGATAGCAGACTTAACTTGGCACCTTGCCAAGTCCCTTTGAATATCGAAGCCCCCCAGCCGTTAGAATTAGGTCGAAGCCATATTAAGGTGGCTTGTAAAGACACCAGCCCCTGGGCTTTAAATGTGCCCACTGATATCCATTTATTTGCTGATGTGGTGGTACTCAATCAGCCCGTCTCAAAAGATCAGATCATTAGCGAATCAGAGCTTAGCCTTCAACGGCAAAATTTGGCCGACTTACGAAATGGTTATTATCTAAAAAAAGAACAGGTTATAGGCAAACAATCTAAGCGCGCACTCGCCGGTATGACTGTCCTCAATAGTTACCTGATATTACCTGCTCTTATGATACATAAGGGCGATAAAGTCATGATTATTGCTAGTAAAGGATCAATGAGCGTAAAAATGCCAGGTGAGGCGCTCAATGATGGCCGAGAAGGCCGGCAAATACGGGTGAAAAACAGTCGATCGGAGCGTATTATCCGCGCCCAAGTAGTGGGACCAGGAGAGGTTTTAGTCCAATTTTAGGTTTTTTGAAAAAAAAATAAAAAAAATACTAAAGCCTTACTCAAGCCTGCCGCTATAGGTCTACGAGGAACTCTATTTGTTAGAAAGGTAAGCAAAATGAACATTAATAAACTCACTACAGGTGTTGGCGGCGGTACACAGTCGCGTAATACCGAAAAAACCGCCGCAGCGGGTTCAGGACAAGGCGCCAAAGCCCCTGAAACCAAGAGCCCTGCTGATGCTGAAGTTAAACTGAGCCCGCAAAGTAAGTCGATTCAGCAAATAGAAGCTGAAGTGGCCAAAATGCCAGATATTGACGACGCAGCTGTGGAGCGTATCAAGGGTGCACTCGCTAACAACGAGTACAAAATTGATTACGAGCGCATTGCAGGTCAAATGATTAAATTTGATGGGCTCCTGAAATCATAAGGGAACAATATGTCAGTGCCAGCAATCAGTGAATTGAACGATGTATTCGAACGCGAACAATCCACTCTGCAGCAGCTTCAAGCCGTGCTTGAGGCGGAATCATCGGCACTATTAGACCGAGACATATTGGCCATTGAAGGTACCGCCCAGCGTAAAGTTAATGCGCTTACGGCTTATCAAAAGCAGGTAAACAAACGCTTATCTTTCCTCGTCGAGCATGATTTTGAAGGCTCGGAACAAGGTTTACTTGCCCTAATTGCCACCTACGAAGAACCAAACCAGCAACAACTCACCGACCAGTGGCATACGCTGAAACAAGGGTTTGAAGACGTCATTGCCCAGAACGAGCGCAACGGAATTGTCATCTACCACAATCAACAACGTAATCGTAACTTGCTGAATATCTTGCATGGCAGCAAAAATGAGCCAAACTTATACAACGGAAGTGGCGCGGCGCAGGGACAAAGCCAAAGACAAAGTCTAGGTGAAGCCTAACCTAGTATTGACCAATGGCTGCCCGCCTGATTATACATTCAAGCACGTTAGACGATTGTCATGGAACAAGCTGAAGCTCAACCAGAAAACTACCTAGAAAGCCCAGAAGAGATTTATCGTGCGATTCAACGATTAATTCGCTACGCACCTAAACTAACTGTGCGCTTTGAGGGTATTGATGAAGCCTTTGCCACGGCCATCACTAAAGTCGACCTTAAATCGAAAGCCTTTGCGTTTGATAAACTCATTCCTGATAACGGCAATGAGGTACTACAACGTGGTAAACGAATGGAGTTAGTTGCAGATTTTCGTGGCATTTTAGTGAAGTTTTTTGTCGAGGGTGGGTTAAAGTACCGACCACAAAACCAAGAATACATTGCTCAGTTCCCCAGTAAGTTGCTGTACCTTCAGCGTCGAAATGCCTACCGAGCCATGGTGCCCCGCACCTATTCTGTGTATGCCGTATTTCGCTCCAGTGAAGACAAACAAGTATTCAAAGGCCGCTTACAAGATATTTCAGGCTCCGGCTTTAAAGCCTACTTTAAAGGCGATATTTCACCAAACTTAAAAGCCATTACCAACTTTGATGAAAGCACACTACACGTAGGTGATGAATCGATGGATTGTGGCCTGGATGCACGCCATGCGGTTTATAACGAAGAAAAAGATCTCACCTTTTGTGGGTTTTCATTCCAACCATTAAGTGGAATGAAACAACGCTACGTTGAGCAGTTTGTTAATACCCTTCAATACGAGGAACAGCGTAAGCAGCAAGCCGCTGAGGCGCGTAAACAAGAACAAGCCGAAGCACTCAAGCAAAAACAAGAACAGCCAGAAGAAGCACCGCAGTCATCTGATGAGCCCAATTAAATCAGATGAGCATTCAGTCCAACACTATAAAACGAGCCCTGTGCTTGTCACTCAAACACTAATCATTAGGCCAGTTGGGTTTTAATTGCTTTAAACGCGCAAGATCTTCTGCACGATCCACATCCCATAAAGGACCTAAAATTGCGGCTTTTTTATTGGCCGCACCTAATCGTTGAAACGTAACGGCCATCACGTCTTCTGTGCCCCAGGGCACATCCTGAAATAATTCATCACAGGTTTGACGTGCCCCCACCAGTACATAGCCCCCGTCTTCTGCGTTAATAAATACATGTGGTTCATCGTCTAATGCGTTAAGGGCTTGCTGATAATAATCAACCGACAACACGGGGCAGTCGCTGCCCACGATTAATACTTTTTTTGCAACCGTTAACCCCCAACGTATGGCATGAGCCATACGCTCACCTAAGTCACTCCCCTTTTGCACAATAACCGGCGTACTTTGTGCAATTTTTTCAATCACCTCGTGTTCTCCAAGGTGGTTCAAGGATAACGCTGACAACCCGCCCAGTGCTTGATTTGCTTTGACAATCTGAGCATGAGTGAACTGCAATAGCTGAGTATGTAGAGCTAAACACGCTTCATCGCCAATGGCTGGAGCCAGGCGGGTTTTTACCTGACCCAGACGCGGCAATTTAGCAAACTGGATAATAATATGATCAAACATAGGACTGCTTATTTAGATAGGAAGATCCGGCTAACGATATTTTTCAGCCAATTTTTCTGGGCTAACGCCGCGCCAAAACGCATAACGCAACTGCCACATGAGAAGAACGGTTTTTACTAAACCATATGTCTGCCAACGCCGGGCCGACGTGGTCACGGTTTGCTTTAAACACTTCGGCGGAGCCATTTTTTTAGCGCGCTTTGAAAAATCCACGTCTTCCATTAAAGGAATTTCTGTAAAGCCCTTTAATTCATCAAATAGCCGCTTACGCACAAAGATACATTGATCCCCCGTGGCCACACCGGTTAAGCGAGAGCGGTGATTAATAAACCACTCAATCACCCGAAACCCAAAACCGCGTGCATCCAGCTTCACATCAAATCGACCCCATTGATGCAAACTGGCTTGATCAACCATAGCCCGTAATAGTGACGCACTTAAGTGCGTATCCGCATGCAAAAATATGATCCAGGTACCTTGGGCCAACTGAGCCCCGGCATTCATTTGTTGAGCACGGCCTTTTTCACTTTGGATTAACGTAAAGTGTTTTGCCAGCGTGACATCGCCACCATCATTACTGCCACCATCCACAATAATAATGTCTTTTACATAATCTTTAAGGGAATCCAAGCGATTAACCAAGCTGATCACTTGCGCGGCTTCGTTATACACCGGCACCACGATACTGACATTAAACTGACCCATAAATTTAAGACAAGGCCCCACCACAAGATGAACCGGCACCGGCGGTACAACCAAAACAGTGACCAGCCACTGCGATGTCATTCCCGGCTAGATCGCTTTTTAATAAATCTTCAATGTGACGGGCTTCGTGCTGGCTATTGGCCGTTGGCATGTCCAACATTTGATTAAAATCACAATCGTATAAGTTGCCCTGATAATCCACACTCACCGTATTACGACACATGACGGTATCCAAGTTATGGGCTTGGTAGTTATCAATTAATAGTTGCATGTAATCGTTAAACTGCCCTTTGGATACCAACATAGAGCCAAAACGAGAAATAGGCATATTGGTGATGGTGTATAACTGGTTAAACTCGATTCCCCAGTCATCCATCAAGCGCTGTTTATAATCGTTTTGAAGCCCAACTTGAGAAGGTGGCAAAAATGGCCCGCCTGGGTTATAGACAAGATCGAGGGTTAAACCCGAACCTGCTTTACCAAAACCCAGCTCGTTTAAAATATGTAACCCTTTAATGCTGTTATCAAACACCCCTTTGCCACGTTGAGCATCTACATTTTCTTGAGTGTAACAAGGCAGTGACGCCACCACCGTAACTTGTTCATCCGCTAAAAATTGGGCTAGATCTTCGTAACCTGGCTCACATAATATGGTGATATTACAGCGATCAATCACTTCACAGCCGAGCTTACGTGCCTCGCTCACTAAATAGCGAAAGTGAGGGTTCATTTCAGGGGCGCCACCGGTCAAGTCGAGTGTTTTAACTGAACGCGTTTTGATCACATCCAGTACCAGGTTAATCGTCGCTTCATCCATCAACTCAGTGCGACGAGGCCCGGCATTGACATGGCAGTGAGTGCAACTTAGGTTGCACAAGTAACCCAGATTCACCTGAAGGATATCCAAGGCTTGGCGCTTAATAGCAGGAAATTCGCGGGCAATTAAAAGGGGTTTGGTATCCAGCATAGTCTCAACTCTCTCGTTAACGACCTCTGTGTGCCGCTTTTTATGGTTATTACCTTAGTCATGTGTGACCTAATGCACAAGACCTAGTTCCCCTGTTAAAACAAACCAGCCACCCGCCAGTTTATTTAAGTGCATGAGTTGATTGAGTTTTTTACTGGCGCGGGTAAAATGCAGACATCTCCCTATAGTTTAACTGGATAAAACTGCCGCCTCCTAAGCGGCTGCTCCAGGTTCGAGTCCTGGTAGGGAGACCATCATTCCCACCTTGGTAAGTGTTATGCAAATTTATGTTCTAATCGCTTGCGACCGCCTTGAAGCAAGCCAAGAAACCCAATTAAAGCAAAACCTGCCTGATATTCTTGCCGCACTGCAAACCTATGTAAATGAAAATGAGGTGGCCAAGGTCGAACTAATCAACGAGTACGACAGTGATGATTGCGAAGATTGGCAATTGGGTATCTCGCAAGTGGTTAAGAAAAATATTCAGCTAAAATTTCCCGTTAATTTTTTTAATGATTTGGCAAAACAGTTTTCGCTGGACTGTGAAATTGGCTCCATTGAAGATGACGCTCGTGTGCCCGTCAGCTACTTTGGCCATGAAGAAGGCAAAGGGGACTCCTATTTAATTGCACAGTATTTAGGTTTATAAAACGCCTCACGCTTTACATGTAAAACATATCACCTTTGAATAAACGTTAGCAGTAAATTTAAAAGTAAAAAGCCCCGTATTCTTAAGAATACGGGGCTTTTTGTTAGCCATTAATCAATCTTTTATTAAAGATCTTTTAATGCGCCAATCGTGTCTTGCAATACTGCTTTTGCATCACCGGCAACCATTAACGCGTTATCACGAATGAACAACTCGTTTGGAATACCCGCAAAACCAGGAGATAGACCACGCTTAACAACCACAACGGTTTTCGCATTGTGTACGTTAAGGATTGGCATACCAAAGATTGGCGAGTTAGGATCTTCTGCTGCGCCTGGGTTAACAACGTCGTTTGCACCTAATACGATGGCAACGTCCGTTTGAGAGAACTCAGGGTTGATGGTATCCATTTCAACTAGTTGATCGTACGGTACTTCCGCTTCAGCAAGTAGTACGTTCATGTGGCCAGGCATACGACCGGCTACTGGGTGAATCGCGTATTTCACTTCAGCACCGTTTGCTTCAAGCATGCTGGCTAGCTCACGTGTTGCGTGTTGTGCTTGTGCCACGGCTAAACCGTAACCCGGTACGAAAACCACTTTCTGTGCGCTTTCTAACAGCATGGCCAGTTCGTCTGCATTTGAGAACTTCACTTTGCCTTCGTAGAATGCATCGTTTTCAGATTTGCTGACGCCGCTTTGTTCAGACATAGAACCACCGAACAATACATTTGTCAGTGAGCGGTTCATGGCTTTACACATGATGCTAGTTAGGATGATACCGGATGCACCAACCAGAGAACCCACGATAATCAAACCGTTGTTGCCTAATACGAAACCCGCTGCTGCACCGGCTAAACCGGAGTAAGAGTTTAGAAGTGATACCACAACTGGCATGTCGGCGCCGCCAATTGGCATAACCAAGCACACACCCAAGATCAAACAAACCACGATCAAACCTAGAATCAGGTAGTCAGAGTTTAATTGACTAAATGCCGTGAAATAAACCGCACCGGCAATCAAGGTTGCGAAGCAAAGTTTTACAATCCACTTATACAGTTTTACTTTATTTGAATCGCCAATTTTACCTTTTAACTTACCAACCGCGACAAAAGAACCCGTTAACGTAACCGCACCGATCAAGATCGAAAGAATAACAGCAACAGACCAATCGTAAGTCACAGCAAATTTACCCATATCGGCAAGCTGTTGGCTTTCTAAATAGTTAGCAGCGGCAACCAATAAAGAAGCACCACCACCAATACCGTTTAACGTGGCAACCATTTCTGGCATATCCGTCATGGCCACTTTTTTCGCAATGAAAGCACCGATTACACCACCGATTAATACACCGATAAGAATGTATTCATAAGTAATCACATTACTATCAAGTAACGCTGCAATCACAGCAATCAACATGGCAGATGCCGACATTTTATTGCCTTGCACTGCTGTTTTAGGAGAAGTTAAGCCTTTTACGCCAAGGATAAATAATACCGCGGCAACTAGGTAACCTATGTTAATTAATACGTCCATTAGTCTGCTACCTTATTTCTTTTTAAACATGTTCAGCATGCGGTCGGTTACCATGTAACCGGCCACAATGTTGATGGTGGCAAGTGCGATCGCAACCACACCCAGTACTGTTGAAAGTACGGTTGTGTGTTCTGATCCACCAGAGCTAATGATGGCACCCACTACAACGATACCGGAAATAGCGTTAGTACCGCTCATTAAGGGTGTGTGTAAAGTAGGGGGTACTTTGTTAATCACTTCTACGCCAACGAAGATCGCCAGCACAAAAATGGTTAGGGACATGATGAACATTTCCATGATCTTATTCCTTCTCTGCCTGAGCTTTTAAGCCTTCGTGTTTAATTTCGCCCGCTTCAGTAACTAACGTGGCTGCTACAATGTCGTCTTCCATATCGATGTTTAGCTCGCCTTCGGCTGCCATGTTCAATAGGAAAGTGGTGACGTTTTTGGTTAGCAACTGAGACGCATGAACCGGTACGCGACCAGGATGATCGGTATAGCCAATGATGGTCACACCATCAACATAGGCTTTATGACCCGCTACCGTTCCTTCAACGTTGCCGCCACGCTCGGCTGCAAGGTCAACAATAACGGAGCCTTTTTTCATGTAGTGCAGCATGTCTTTGGTAATAAGACGTGGTGACATTTTGCCAGGGATAGCCGCGGTGGTGATCACAAGATCCGCCTGCGCCACTTTCGCTTGCATTTGTTCACGTTGCTTTTTGTAGAACTCTTCTGATTTCTCAGTGGCGTAACCACCGGTTGCGCCGCCTTCTTCTTGTGGCAAATCAAACTCCACAAATTTGGCACCTAAAGATTCAACCTGCTCACGTACTTCAACACGAGTATCGTATGCTTCAACCACTGCACCTAAACGACGTGCCGTGGAGATCGCCATAAGACCAGCAACACCAGCACCTACGATGAAAACTTTAGCTGGGTGGATAGTACCGGCTGCGGTCATGAGCATTGGGAAATACTGCGGAAGCTCCATGGCACCGGATAGTACCGAACGGTAACCACTGATGGCGCCCATTGAGCTTAATACGTCCATGCTTTGAGCACGGGTAGTACGCGGAATAAATTCCAATGCAAACGAGCGTACATTGCGTGCAGCCAGTTGTTTGATAAGTGGTAAGTTGAACCACGCATCAAGCAGACAAATTAATGTGCTGTCTTCTTTTAGTAGTGGCACTTCTTCGTCAAGTGGCTGACGCACTTTTAGTACGATGTCCGCTTGATCATATAAAGACTGTGCACTTGGTGCGATGCTCGCGCCACAAGTACGATAATCTTCATCCGTAAAGTGAGAGTTATCACCCGCACCTTCTTGAACAACCACTTCGAAACCCGCTGACAATAACGCATCGATACCAGATGGAATCAATGCGACGCGATTTTCCCCAGGATAAATTTCCTTAGGTACCCCTATTAACATAGTTAACACTCCTAAAATGGATTATTTTTTAATTTATTATTATTCGGGTTCGTAAATCGTTATGCCTTGGCTAAACCAAGAACACGTAAAGTATTTTCACGGGTGCGGTTAAGCAGTTCGCCGTTTTCAACGAGGGACTCACCGTAAGATGGTACCCACTCTTTTAAACGTGCTTTCCAATCCGTATCCAAACGTTCTGCCATGCAGCGCTCAATCACTTCAATCATGGCTTGTGCCGCAACGGATGCACCTGGCGAGGCGCCTAATAGTGCAGCTAATGAACCATCTTTTGCAGCCACTAATTCCGTACCAAACTCTAGTTTGCCGCTACCGTTAGCATCTTTTTTGATGATTTGAACACGTTGGCCTGCTTGCGCTAATGTCCATTTTTCGGACGTAGCATCAGGGAAGTAGTCACGTAATGCGTTCATGCGATCTTCGTGTGACTGCAATACCTCACCAATTAAGTACTTGGTTAGGTCCATGTTGTTCATGCCCACATTCATCATTGGCAATAGGTTGTTACCGCGCACGGATTTAAATAAATCCAATTTAGAACCGGCTTTTAAAAACTTAGTGGTGAAACCTGCGTATGGGCCAAACAACAGAGCCGGTTTGCCGTTAATAATACGGGTGTCTAAATGAGGCACTGACATTGGCGGCGCGCCAATGGCCGCTTTGCCGTATACCTTAGCGTGGTGCTGCTTAATGGTTTCTTCGTCTTGGCAGACCAACCACTGACCTGAAACGGGGAAGCCACCATAGCCTTTGCTTTCTGGAATGCCAGATTTTTGTAAGAGTGGTAACGCACCACCACCGGCACCTAAAAATACAAAGCCGGCTTTAAACTGTTTGTTTTCACCCGTTGCGCGGTCTTTAAGACGTACGCTCCAACGGCCATCATTGCTTTGCTTAAGGTCAGACACTTCATGACTGGTAAGCAGTTCGAATTGTTCACGCTTTTCAAGGGATGAAACCAGGTTGCGCGTGAGTGAACCAAAGTCCACATCGCTACCAAATGGAATGCGCGTCGCGGCCACTTTTTCATCGCTTGCGCGACCTTCCATCACCAATGGCATCCATTCGCGTAATACGTCGTGATCTTCGCTGTATTCCATACCGGCAAACAAATGGTGTGCCGATAGTTTTTCCCAACGCTTGCGCAAGAACGCCACGTTTTCTTCGCCCCATACAAAACTGATGTGAGGCGTTGTGTTGATAAAGTTATCAGGGGCAGGTAAGTCACCGCTATCAATTAGGGCTGTCCACAGCTGCAACGATACTTCGAAGTTCGCATTGATCGCTAAAGCACGATCCACTTCCACATCGCCATTTGCATTTTGTGGCGTGTAGTTCAGCTCACAGTAACCAGCATGGCCTGTACCTGCGTTATTCCAACCATCTGTGCTCTCGTGGGCAACATGGTCCAAGCGCTCCACCATGGTTAATCGCAGTGAAGGGTCTAATTTATTTAATAGTGTGCCAAGAGTCGCACTCATGACGCCGCCACCGACCAGTAGCACATCGATTTCTTTAGTAGCCATTATAGATTTCGCCTGTAGGTAAAAATCTGAATCCAAGTGGCGCGGGTCGGCGCCTTTCCGGTGGCAGCTTTTGGCTGTCTTAGTCCACCGACTGAATTAAAACGAGCGTTTTATACATTCGTTCTAAGCAGATCACAATATTGACAAACAAAACAAGACTGGCCTCAATATTGCAAATTTAACGCAAAGCCTTGATCTATAAGGGTTTAGGGGGTTGTATCATTATTTCTTATAGTAACTATAAGAACAGTTATAAATGGCTTAAATAGGAAATTTAAAAAAGATAAACACAAGTGATGTGACTACAACTGTTCAAAAAATAGGCTTGTTTTTGGAGTAACCTTACTCTTACTGGCCAATTTTCGTTGATTTAGTTGGGTTTGAAATTCGCTACTCTTTTCAATTGAACGCCTCTGCTGGGCCGAACTACTGCACAAAAAACAATCAATAAATCAAGATCACAAGTACGCAGATGAATTTAGACGCCAACATTAAATATGTTGTTACAATGGCGACCTTAATATCCAGCCATAAGCAGTACTGCCCATGAAGATGTCAAAAACCATTAAAAAGCTAAACGACCGATTGGTCATCGCTGTTGAAAAACTGGCTGTGCAGGCAAAAGAAGAATTACCTGGGTTTGCTAGGCTTGAGCACAGCGTTAAATTTGACCTTTTCCCGGGTAGCCTTCTGGTGAGCTGTTACTTTGAAACCCATGACGATCTTGATAAAGCGAAGTCATCGGAAAAAAAATATCAAAAAAAACTGCACAACATGCTGATGAAGCAAGGCATATTACTAAAAGAGCCTACTCATAATCTTAAGTTCTACGTGCAACCCAAAACTGAGCAAAGCGCTTAAAGCCGTCATTAAAAGGATTTCATCTCATGCCTGATATCGTCGTCATGTTTTTCCTGCTGGGTTTGATCGCAGGGATACTCAAGTCTGACCTGGAAATACCCAAAGCCGCCTATGAAACCTTAAGCCTTCTGCTCATGCTCACCATTGGTCTTAAAGGCGGCATGGCACTTTATGGCTCATTAGAGTGGTCACTTGTTTTTGAGCTACTGGCCATTGCTTCCCTTGGTGCGTTTATTCCCCTGATTGTCATCCCGGTTTTATTAAAAGTCGCAAAAGCCGATCATGCTAATGCGGCGAGTCTGGCCGCCCACTACGGTTCTGTGAGCGCCGGCACCTTTGCGGTGGCACTGGCTTATGTGGAAACCGTGGGATTACCCATCGAACCTCAAGTTACCTTGTATTTGGTGATGCTAGAGTTACCCGCCATTTTAGTAGCGCTGGCGTTTTATCGTCGCCATACAAAACATGACGGCAGTGCGTCAAGTAAACAAAGTGAGCTTTGGCATGAGACCTTTACCAACCGAGGCGTGGTGCTATTAGCCGGCGGGGTGATTATTGGCTTTATGTACGGCCCTAGTGAAGGGGCGGCGGTAACCGAATTATTTACCAACGCGTTTAAAGCCGTGTTGGCGTTATTCTTATTAGAAATGGGTTTAACTGCGGCGGAGACTTTATCGCCGATTCCATGGAAAAAATGGCGTTTGCTGACATTTGCACTGATCACGCCCTTCTTTTTATCTTTTATCGGTTTATCCGCGGGCATTGCATTAGGCTTGTCCACCGGTTCAGTGGTCATCTTGGCCACATTGACTGCCAGCGCCTCGTATATTGCGGCACCTGCCGCCATTAAAACGGCTATCCCTAAAGCAGACATAGGCTTAGCCATGTTAATGTCACTGGGCATCACCTTCCCGTTTAATGCCATTGTGGGCATTCCCCTTTACCACCAGATGGCCAGCTATTTTTCATAACTGAGATTTTGGGTCTAAACAGGCAGACATAAAAAAACCCAGCTTATTTTAAAGCTGGGTTTTTCGTATTGCGGCTTAAGCCTTTATAAAACTAAAACGGCACGTCATCGTCAAAACCATGACCAGGCTGAGTTTGGTCAAAGGCTGGGGCAGCTTGCTGAGCCTGTGCGCCGCTTTCTATTCGCCACGCTTGTAAGCTAGTGAAACATTTTTCCGGCTTACCTGGGGCGTTCCAAAGACGTCCTGAGAGATTGAAATGCACATTAATCTCATCACCCACACTGTGATTATCCATTAGCGCACACTTGTCNTTAATTAACTCAAGCGCAATGTAATTAGGATAATCTGGATTTTCACCGTCACCGGTTAACTGAATNACAAACTCGCGCTTAGTAAAGCCGTTATTGCCGTATTCTGTGGTGGCACCGATTGAGTGAATCACACCTTNGGCTTCGAACGTTTTAGACATAATAAGTACCTTTCCTCTTTGTGGTCCATCATACCATTGATCACTTAAGACGAAATAGATGCAAAGCTGATACAGGTCTGACAAGCATAAAAAAACCCGCCAAATTGGCGGGTTCAAATACACTCGAATCGAAGAGTATGTTCGGTTTACGCTTCTTGCACACCAAAGATGGCACTGGCATTTAAGCCGTGTTTTTCCATAATTTCGCGCATGCGTTTTAAGGCTTCTACTTGAATTTGACGGACACGTTCACGGGTCAAACCAATTTCATGACCCACTTCTTCAAGGGTGCTGGTTTCATAACCGCGCAAACCAAATCGACGGGCAATGACTTCACGTTGTTTTTCGGTTAGGTCGTCTAACCACTGATCAAGGCTGCTACTGATGTCGTTGTCTTGCAACACTTGACAAGGGTCACTGATGGATTCATCGGCGATGGTATCTAATACTGACTTTTCACTGTTGTAACCCAAAGGTGAGTCAACGGAGGTAACCCGCTCATTTAAACCCAGCATGCGTTTCACATCACTGACGGGTTTTTCTAATAACTCTGCAATTTCTTCGGCGCTGGGTTCGTGGTCAAGCTTTTGAGTCAACTCGCGTGCGGCACGTAAATAAACGTTTAATTCTTTAACAACATGAATTGGCAAACGTATGGTACGGGTTTGATTCATGATGGCACGTTCGATGGTTTGACGAATCCACCAAGTGGCGTAAGTTGAAAAGCGGAAGCCACGTTCAGGGTCAAATTTTTCAACGGCGCGGATCAGGCCTAAATTACCTTCTTCGATTAAGTCCAGTAAGGTGAGCCCGCGGTTAACATAACGACGTGAGATTTTTACCACCAATCGAAGGTTACTTTCGATCATACGTTTGCGGCCTTTCTCGTCCCCTTTACGAGCTAAGCGTGCAAAATGTACTTCTTCTTCTGGAGTGAGTAATGGAGAAAAGCCGATTTCATTTAAATACAACTGAGTGGCATCTAGATTTTTTTGTACTTCAGTGTCCTTTGCAATCTCTACGATTTCTTCTTTTTTTGCTTTTTCTTCTTCAGCATCTGCTAATGCTAAGTCAGAATCTGCTTCGTGTGTTTTTAGTCCCTTGATAGCTGCCATAGCTAAGCGCCCCGTCAATGTTTATTTGTTGTTATGTTGTTATGTTGTCACTTAGTTTTGAGTATTCAAAAGCTGTTCCAACTTCCAACAAAAAAATATAAATTTTTGACCCGCTACACTATGGCGATATACTTTACCTCGCCCTAGGTAGATATTTTAATGGGTCCACCGGTTTCCCTTTGTGGCGAATTTCAAAGTGAAGTTTCACTTTATCTGTGCCACTAGATCCTATTTCGGCAATTGTCTGTCCAGCTTTAACTTCTTGGTTCTCTTTGACCAATAATTCTTTGTTATGCGCATAGGCGCTGAGGAATTGGTCGTCGTGTTTTATGATTACCAAGTTGCCGTATCCAAGTAACCCACTGCCTGCATACACAACTGAACCGGCCGCTGCCGCAAACACAGATTCCCCCAAGGAACCGCTGATATCAATCCCCTTGTTGGTGGGTGCTTTCGTTGAGAATTTGGCGATTACCTTACCTTTAGCGGGCCACACCCAACCATGGTTTGTCTTCACGGGGGCCGCTTTTGGCGCTTGTGGACTATTTTTGAAGGCACTTGGGCCTTGATTATTTTTTGCACTCTTAGATTTCGTCAAAGTTTTGCTACCACCGGTTTTTGCCTTGCTTGAAGCAAACGGACTGTGGCGAATTCGGATCTCTTGACCTGGGTATATGGTATAGGGGTAAGCGATATTGTTAGCACTCGCTAACGCTTTATAATCCCAGCCATAGCGCCATGCTAATGCAAATAAGGTCTCGCTCTTTTGCACTGTATGGATATTGCGATTCTCATTAACCGGGTTAAATTTTTGCTCAACAGAGACAAATCCTGCACAACCTGACAGGCTGGTCAGCATCATGCTCAAGATGATTAGCGCGGGTATTTGAGTAAACACCCTAATTTGATGGATTTTTTGACACTTGAGTTTTTGCACTAGGCTCTCATCCATTAACTTTTTTGTTTTTATAGGCATGTATTCTCAAAATTTTAACTTATATCTGAAAATCGTCTAAAAAAAAGAGTTAGTTCACATTTCGTAACACTTCGTTTCATACTTTGCCAATTTTCTGCTGGCGTATTTGCCATTTGTATTCTTTAAATACGGTTAACTGGCGTGTGTTTTTTATACTATTTCTTGTTTTTAAGTAAGAAATCCATAACAAATACCATGGAAAAACCGACAATCAAGGCACCCACCGCTAGGCCAATTTGCGGCTCTTGTTGCGCCCAAGGCCAGATCGGGCTCTCAATAAAAGGCACTTGCTGGCCAGCACTGTTTTCCCGATAGCTGATCACCTGCTTCCATGGCCATAATTTCACAAGGGCGCCCAGCATAAAACCACTCAGCAGTGCCATGGTGGCATGATGATAATGCTGCAATAACCAAGATAATACTCTTGAGAACAACATAATCCCTACTAAGCAACCGCCAGCAAAGAAACCCAAGCTGACAACGTCAAAACTTTTCACAGCGCCGAGCACCACACTGTACATACCCATGAGTAATAATATGAAACTACCGGAAATACCCGGCAAGATCATGGCACATATGGCAATGGAACCGGCAAAGAATAGGCTTAACGGCGTGGGTTCTAATACAGCGGCAGGTGACAAGCTAATTAATGCCGCCACCACAGTACCTAAGGCTAACCAGCTTAAACGCAAAGCATTCCACTTTGTGACCTGTCGCATCACATACACAACCGATGCGAGCACCAAACCAAAGAAAAACGACCACAGCATGATGGGCTGGGTTTCAATCAGATAATGCAGGATTTTAGATAATAATATGATGCTAGTGGCCGCACCGGCTAAAATGCTTAATAAAAAATTGCCATCTATTTCCTGCCAAGCGGCTTTGATACCTTTATCTTTTAGAGTCACCAAGGTATCCAACCCGACGCTTTTAATGGCGCCAATTAAGCGCTCATAAATGCCGGTTAATAGCGCAATGGTGCCGCCTGATACGCCAGGGACAATGTCCGCTGCGCCCATGGCCATACCTTTAAGAAACGTCCACAACATGTAAATCCTTAATATCGGGTTTTATCCCGCTTATTTTTGTGTGCCACTGAGCATGGGCACAAAGTTAACCGGTTCAATGATTTTTTTGATGACGCCATCTTCTTCGCGAATCAGTAAATGCAGCATCTGTTTACCGTCTGGGCCCACTGGCATTAATAAGCGCCCGCCTACTTTGAGTTGCGCAATTAAGTCCATGGGAATGCTTTCAGGGGCCGCGCAGGACAAAATGGCATCGAACGGCCCTTCGTCTGGCCAGCCCCAGTTACCATCAGAGTGCTGAAAACGTACATTGTTCACTCGCAGCAACTGCATGCGCTCTTTGGCTTTTTTCTGTAAAGGGGCAATACGCTCAACGCTATAGACCCGGCGCACCAACTGCGAAAGCACCAAGGTTTGATAACCGCAGCCGGTGCCAATTTCCAGTACGTTATCCAGCTCACCGGCTTCGAGTATGATTTCCGTCATTTTGGCAACCGTATAGGGCTGACTAATGGTTTGACCATAACCTATGGGTAAAGCGGTATCTTCATAGGCTTTATGACTGAGGGCTTCATCCACAAACAAGTGGCGCGGGGTGTTGGCAATCACCTCAAGTACTTCACGGTTTTTGATGCCCTTACCCATTAAGCGGGTAATCAAGCGGTCACGGGTACGTTGGCTGGTCATGCCAATGCCTTGCAATTGCAACGGTGTCATAACAACTGCCCTTTCAACACATCTAGACTGTCATGGCCTGTCATATCCACCTGAATAGGCGTGATGGATACCATTTTATGTTCAATGGCATGAAAGTCTGTGCCTGGGCCTGCATCAGCCCCTTTGCCTTGCGCGTTAATCCAATAACATTCTTTACCACGGGGATTTTGCGCATGAACGGGGTTATCACTGCGTTGGCGATGACCTAAACGGGTAATTTGTGTGCCTTTTAGTTCGGCGTAAGGCACATCGGGTACATTGATATTGAGTAAGGTTCGCGCAGGCAAGTTCAGGGCTTGTATTTTTGGCAGCAGCTCAATGAGCACCTGAGCGGCGGTTTCATAATGGGTTTTACCGGCAAGCGACATGGCGATGGGCGGCAAGTCTAAGAATCGCCCTTCCATGGCAGCGGCCACGGTGCCCGAATAAATCACATCGTCCCCAAGATTAGGCCCGGCGTTGATTCCAGCAATGACCCGTTCAGGCGGATACGGACACAAGACGTTTAACCCAAGGTGCACGCAGTCAGTAGGCGTGCCGTCTATGCTGATGGCACCATCAGCTAAATATAACGGCGACAGCGGGCGAGTTAAGGTGAGCGAATTACTGGCACCGCTTCTGTCACGGTCAGGTGCAATCACCTGAACATCCCAACCCGCTTGTTGGCAGAATTGCCTTAATACCGTCAGGCCTTTTGCGTGAACGCCATCATCATTACTTAATAACAGTTTCATCAGTTCTATTCCATGGACTCGCTTTCACCACCGCGCTGCGCTTGTTGAATATCACCCAACTCACGTAATACCGATGTAGCAAAATAACCCGAAGCTAAATTAAAACGCAGCACTAAACAGGTATCATCTACCCAGTGCCAAAATAAGTCCGGCAATAACATACGCGTCGCACGACGCTCTTGCTTCATACCTTGTTTTTCTAAACCCACCGCCAATACAGGAAAGCGCTGAGCCTGCTGTTGCTCTAGGGCGAGTAAATCATGCTGACTCAAGCTTTCCCCTTTGCCCCATAATGCACAACTTGGGTGGATACGTTGGGCGCGCAAACGTGCGCGCTCTTCTGAGGTATTCTCTTGGGTAAAACCGCGTAAGCTGCCAGCAAAACCAAATACTTCACCGAGCATAGGTTGATCCCAGCTACGGTTTTTTATGCGCTGAGCCAGCATATTATTAAATAAATAAGAGCGAGCTGCAGACATATACATGGAATTTTTCTGTCGATTACGGGGGCGCTTCCCCGTTTCAAAAAAATGCAGCGCTTGTTTAACATTATCAAAGTCATGTCCAAAACGTTGCTCGCCAAAATAATTGGGCACACCTTGGTTACGAATCAACTCTAAACGCTGATTAATTTGGGCTCGATCCCCTTTCACATTACGCAACACAATGCGAAAGGCATTGCCACCTAGTGCTCCACGCTTAAGCTTCACGCCGTAATAACCTTTGGACAACAAGGTAAAGTCATCTTTATTAAACAGGTGAGTTAAATCAGGTTCACTGTTTTTAATGGGTAAACTAAACCACTGGCGTGTGACGGCATGGCGGTCTTTTAGTCCAGCAAAACCAATGTCTTTTAAATCCAACTTGGCATGGTTTGCTAACTGGCGAGCAAGCCATTGCGTATTGGTGCCACGCTTTTCGATTTGTAAATATAAGTGAGGGCCACTTTCATGAAGCTTTCGATTAGTGATTTCACTTACCTGAAAGTCTTCGTCGTGCGTGCGAAATTCAGCGCTCACATCCAAAGCAGGATAAGCGGTCGGCCAGTCATGAATTAAATCTGTCATCGGTTTAGTTAGCCTGCTGCTTTTGTATCAGTGCAACCGCTTCAACTGCGATGCCTTCTTTACGCCCCACAAAGCCGAGTTTTTCAGTGGTGGTGGCTTTTACATTGACCTGATCAATATCTAAGGATAAATCTTGCGCAATGGTTTCACGCATCACTTGAATATGCGGTGCCATTTTTGGTGCTTGCGCCATAATAGTGATGTCGACGTTATTGATCGTGTACGCTTTTTGACGAATCTCAGCCATAACAGTGCGTAACAAAACCCGTGAATCTGCACCTTTAAAGGCTGGGTCAGTATCGGGAAAGTGATGACCAATATCCCCAAGGGCCGCAGCACCTAGCAATGCATCACACAACGCATGCAACGCCACATCGCCATCGCTGTGGGCGATTAATTCACACTCATACGGAATCGCTACGCCACAAATTTTAATGGAAGCCTCGTCTTTGGGGCTTGAAAACTTATGAACATCAAAACCATGACCAATCCGAAACGTCATTATTTATTTTCCTGTAAAAAAGTATGAGCCATGGCCAGATCATCTGGGCGTGTCACTTTAATATTGCTGGGTAAACCCGCAACCATGATGGGCTGGTAGCCACAATACTCTAGTGCACTGGCTTCATCGGTAATACTGTGTTGCTCTGACATGCAGGTTTCAATGCAATCTTTGAGTAAACCAATACGCGCTAGCTGGGGCGTTAATGCATGCCATAAGTGTTCACGCTCAACGGTTGTGAGAATACGTCCATGCTCATCGCAGCGCTTCATGGTGTCACGCACCTGCATGCCTAAGATAGCACCTTGGTCATTACGTTGATCAAATAGGGACTGTAAATCTTGGTGAGTAATACATGGTCTGGCCACATCGTGCACCATGACCCAGTCGTTGTGACTGGCACCTAACTCTAGCGCTTGGTTGAGCCCATTTAACACCGATTCAAACCGTTCAGCGCCACCGTGACACGGCACAATATGATCGTTTTGCGCTAACGATAATGAAGAAAAATAGGTGTCGTGCTTGGCAATAGGTAAGATAATTTTATTAAGCGGTGCAAACCCCAGTAGACGATTGAGGGTATGCTCTAAAATGGTTTGATTGTCTAGGGTTAAGTATTGTTTTGGCCGATCCGCTTGCATGCGTGCGCCAATACCAGCAGCCGGTACCACTGCGTATAGTGTGTTACTCATTTTGCTTTTCCGGGTCGACGATGATGAAAAAAGTCTCGTCTTTTTTAACCATACCTAATTCTTTTCGGGCCTTGGCTTCAATGGTGTCCATGCCGGATTTAATCGCCCAAATTTCTTCTTCTAATACTTGGTTTCGCGCTTCATTTGCGCGATTAAGTTCGCTTTGATTTTCGATTTGCTCGCTTAATGCATAATTGGCTAAGACACCCGTATCATCAAACCACAATTGATATTGCAGCCAGATAAAAATAGCCAGCGCTACAGGTTTCCAAGCATGTTGTTTCATTGAGTCCGCAAGGGCCATATTATTATCGTTATCCGATTATCGTTTGGGCGCTTGCGCCCTCATATGATTGTTTTATACACGTAAGGTAACATGTAGAAAAGTGTCATACATTTTTCTGGTGAGCGAATATGGCAACGGCCACTTTTATTCTCAACGCTTAGATGCGCTAAAGGGAAACCTAAGTTTCCCTTTACATAAGCCGCGCTCAAATTGTTCAAAAGCGCATCACTAGCGCAGACGATACCCGCTTTGAAAAACAGGTATCAACAACGCAAGTAGCGCTTACTGACCTTTTACTTCGCTTAGGCCATTGTAAACCGCTTTATCACCTAGTTGCTCTTCAATGCGAAGCAAACGGTTATATTTAGCGACGCGGTCTGAACGACATAGAGAACCGGTTTTGATTTGACCAGCACACGTACCCACGGCTAAATCAGCAATGGTAGTATCTTCTGTTTCACCTGAACGGTGAGAGATAACAGCAGTGAAGCCAGCGTCTTGCGCCATCTTGATCGCTTCTAACGTCTCAGTTAAAGAACCGATTTGGTTGAATTTAATCAAGATAGAGTTAGCAATGTCTTCTTCGATGCCACGCTTAAGAATTTTAGTATTGGTTACGAATAAATCATCACCCACTAATTGTACTTTTGCGCCCAGTTTTTCAGTTTGGTATTTCCAGCCTGCCCAGTCACTTTCGTCTTGGCCATCTTCGATGGATACGATTGGGTATTGGTCACATAGCTCAGCTAGGTAGTCAGAGAACTCTTCAGCAGAGAATACTTTACCTTCGCCAGCTAGATCATACTTACCATCTTTGTAGAATTCAGAAGACGCACAATCAAGCGCTAGGGTTACATCTTTACCAAGTTCGTAACCGGCGTTCGATACCGCTTCTTTGATAACTGCTAGGGCATCAGCGTTAGAAGCCAAATCTGGCGCAAAACCACCTTCATCGCCTACAGCCGTGTTCAGGCCTTTAACTTGAAGCACTTTTTTCAGGTTATGGAAGATTTCAGCACCGGCACGCAGACCTTCACCAAAAGATTTAAAACCAACTGGCTGCACCATGAATTCTTGGATATCAACGTTGTTATCCGCGTGCTCACCACCATTGATGATGTTCATCATAGGCAATGGCATAGAGAACTTGCCAGCCGTACCGTTTAGTTCAGCAATGTGCTCGTACAATTCAATGCCTTTGGCATTGGCAGCCGCTTTTGCTGCTGCAAGAGAAACCGCAAGAATAGCATTCGCGCCGAATTTCTCTTTGTTCTCAGTGCCGTCTAGCTCGATCATTTTTGCGTCAACCGCGCGTTGATCAGTGGCGTCCATACCCAATAGAGCTTCTTTGATTGAACCATTGATGTGAGCAACTGCGTTTAATACGCCTTTACCCATGTAACGGCTTTTGTCGCCATCACGTAATTCTAATGCTTCGCGGGTACCCGTAGAGGCACCAGATGGCGCACAGGCAGTACCAAAAAAACCACCTTCTAAAGAAACATCGGCTTCTACGGTTGGGTTACCACGGCTGTCCATGACTTCACGGGCTTTAATATTAATAATTTTAGCCATAGTGAGATAATCTCCAATATCGAATCAAATAACGGTTAATCGTAAAAATTTATGCTTTGCCAGCTTGTTTAATTGCCGCTGCAATAAATGCAGTGAACAGGCCGTGGCCATCACGTGGCGTAGAGGTAAACTCTGGGTGGAACTGACATGCCACAAACCAAGGGTGATCAATCACTTCTACCACTTCAACTAGGCTACCATCCATAGAGCGACCGGCAATGCGCAAGCCATTTTTCTCTAAGGTTTCTAGGAAGTTATTGTTTACTTCATAACGGTGACGGTGACGTTCGGTAATCACCTCAGTACCGTAGGCTTGCTCAGATAAAGAACCTGACTCAAGGCGACATTCTTGACCACCCAAACGCATGGTGCCACCTAGATCGCTGTCTTCGGTGCGCACTTCGGTTTCACCTTCTGCGGTGGTCCACTCAGTGATCAAGCCAACAACTGGATTAGTGGTTTTAGGCGCAAATTCAGTACTGTGAGCATCTTCTAGGCCGCACACATTACGGGCAAATTCAATCACAGCGCTTTGCATACCTAGGCAGATACCTAGATAAGGGATTTTATTTTCACGGGCGTATTGAACGGTACGAATTTTACCTTCAACACCTCGGTTACCAAAACCACCCGGTACCAGGATGGCATCTTTGCCTTCAAGGATAGAACAACCATCGCGCTCGATGATTTCTGAGTCGATGTATTCGATGTTGACCTTGGTGCGGTTTTTAAGACCCGCATGATCCACGGCTTCAATCAGAGACTTGTACGCATCCAACAATTCCATGTATTTACCAACCATGGCGATGTTGATCTCTTTTTCAGGGTTTAGCTTGGCATCCACCACTTGATCCCACTCGCTAAGATCCGCAGCGTCACACTCAAGGCCAAACTTATCAATCACATACTCATCAAGACCGGTTTGTAGAAGAAGATCAGGAATACGGTAAATCGTATCAGCATCTTCTAATGGAATAACCGCACGTTCTTCAACGTTAGTAAACAGGGCAATTTTACGCAGTGAGCTTGAATCAATGCGATGATCAGAGCGGCAAACAAGAATATCTGGCTGAAGGCCGATAGAACGTAATTCTTTAACACTATGCTGTGTAGGCTTGGTTTTAGTCTCACCAGCGGTAGCGATATAAGGTACAAGTGTCAGGTGCATAGAAAGCGCACGCTTGCTGCCCAGCTCCACTTTTAGCTGACGCACAGCTTCTAAGAAAGGTAGAGATTCGATATCACCTACGGTACCGCCAATCTCAACTAACGCTACATCTGCACCTTCAGCACCTTCATAGACGCGACGTTTAATTTCGTCGGTAATATGAGGAATCACCTGAACAGTGCCGCCTAGGTAGTCACCACGGCGTTCTTTTGCCAATACGTCTTGATAGATACGACCTGTGGTGAAGTTATTGCGACGACCCATTGTCGTGCGAATAAAGCGCTCGTAGTGACCTAGGTCTAGGTCAGTTTCAGCGCCATCTTCGGTAACAAATACCTCACCGTGCTGAAACGGGCTCATGGTGCCAGGGTCTACGTTGATGTAGGGATCCAGCTTGAGCATGGTAACTTTTAGTCCCCGTGCCTCAAGGATAGCGCCAAGAGAAGCGGAAGCGATGCCTTTGCCCAATGAGGACACAACACCACCTGTGACGAAAATAAAACGAGTCGACATATATAGGTGAATCCGAAAAAAGAAGTTGGATTTGTGCGTAACGAGATGGCGTTGCAGTCTACCAGAGCAAGGCCCTTGGGTAAATTAAGATTGCCCTATATTCAGGCAGATACACATTTTTTTACAAAACCATCCCGTTTAAGGCGTTTTTTAGAAGCGACGCACGTAAATCACCACTCGGCGATTGGCGGCGCGGTCATCCTCTGTGAACGCTTTGCCTGCTTCTAGTTTAGTCTTTGGGCGAGAATCTGCGTAACCAGATGCCTTTAATCGTTCCTTCTGTACCCCTTTGCCCATGAGGTATTTCACCACATTACTGGCCCGAGAAGCGCTCAGCTCCCAGTTAGATGGAAAGCGCTCTGTACTAATCGGCACGTCGTCGGTATGGCCTTCTATTTCAATCAAGTGAGTTGCTGAGCTGGTATCCTTAATCACCTGACTGACTTGAGCCAACATGGGTAAGGCTTCGGGCTTAATGGCCGCTGAACCGGATTGATACAAGGAGAAATTGGAAAACTCGACCCGCACGCCTTTCATGTCGATATCCACACTGACGTTTTCCTGCATATCATGCTCGGCGACGATATCGTTAAGGGCATCTTTAATGTCATTGAATGGGGTTTCGGCCTGCTTGCCTGAAATAATACTGGCCAAGCCTTCTTTAAGGGCTTCGATCTTACCTTGGTTTAAATCCGATACCGACAAAATCATCACAAAGAAAGCCAACAATAAGGTAATGGCATCCGCATAGGTGACGATCCATCCTTCACCATCAGCATCGAATGTGGCCCGCCGACGCCTTAGGCCCCGCTTATACGCTTTATCACTCATTGGCTTCTACTATGGTGAAGCGCTTACTGGGTTTAATGTAAGCATTGAGACGGTCCTGCATAACCAGCGCATCTTTTTTCTCAGCTAACAGCACAAAACCATCGGTGATCAATTGATTACGAAAATACTCCTGCTCTTGTTTTTCCGTCACCTGCGCCGCGGTGGGTTTGAATAACAGGTTGGCCAACAACACACCATATAAGGTGGTGATCAAGGCAAGCGCCAAGCCCTTACCTAAATTGGCCATATCATCCCCCATGTTATCGAGCATGATGATTAACCCTACAATGGTACCCACCATGCCAAACCCCGGGGCATACACCCCCATGGTGTTTAAAATTTTGCCCTCTAGGCTTTGGCGCTGCCAGTGACTGTCCATGGCGTCCCCCATAATGACGCGAATGTCCGCTTGCTTGTAACCAGAGCCCATTAACTCAACCCCTAAAGCGAGAAACTCATCTTTTTTCTCTTTAGGACTCAAGCTATCTTCAAGCGCCGATATGCCCCCGTCACGATACACCCGGCTAAACTCAACAAAGCGCTGTACTAAATCGCGCAAATGCCCTTGAGTTGTTCGCCCTGCCGCCAAGGTTTGAAACATGGCTTTGATGGCATGCATCACTTCTAAAAAACTAAAACTAATCAACGATGCGGCAAACGTGCTGCCGATGACCATCATGGCACTGGCCAGACTTAAGAACATCATGTAGTTATCGGTACTGCTCATGATGGCCAGTATAAATAAACCAATGCCAGCGGTTATGCCGATTAACGTACTAAAACTGATCATGACTCAGCCTGCTTATGAGCTTGCAATTCATTCATGGAAAACTTACCAGTGTGAATATACTCACGTAACTTATGCACAATGGCTTTTCGTGCAGGTTCGATATCTTTTGCCGCAATGCGCCCTTCATAGCGTTTTAAATCTTCTTTAGCTAACGCTTTTAACTTGGGTGTGAGTGAGGACAGCACATGGATTTTAAATTCATCTGGAGTCCCACAAATGGCACGGCCAATATAATTACGCTCCACTTCCCTTAGGGCATTACTCAAAATTTGTTTTGGCGTTTTTAGTACATCAGCAAACGTAAAGTATTGCTGGCGTAATTTATAAAAGGTATCGGGCTTATCTTGTTTCAAGCGTTTAAGTACTTTGTTTTCTTCTGCCGAATTCATGTTATCTAACATATTCATTAGCATGTGCAGGCCATCGGCATTCACGTTTTCGAAACTGGGCACATTTAATGATGATTGCGCCAATCGGTCTGCCACATCTTTAAAGGTATCAAGCGGAAAGGTATCAAACTGACCAAGCTCAGCAATCACTTGCGCTTGTCGCTTTTCATTAATGCGGTTAAGCACACGTGCCGCCTGTTGTGCTGGCAGCTGACTGATAATTAATGCTTGAATACGCGCATCTTCATGCTGGATTAAATACACCACCTGACTGTCGTTAAGCTTGCTTAAAAACTCAAAAGGGTGCGACTTAACCTCTGCGGTCTCCTGAATGGTTTTTTGCAATAGTTGGTAAAAGTCTTGAGTATCTTGGAATTGTTGCTCCTCATCCGGTGGCTGATCAGCCAAATGAGCCATGATACTTTGTAATTGCAACTGCTCTACATTGGGAAAAATCGAGCGAAATAAACTGCGCCCTAATACCCGATAAACAGATGCCGCCATGGTGATTTTCTCTTCTTGGCCCAGCAACTGATCCATGGTGCCTTGTACATGCTGCGGCTGGCCTAATCCAAGAGAGATAATTTCTTGTCGGGTTTTCTGTAAAACCTGAGCATTGCTTGGCTCATCCAATTCCACTGGGGGCGTTACATTATTGGGGGTTGATTCCGATAAATTCGCTGCAGTCGATGGCACCGGCTCTTGAGTCGTTTTTTTGCGCAGCGACAAAACAATTAAACTGATCAGTAATAAAGCTAACAAGCTTAATAGGCCTAGCAATAACGCATTGAAGTTTTCATCCATCCAACTTTGCGCCGGTGCCGTTTCGCCATCGAATGTCGATGCCATACCCAATGCTTCTTGCTCTGAAATTGGCAAGGCCGAAAACTGAGTTTTAATGATTTTTAATTCATCACCACGCAAATCATTGAGTGCCGCTTTTTGATAAACCAGGTTACGTAAAAAGGCTTCTTGTTCAGCTTTAATCGTATCTTCGACTGCTAATGTGACGGTAAGCTGTGCGATGCGGTTAAAGACACCAATGGTTTCTTCCGTACCTGAACGACCCGCCTCATCCGATTCGTTATTTCCATCCTGCCAACGGGGTTGGCGCTGCTCGTTTTGAAGGCGCTCAATCTGTTCACGCATAAATTGCAGTTCGGCGTCCTTTTCTTTGTCGCTGGAAATCTCCATGAACGGCAGACCCGGTAAACTTTCTACCTCCTCTTCACTTTCATTATCAGGCGCATTTGGAAAAGTCAGTTTAGGTAGGAACGTGGGTTGATAGTTTTTTAATGGTGGGTTGGCCGGTGGCTCGCTTTTTTTAATAACCTGGCGGATCTTTTCAAGCTTCACTTTTACATTAATAATAAAGCGATTATGCCCAAGATAAGATTGTATATCCCGCGCAAGGCTATCTTCTAATCGCGACTTGAGTTGAATTTCTTCTAAGTCATCTGTTTTAGTCTGAACTTCAACAGGGGTATTGGTGGCTGCTTGCGTCAATGACACGCAGCTCAAACATAAAAGCAGAGTCAATATTTGGAGATTGAACATTTTCACCCCTTACTTCACGAGCTTCATACTCTCTTTAACATCCGTTAAAGAGGGGTCTAATCTGAGCGCTTCTTGCCAAGAAATCTTGGCGTCTTTTTTACGACCCATTTTGTAATATATGCTGCCCTTTAAAGCATGGGCCTGAGCCGATGATGGCACCAATGACATGGCCTTATTGGTTTGTTCTAAGGCTTTCCAATAGGATTTACGATAAAACAACGCCTGTGCACTCAACATATGTTTGGTGGCATCTGAAAATAACGACAAGGCTTTTTCATTGAAGAATTCTTTTTCTTCTTCAATACTACCCGGTACATGTCCCTTTTCACGTCGTGCTTTCATTTGTTCTGAAATTTCAGGCATATAGGTTTCACCACCTACGGGTAAATCCATACTAAAGATAATGTCACTTTCCCCTGCGTTCAGCATCATCATCACATCGTAACCAGGCCCGTGACGATGGATATTAACTAAACCATGATTCTTCTTAGCATACTCGGCATTATCTAAATCATTTAGAGCCAGTTCTTCACTGGGCTTTTGTTCAACAAAGGGGTCTTTCTCCATGGCAAACTGTTCGATGGAACAACCACTTAATCCAAAAGAGAAAACACATAATAGGAATAGAATATTTTTCATATGCAAGCCTTAAAACCGATAACCCAGAGTTAAGTCCAAACCAGCACCACCAAACTCAGAGCTATCTTCATAGTCGGCATTGCTGTCCCATTCCACATCTTCTTTAACCAGATACACGGCGCCAATGGCCATAAATCCATTGGTCACAAACGGAAACTCCAAACCAAATTTCATCATCAAGCCGTGGCTACCACTAAAAAATGCTTGCCCGATTCCCACGTACGCCTTGGTATTCACCCAGTCTTTAAGGGCAGAGATATTGACAAAAATACGCCCTTCTAAGTTAAAGCCACTGACATTAAATTCATCACTGCTTGAGAAGTTTCTAAAGTATTCAACCCCAAGACTGTACTCCACATCTTTATTTAGTGTGGTGTATTCACGACGTCGCAAACCAAAACCGGTGACTCCACTTAAGGTAGCGTCTTCAACCGCACCCACTCCGTCTCGCTCAGAAGCCAGCCCCCATGAACTGACCACCATTTCCATTTCAATACTTTCGAACTCAAGCTCTTCTTGCTCACGGGTGGTTTTCTTTGCATATTCTTTAAGCCACACAAGCTCATTGCTTTTTGCGCTCACTAATCGCAAGTTTACGGTGAACTTATCTTCATGAACGCTGGCGCTCCATAATAAAAATGCATCGGCACGAACGTCTTTTGAAAGATTACGCAAGTCTTGGTTACTTTGAGCACTCTGGC
>NYTP01000036.1 GCA_002683575.1 Bermanella sp.
TATTTGGCCAAAATTATTACCTGGGCGCATGAATGCAAAAGAAATGAAATCCTTCAAAAAGGAGAGTTTGTCATGAATACGGTAAAACAGATTACACCGATGTTATCGAGTCATCAATTGCAAGCCATTGAGAATGCCTGTTCGAGTATTGCGCCAATCTGGCCTTTGGATAAAAACATTGCGGTGAACCCTTATTGGAATATGCGCCATGAATCTTTTGAGCAAGTTGGGGCAAAGTTATCGGCTCTGGGTAATATCCAAACACTCATGCCGGCTAGTTATTACATGGAGCAATACCAAAACGGTACAATCACGCAGCAGCATTTAAAACAAGCGGCACACAGCTTGGGTTTAGCCGCGCCGGATAAAAATTTATTAAGAGTCGTTAAAAAACAAAGTGAGTTATTTCATTGGCATAACGTGAGTGACTTACTAGATGTGGCTCGTGAAAATAAGGTCGCTTGGCGAGATGAGATTACGCATCAGGTGAGTCAGTTTTGTGCGGCGTATTTTCAATACGACGGCCCATTGAAGCCCATACATGATCAGCACCAAGCGGGTTTTTATCAAACTTGGTTGAATGTGATTCAAGGGGATAAGGGTATCGCCATTTTGATGGGCGAGCCTAAGTTGAATCAATACTTTTTGAACCTGCCCCATGATGAGTTGGAGTTGTTTGCTCAAGCCATTGAAGAGCTTGGCATCGATGACGACTCGCTGGAGTATTATCTGCAGTCTTTGCTATTGGATATTAATGGCTGGGCGGCATGGGTAGCGTATAAAAACTTTCATCAAAACCAAACGGATAATGGCGCGACACTGTTTAACTTTTTAGCCATTCGTTTAGCGTGGGAGCTAGTATTGTGGCGTTACTATAATGGCCAAACCGAACAGCAAGGTCGTAAATTGCGTCACCAATGGGGGCAAGAAAAAGCCATTATCTTAACCGCCGTTGAGCAGCATAAAGATGCGTACAAGCACCTCTGGGTGTGGCAAAAAGCCATGGAAATTGCGTATCAAACGTCGTTTGTTAATGCATTACACAGTAGCGATGATCAGGCTAATCAACCTTTAACGCCCAAAGTTCAGGCAGTTTTTTGTATTGATGTGCGCTCTGAAGTCATGAGACGCGCACTTGAACAACAAAGCCCATACATTCAAACCTTTGGTTTTGCCGGCTTCTTTGGTATGCCTTTAAGTTATTCTAAAGCGGGCAGCCAGCTTTCTCGTCCTCAGTTACCGGGCTTGATTAAAGCGCCTTATCAGGTTGAGCAAGAGGCTTATAATATTGATGTGACACAAGCCAAGCAGGCGGCACAATTAAATAAAGGTGCGCGTTTTCAAAACTGGGCCAGTCAGCCTAGTTCAACATTTAGCATGGTCGAAACCGGTGGCCTACTGTATGGCTTTAAGTTGTTGAAGCAAGCGTTTTCAGGTCAGCCTAAAACCACTTCAATTTCTGAATTTAGTAAGGAATCTTATTGGTCTATTAAGCAAGGTCATCGTCCAATTACCTTTACTGAAAAACTGGATCTTATTGCTAATGCACTAACGGGTATCGGGCTTACGCAGTCATTTGCTGAGCAAATATTCATTGCAGGGCATGCCAGTGAAGGCACTAATAATCCTCATCAGCACGGCCTTAACTGTGGTGCTTGTGGTGGCCAAAGTGGTGAACTGAATGTCAGAGTATTTTGCCAGTTAGCTAATGATGAGCGCATTCGTGAGGCATTAAAAAATAAGGGAATTAATATCCCAGGCAACACGCGATTTATTCCCCTGATTCATAATACTACAACCGATGAACTACAAATACAGGATGAAACGGTTGTCACGGATGAATTGTCAGCTTGGTTTGAACAAGCTCAATCAGTGGCTCAAAAAGAGCGGGCTGAAGGCTTAGGTTTGTTAAAAGATGATCCTCAGTTGGCCGAGAAAATTCTTAAGCGCGGTTATGATTGGTCACAGGTTCGAGCGGAATGGGGGTTGGCAAATAACGCAGCATTTGTCATTGCGCCCCGTCGGTTAACCGCCCATCTAAATCTACAAGGTCGTGCCTTTTTACATGATTACGATTATGAAAAAGATCATGATGCCACTGTACTTAACAGCATCATGAGTGCGCCTATGATTGTGACCAACTGGATTAACATGCAGTACAACGCATCGGTTTTAGATAATGCGAAATACGGTAGTGGTAATAAGGTGCTGCATAATGTGGTTGGTGGCAACATTGGTGTTTTCGAAGGTAATGGCGGTGACTTGCGTATAGGCTTGTCTAAGCAGTCTATTCACAATGGTGAAAAATGGATGCATCAACCACTGCGTTTAAGTGTTTTCATTGCCGCACCTTGTGAGGCCATAGAAGGCATCATTCATGGCAATCAAGATATTACATACTTGGTTGAAAATGATTGGTTGTATATTTTGCAAGTGGACCCCAAAACCAGGGCGGTTCAGGTTTACCAGGATAATACTTGGCAGGCGTTTGCGGCAGAATAAGATAAGCGATAGAACAAAAAAACAGCGGCCAAGGCCGCTGTTTTTTTTACATTAAATAAATGCTATCAGTATCTATTTAAATGCTCAGTCACTTGAGTGCTTATTAGTATTTAAGCCCCAGTTTTTGATAAATAAATGACATTAGCCAAGCAGGGCCAATCATTAAAAACTGAACATCTTTTAAAAATGATGGCTTTTTACCTTCAACTTCATGGCCATAAAACTGTAATGCCCATAAAGCCACAAACCAAATACCCGCAAACCATAATAAGTAACCTGGAAAGGCTGCATTAAATGCCAGAACAGTGGCATAACAAACACCGGTAAATGCGGCCATGCCGATGGCTAAGGGCAAAGATAGGCGAACATAAAATAAAATAGCGCCTACCGACAAAACACTGGCCCAATTCAAGTGCGGGCTAATCTCAGCCATCGCGGCCGGAACGGGAATCACATAAATAGCGGCCATGACCGTCCAAAATATTTGCGGCACACAAAACCAGTGAATGCGCTTGTTGGTTTTGTTTTGGTGGCTGGATCCGTACTCATCGAGCCATTGTTGAATATTTTTTGCCATGTTGGGCCTCCTATATATGCCTGTTGTTATGGTTTTGGCAGACCTTAACAGTATCAAGGTTGAGCCATTATTCAGTGCCATAACAGGTCTATGTGATTGACCTTACAGGCCAATTAGGCCTTAATTGCAAAAAATAATGATAATAAGTCGGCTAGAACATGAAGTCAGATCATAAGCGCGTTTCAATTCATTGGGTCAAAGCCATCTTGGCAGCGGCTCAATCCTTAGGCGTAGAGCCTGATGCCATTCTTAAAGAGTTGCACCTGTCGCTGGATTTGGATGCCAATCAGCCAGCTTATTTAAGTTTGGATCAAACTCAGGACATCTGGGCAAAAGCAGAAGAAAAAAGCGGTCATGATTTTTTTGGTTTACTCATGGGCCAGCGCGTTAGGCCATCGTATTTTCATGCGGTGGGCTATGTGGCCATGACCAGTGTGAACCTGTTGCAAGCTTATGAAAATTTCAGGGCGTATATGCCACTGATCAGTGAAGGAGGGGAGCTGAGCATGTCTTACGAGCAAGACAATGTTTGGATTCGTTATACTCCTCAGCCCGATAATAAGCCCTTTAGTCGCCACCAACATGAATCCATCATGGCTTTATTGTTAGAGTTTAGTCGTTGGTTATTGGGAGATGACTCCATGGTGCCTTTAAAGGTTATGTTTCCCCATGGCACGGCAGCGGATATGACATTTTACCAGTCGGTATTTTCAGTCATTCCAAAATTCAACCAGCCTTATACGGCCATTCAATTTCCGAAAGCGTTTTTACAGCGCCCATTAAAAGAAAGTGATGCGGGCTTGCATGCTTTACACAAGGCCCATGCGGATCAAATGTTAGCCGCCCACGGCAACACCAGTTGGCGAGCAAAAGTGATTCATTGCATTGTGGCCAGTGCGCACTTTCAATTATCAAGAGAAAACGTAGCAGACAAACTGAATGTCAGTACTCGGACATTGCAGCGCCGCTTACAAGAAGAAGGCACCAGCTTCTTAGATATTTTAGATGAGCAGCGTAAACAAAAAGCTAAAGAACTTATTTTTCATACCCATAAAAGCCTAAAAGAAGTGGCCTTGGAATTAGGGTTTTCAGAGTCGTCCACGTTTTATCGTGCCTGTCATCGCTGGTTTAACGATACCCCTAACGCGCTGCGAGCAAAACAGAATGAAGCGGATGGCAAGGGTTAGGCTGTCCGCTTGTTTGTTTTCTTTATTTGCTGGCTTATGACAGCTCAATATTTTGTAAAAAATTTCGAAACCATTTACTGCTGGCGTCGTTGTCATGGGTTGCATGCCAATACAGGTACACATCCACACTGCTTGTGGCAAAGGGCAGGTCAATCAGTTCAATGTCGCTAAAACGCTCAGCTAATAACTGGCCATAACGCTTTGGCATGGTCAGCCATAAATCGCTGCTAGCCACCACTTGGGATGCGGCAAAATAATGCTGACAGCGTAAAGCAATGTCACGTTTTAAGCCTAATGCGCTCAGCGCATAGTCCACCAGACTTGGGCCAGAAGGGCGAGAGCTCACTACAATATGCTGGGCATTAAGGTAGTCATCTTGGCTCATCTCTCCGCTTTGGTTGCCATTGGCGCGACGCAATACCACCAGTTCATCTTCAATTAATTTTTGCTGTTTAATGCTTGCAGGGCTCGGCCTTAATACATCCAATGCAAAATCCCATTCGCCACTGGCCAGCTTGGCATCCAGACTTTTTCGTTCCATGGTGACACTGGCCACGGCGATATTTGGCCCAATGTCGTTTATTTGTTTCACCAAGGGGGGCAGGAGTGTGGCTTCAATGACATCACGCATGGCCAGAGTAAACGTCTTGTTGGCTTGGGTCGGGTCGAATCCATGGGCATGTTGCATGGCTTGGTTAAGCTGGGCCAAAGCGCTTTGAATCTCGGGCAGTAAGTTTTGCGCCAAGGGAGTGGGGCGCATTTTATGGCCGTGGCGTATAAAAAGTGGGTCGTCTAGGCGGTCTCTTAAACGCCCAAGCGCATGGCTAATGGCCGGTTGTGTGAGGTTTAGGCGAGCGGCGGCGCGGGTTAAGCTGCCTTCGCTGTAAATGGCTTCAAACACGGTGAATAAATTTAAATCAATTTTCATTCTTCAATTGGCAGGTTTTGACTGCCAGCCCCATGAGTTATGGCTGATTTTTACTATTAATAACATTAATAAATAAAAATTCAAAATATTCATTAGATTTATACATGGTAGGGTCTTAATGTAGAGGTATAGAAACGAGCCGAATAAGGACACCGCAATGGACTTTAATCCTTCCCCTCAAGGGGCTGAGCTGCTGAAAAAGGTCACCGATTTTGTAAACAATGAAATCATACCGATTCAAGATGCTTATTATGAAGAGTTACGAGCCCTTGAGAACCGTTGGGTGGTACTGCCTGTCATTGAAGAGCTTAAAGCCAAAGCAAAAGCCCAAGGTTTATGGAATTTATTCTTACCAAAAAGTGAATATGGCGCCGGTGTCAGTAACAGTGATTACGCCATGATGGCCGAGCAAATGGGTCGCAGTTTTATTGCCCCCGAAATTTTTAACTGTAATGCGCCAGATACTGGCAACATGGAAGTATTGGTTCATTACGGCTCTGAAGAACAAAAGCAGCAGTGGTTAATGCCGTTATTGGAAGGCAAGATTCGCAGTGCATTTTGCATGACAGAACCTGATGTGGCATCAAGCGATGCCACCAACATGGCCGCCACGGCGATAATGGATGGTGATGAAGTCGTATTGAATGGTCGTAAATGGTGGAGTACCGGTATTGGCCACCCAGATTGTAAAGTCCTTATTTTTATGGGCCTCACTAACCCTGATGCGCCAAAACATGCTCAGCATTCTATGGTGCTGGTGCCAGCGGATGCTGAAGGTGTGAAAATTGAGCGCATGCTGCCCGTGTTTGGTGAATACGATGAACCTTATGGTCATGGTGAAGTGAGCTTTGATAATGTGCGCTTACCAAAAAGTGCCATTATAAAAGGCCCAGGTGCAGGTTTTGAAATTGCCCAAGGCCGTTTAGGGCCCGGTCGTGTGCATCATTGCATGCGTGCCATTGGCGCTGCTGAGCGCACATTGGAGCTTATGATTAACCGTGGTATTTCCCGTGAAGCCTTTGGTAAGCCCATTATTAATTTAGGCGGTAACCGTGACATTGTTGCCAATGCCCGTATGGCCATTGAGCAGGCCCGTTTGTTAACGCTAAAGTGTGCATGGTTACTGGATACAAAAGGCATCATTGGTGCGCTGAGTGAAGTATCACAAATTAAGGTGGTTGTGCCTAACATGCTGCAAACCATTGCCGACCAAGCGATTCAAATGCATGGCGGTGCAGGTGTGAGTGACGAGTACTTACTAACCGGTATTTTTGCTTATGCCCGCTGCTTGCGTTTGGCCGATGGCCCAGATGAAGTTCACCGCGGCATGGTGGCAAAGTGGGAAATGAAAAAGTACGCTCAAGCAATTAAAAACCAAGCAAAATAAGAAAAGGTGCATCATGAAAAAAATCGTTATTACAGGTGCGGCCAGTGGTTTAGGTGAAGCACTTGCAAAGCATTATGCAAAACAGGGCTGGGCGGTTTGCGTGGCCGATATTCAAGAAGAAGCGGGTCAAGCATTAGCGCAACAACTTGCTTCTGCCCACGGCACAGATTGCTTCTTTCATTCACTGGATGTGACCAGCGAAAGCCAATGGCAAGATCTCTACAATGCTGTAGCGGCTCGATGGAAAGGGGTGGATGCCTTAATTAATAATGCCGGTGTGGCGTCCAGTGGTGATATCGACGACCTACCACTGAAAGATTTCCAATGGACCATTGATGTTAACCTAATGGGCGTAGTGAAAGGCTGTTATTTCTTTACACCGATGCTGAAAAAACAGGGCGGTTACATTATCAATGTGGCGTCCATGGCTGGTTTAATTCATGTGCCAGGCATGTCTGCTTATAACGTATCTAAGGCGGCGGTAGTAGCTTTGAGTGAAACCCTTTGCGCGGAGCTTGAAAGTTACAATATTAAAGTGTCGGTATTGTGCCCAGCGTTTTTCCAAACCAACCTTACAAAAAATATGCGTGCAACTCATTCAGCGGGAATTAAAGTCGCTAATCGTTTGATGGAAAATTCATCCGTGACTGCAGACGACATTGCTGCGCAAGTCTTTACGGATTCAGCGGCCGGGAAATTTCATATTTTAACGCATAAGCGTGAAAATATGTTTTGGCGATTAAAGCGTTTTCTTCCGAAAGCGTATATGAACCTTATGAAAAAAACTGGTGAAAAAATGCATAAAAAAATGACGGAGAAATCAGCATGAGTCTAGAAGATCAAGCCGGTACGATTCGCCAAGGTGAAGAGTTAGATAATGCCGCCGTTAAGCAGTTTTTAACTCAGCACATTGAACATGCTGAAGGGGAATTGGTTATTACCCAGTTTCCAGGTGGTGCCAGTAACTTAACTTACCAGCTAGCCATAGCAGGGCAAGAGTATATTCTTCGTCGCCCACCGTTTGGCAAAATTGCAAAAAGCGCCCACGATATGTTGCGCGAAGCGAATATCATTGATGCATTAAAACCTGTGTATCAATATGTGCCTAACATCATTGCCAAATGTGACGACCACTCTGTGCTGGGTTGTGATTTTTACATCATGGAAAAATTAACCGGCATTATTCCACGTCAAAATATGCCTAAAGAATTACAAATAAGCGAAGCGGATACGCGCAGCTTATGTATTAATGTGATTGATAAGTTAATTGAATTGCATCAGGTTGATATTAAAAAAACCGGCCTAGATAAGCTGGGTAAAGGCGAAGGGTATGTGGCCCGTCAAATTAACGGTTGGAGTGATCGTTACGTAAAAGCCAAAACCGATGACGCAACGGATTTTAAAGTGGTTATGGATTGGCTAAAAACCAATATGCCAGACGATGCGGGCCAATGCCTCATTCATAATGACTTTCGTTTAGATAACGTGGTGCTTGAAACACAAAATCCATTAAATGTTATTGGTGTGCTGGACTGGGAAATGGCCACCATAGGTGACCCATTAATGGATCTTGGCAACAGCTTAGCTTACTGGGTTGAAGCCGATGATGAACCTCAGTTTCAAATGATGCGTCGTCAACCTACCCATTTACCCGGCATGTTGACCCGTAAAGAAGTGGTCGCCTACTACCTAGAAAAAACCGGTCGAAGTCTTGATTCTTTTGTCTTTTATGAGGTGTATGGTTTATTTCGTTTAGCGGTAATTATTCAGCAAATTTACTACCGTTATTATCATGGTCAAACCCAAGACAAACGCTTTGCAGGGTTTGCTCATGCGGCACGTTACCTTGAAACACGCTGCTTGCGCTTAATCAAAGGCGAAGGGTAGGCACGTGGCTGAGTTATATTTAATTCGCCATGGGCAAGCTAGCTTTGGTCAAGAGAATTATGATGCACTGTCTGAGCTGGGTGCCTTGCAGGCACAAACGTTAGGGCAGTCGTTGGCAAATCTGATTAAACCCACGCAATTAATTTGTGGCTCACTGAATCGTCAACAACAAACCATGGATCACATGCTGGCGGGCTTTGAAGCAGCCGCTGGCAAAACGTTAGGCCTACCTGTCCAGGTTAACCCTGCGTTTAATGAATTTGATCATGAAAATGTTTTGCAAGTTTTTAACCCTGATTTTAAAAATCGTGAGTTTATGGCCAAGCAAATTCTGTCTCAAAAAGAGCCAGAGAAAGTGTTCCATAAACTGTATCGCCAAGCCGTGTTTAAATGGCTTGAGGATCGGTCAGGGCAATATGATGAAACCTTTGAGGACTTCCACCAACGTGTGAATCAGGGCGTTGATAGCATTATCAAAAATGCCAACCGCCAAGAGTGTGTGGTGGTGGTGAGTTCAGCCGGTGCAATTTCCATGTGCGTGCAACAAGTACTCGGAATTAGCCCCATTAAAGCGTTTGAGCTAAACGAAATGATGGCTAATACAGCGATTACACGTTTGGTGTTCAATGAAGTGGGGGATTTAAATATGTCCTATTTTAATAATTATCAGCATTTATCTTTGGCCGATACCAAGGTCACGTATCGCTAAATAAAAATAAGGAGAGCAGTATGTCTACAGAGCTATTTAATTTAACCGGTAAAGTTGCCCTTGTAACGGGCGCAAGTCGTGGTATTGGTGAAAGCATTGCCAAACTACTAGCAGAGCAAGGCGCTCATGTCATTGTATCTAGCCGTAAACTGGATGGTTGCCAGCGTGTTGTTGATGAAATCAAACAAGCGGGTCACAGTGCACAAGCGATTGCTTGTCACATTGGTGAAATGGATCAAATTAGCGCAACATTTGAGCAAATTAAAAGCGAACACGGCAAGTTAGATATCTTGGTGAACAACGCTGCCGCTAATCCATATTTTGGCCATATTTTAGATACGGATGTTACTGCTTTCCAAAAAACCACTGATGTGAATATTCGTGGTTATTTCTTCATGTGCGTTGAAGGTGGCAAGTTAATGAAAGCCAATGGCGGTGGTAGCATTATTAATGTGGCATCTGTAAATGGTGTGATTCCTGGCTCACTGCAGGGCATTTACAGTATTACCAAGGCATCTGTTATTTCCATGACTAAAGCGTTCGCGAAAGAATGCGCACAAATGGGAATCCGTGTGAATGCGTTATTACCAGGCGCTACGGATACAAAATTTGCTGCCACTTTGGTTAAAAATCCTGCGATTTTAGAAAAAGCCCTTGAGCACATTCCAATGAATCGCATTGCAGAGCCAGATGAAATGGCCGGTACAGTATTGTATCTAGCCAGTGATGCTTCAAGTTATACGACCGGCGCATGCATTAATGTTGACGGTGGATATTTGTTGGCTTAATGGTCAACAAATTTACAAGGTGAGTGTGCAATTTTTAAAAAATTTAATAATTGCCCAATGAATATAAATTAAATATTCATGACCTGTTTAAAGCGCTGAATGAAGATAGCCCGTTTCTTCATTCAGCGCTTTTTTTATGCGCAAAAAATGTTACCTTGTTAGCACAATAATAAATATAAGGATCACTTTAATGAAAAAAGTATTGGCCGGTGTTGGGGTCGTGTTAGTTGCTTATTTGGCTGTATGGCCTGTTGCCATTGATCCAGTAGCTTGGAATGCTCCTGATGATCAGGGATATACGGGGCCTTTTTCTCAAAATCAGCAACTGAGCCAAATAAATCGCATTGAATTAAACGGGGATATAGGCCCTGAAGATTTGGCAGTTGATCAGAAAGGTCGGGTGTATTTTTCATTATTAAGTGGTGATATTAAATTCTTAGATGAAACAGGTCAGATAAAAGACTGGGTGAATACCGGTGGTCGACCTTTGGGGATTGAATTTGATCAGCAGGGTAATTTACTGGTTGCAGATGCGTTTAAAGGCCTGCTGAGTGTTTCACCCGAAGGGAAAGTTACCACCTTAGTGGATTCCATTGATGGTGAGGCCATTAAGTATGCTGATGACGTGGATGTTGCGGCGAACGGTAATATCTATTTCTCAGACGCCTCTTCAAAGTTTCATGCCCAAGTCCATGGTACCTATGAAGCCAGTTTATTAGATATCAATGAACATGGCGGCCACGGTCGCATCATTGAATATAACCCAAAAACCAAGGTGGCAACCGTTTTAGCCCGCGATATCAACTTTGCCAACGGTGTGGCACTCAGTCACGACGAGCAATATGTTTTGTTTAATGAAACGGGTACCTACCGAGTGTTACGTCTGGCTTTAATGGGTGAGCGCCGAGGCACTGTTGAAGTGGTAATCGATAACTTGCCAGGCTTCCCTGATAATATTGCCCGCGGTAATCACGGGGTGTATTGGTTGGGTTTAGTTAGCCCTCGTAGTAAGCCATTGGATATGATGTCTAATTCACCTGGCCTGCGAAAAATGACTCAGCGACTTCCTGCCTTTATGCGACCACAAGCGCAAAACTTCGGTCATATTGTAGCCATTAACGATGCAGGTGAAGTGGTCTTTAACTTGCAAGACCCCCTAGGTATGTACGGCCAAACCACAGGTGCATTTGAAGTAGGCGATAAATTGTATGTGAGTAGCTTGCATGAGACAGCGTTAGGTGTAACGCAAAATATTAACCTTAAGCCGGGTAAAACGTTAAACGTAAATCAAGACCGTTAACTGTTTGTCATAGAACTGACATGTTTCATGGTTACTGTCTTCNAAAAGGACTTAGCCATGAAACCACAACTAAATATTTNTTTACTGACCTCATCTTTATTTCTAAGCGCACAGGCTTTTTCTCAGGATGCCATCGACATCGATGANGCTGAACTTAAAAAGCTGGCGNCACAATATAACGTAGCACTNCCTGTATTAGAGGACTTTGTGCAAAGTTATAATTTCAAATGCCCACAAGAACTATCNACNGTTAAATTGGTAAATGTACTGAACTCAACNGAAGAAGATACNGAACTTGCGGTGATGATCGAAGCGGATCGTTTACAGTGGCGTGATATCTATGTGGAGGCACGTTCAGGTATCAGCTGTCTCGATGCGGGAATGGTATCAAAAGGTTATTAGTTTTTTACCCAAATATTATTTGGGTAAATGATCTTTAATGATTTCGTATAGGGCAGGGCGACCATTGGCAATTTCTTCATTGCTCAGGCCTTCAAGAGAATGAGGGTACTTTAGCCACGCTTCTGTTTCGTGAATGTAGTAGTCCGGCACGCGCCCTGTTTTGTTGCGTGATGGTTTATAATAGGGCACAGCAACGCGCACATCTTTTGGCATATTCAAACGCGTACGACGTTGTAATTCATCAATGATCGCCTCAATTGAGCGACCCGTATCAAACACATCATCTACGATCAGTAAGCTGTCATCGTGGTGAATGTTTTTCATTAAATAGTTTAAACCATGCACTTTTACTTCTCTTGATTGCATGTCGATGCCAGCGGCATAAGACGAAGTGCGTATGGCAATATTATCGGTTTCAACCCCGTGATAGGCTAAAAACTCTTGCACCGCGATGCCCACCGGCGCACCGCCGCGCCACACGGCAATCATGAAAGTAGGGCGAAAACCAGATGCCAATACTTGAGACGCAAGGGCAAACGAATCCTCAAGTAAACCTTGTGCGCTTAAGTATTGTTTTTCACTCATGGTGTGTCCTATTTAAGGTGCCTGACTGGGTAAAGCATAGCCCACGTACTAAACTGTCTATTGAGATTCAATTTAGGCTATGGCCTAATTAAAAGCTGACCGCGTGGTCACTTTTATACTATAGGCTGATTCAATCACTTGTCAGCGCTGGAGGCAAGATGGAAAAGCGTTTTTTAGATGAAGAGAGCTTAATACAAGATGCTTTTCGCTTAGGCGTACAAATTTTAGAAAGCGGATTTCGTCCCACATTTATCGTTGGTTTGTGGCGTGGTGGCAGCTCCGTGGGCATTTATGTGCAAGAATGTTTGCAAACATTGGGTGTCAAAACCGATCACATTTCTCTGCGCACCTCATATAAAGGTCAGCCAGCTTATCAAAATATGGTGGATAATCCGTCGGATATTCGCGTGCATGGCACGCAATACTTGGTTGAAAATTTAAACGCCGATGATGGTTTGTTAATTGTTGATGATGTGTTTAGTACCGGACAAAATATCTCAGCGGTTTTACGCCGCTTAGAAAAACACTTAAAGCGTAATTTACCAACGGACATCCGTATCGCCACCCTGTATCAAAAACCCAGTATGAACCAAACTGAGATTAAACCGGATTTCTGTTTGCATGAAACCGATGACTGGCTGGTGTTTCCTTATGAGCTCGCCGGTTTATCCGTTGACGAAATCGCACAATATAAACCTCACGTTTCTCCCTTGTTGCAAGCCGAGCTTTTAAAATAAAAAATGGGCCATTGGCCCATTTTTTATCAATTTATTTGCACGCTTACGGTAAAGGTAAACTCTGAGTTTGTTCAAATGCCATCTGGGTGATCACCCACTCACCTTGAGTGCGTTCTAACTTCACAAGCACAGGCAGCTGCCCTGTTTCACCTTGTACATTTAAAATTAACTGTGCAGAGCCTTCATCGTTCACAATAGAAATCTGACTATTGCCATCCACATGGATAATCTCTACTGGGCCAATTAATTGTTCGATGGCCTCTTGATCAAAAATAGCTTGCTCCGCCACTTCATAAGCGTTGGATTGCTTAACCAAGTATTGAGAGAGCGCCATAAAACCTTCTTGCGAAACATTAATGCTTGGCAAGTTAGGGGTGAATAAGTAAAAACACACAATCAACAGCGCCGCCATTCCCCGTTGAGAGCCGCTGATGCTTGGGTCTCTTTTCACTTGTGTGCTGGCAAGATAATCCCCAATGCGGCGCTTATTTGAGTTCATGATCATCACAATGGCTTCAATCGGCCAAGCAAATAAACTGAGATTACGAACAAACTGCTTTAACACGCCAGCTGGTTTGTCATCCACCTGATAGGCCCGAATCCCCATTAATAATTTTCCTGGGCCTAAACCCTTGTAGGTATCTTTTGCTGCAAACACAGACACGCCCAATAACCAAATGCCAATTTGTACACTTATGCTGTGCAGTGCTGGGGTATCCAGTGGGGTTTCTAAAACCGCAAATACAAAATAAGTCGTCAGTGATGTGAGGTAGCCGAATAATAAAAAGTCTACGGCAAAAGCAAGAATACGACGTTTACGTGAAGCAACTAAAATGGACATAACAATTTCCAACTAAAAAACTAAGGGCATGGTAGCGGAATTCGGTTTTTAAATCAGCGCTGGGCAGCGGGTTATCGTTTTTGATGATGGGCCATTTTTGTATGAATCAAAGATTAGTGTTGTATTCTAAATGATATGCATTATCATTCGCATCTAGATATTACTTGATTTGTCCTTCTTATGAAAAATGCTCAAAAAACAACCTTGCTTGCTCTATTCGCATTTTTAGCAGCAGATGCTTTCGCCTACGAACTGGATTCGGTGGTCACCACCGGCACCCGTACCCCCATGTTATTGAAGGATTCGCCGGTGCCTATTGATGTGGTTACCGCCGAACAGCTTTCTGTGGTGAGCTCGGGGACCTTATCTGAAGCGTTAAACTTTATTCCCGGTGTGAGCGTTAATCGCAGTACAAAAGATGGCTATAACGTGCAGATGCAAGGGTTCGATGGGGATCATGTATTGGTGCTATTAAATGGCCAGCGCTTGGTGTCACCCACGGGCTCCAGTGTGGATTTAGACCAGATCAATGCACAGGATGTTGAGCGTATTGAAATATTAAAAGGCGCCGCTTCTGTCATGTATGGCAGCTCTGCCATGGGCGGCGTCATGAACATTATTACCAAGCCCATTGAAACCAATACCAACCGAATAAGTTACGAAGTGGGCAGCTTTACCAATAATGCCATCAGCGAAGACCCACTTGAGCACCGCGTCGCCTTAACCTCAGCCATGACCAATTCGCAATACAGTGGGCGCATTAACTATCAGTTTATTGATCGTCCAGGTTTTAAATATGACGACAGCCAAAAAGTTGAAAATGGCACCGCCAATGAAAAACATTTTTTAGATGGCCAGTTTACGTTTCATTCACCCCTAGGAAAGATCCTATATCAGCCACAGTATTTTAAAGAGCAGCGATACCGCAAAGAAAACGATACCAATGTGCCCGGGCAAGGGTTCTTTGAAGATGCCTACGAAAGTGAAGTGGAGCGCATCACCCAATCATTAGAAATACGCAGTCAACATAACCTGACAACCCGTTTGCGTTTATCAAATCATGAGGAGTTTAGTGGTCACTTAACAAAAGCCACTCGCAACGCTGACATCACCCAAGG
>NYTP01000037.1 GCA_002683575.1 Bermanella sp.
TCAACCGGCTGTTTTGCCTTTAAGCGCTTCTTGATTTGAGATAATTGACGGGAAAAGCCAAATCTCTGCTGAATCATGCTTTGAGATATTAATTGCTCTAACTGAGCGATGTCATTATTCACAGATACCAAACTCATTCTTATGAAACGCAAAACGCCCTCCTTGGAGGGCGTTTTATTATACGCAAATTACATCAAAGCGTAATTATGCGGTTTCTTCATCACGCAGTTCACGGCGAAGAATTTTACCTACGTTTGTTTTAGGCAGGTCTTCACGGAACTCAACCAACTTAGGCACTTTGTAAGCGGTTAGACGTTCACGGCAGAAGTCAGTCACTTCTTTAGCCGTTAGGGCTGGATTGTTAGAAACAGCAAAAATTTTCACTTGCTCACCCGATACTTCATCAGGAATACCCACAGCGGCACACTCAACGATATCAGGATGGCTTGCTACCACATCTTCAATTTCATTCGGGTAAACATTAAAGCCAGATACTATGATCATGTCTTTCTTACGGTCTACAATTTTCATGTAACCGTTTTCAAGAATCACCGCCATATCACCGGTTTTCAGCCAACCGTCTTCTGTAATGGTTTCAGCAGTGGCTTCTGGACGCTGCCAGTAACCTTTCATAACCTGAGGCCCCTTCACACAAAGCTCACCGGCTTCACCTAAAGGTAGATCGTTACCTTCTTCATCAATCACTTTACACAGTGTATTAGAAACCGGCATACCAATAGTGCCTAACTGAGTGTGACCAGGTGGGTTAAAGGAAGCAATCGGAGACGTTTCAGTCATGCCGTAACCTTCTGAAACTTCGCAACCGGTAACGTCAGCCCAACGGTCAGCTGCCGCTTTGGTTAATGCCATGCCGCCAGAAATCGTTAGCTGTAGGTGACTGAAGTCCAGCTCACGGAAATCTTCATTATTACAAAGGCCTACGAATAAGGTGTTCAAACCTAAGAAGGCATTGAAGTCCCAGTTTTTCAGTTCTTTGATAAAACCAGGCAGGTCACGAGGGTTCGGAATTAACACGTTGTGATTACCGGTTTCCATCAATACCATGCAGTTCACAGTGAACGCATAGATGTGATAAAGCGGTAACGGTGCAATAACCACTTTAGAACCTTCATCCTTACCGCTTTTGTTCAAGCCCATCATGAACAATGGGTGAGCCTGACACATGTTAGCAACGATATTACGGTTAGTCAGCATCGCGCCTTTCGCAACGCCTGTGGTACCACCGGTGTATTGCAAGACACTGATATCTTCTGGTGCCACTTCAACTGGGGTGTAATTCGTTTTCGTTCCGGCTTTAAGTGCGTCCAGAAGCTTAACGTGACCAGGGATAGTGAATGGCTCAACTTCCTTGCGGATATTCTTAATCACAAAGTTAACGATGGTGCGCTTAAGTGGGCTACACATATCACCCGCTTGGGTCACGATAACGTTTTCGATTTGTGTTTTAGGTACAACACGACCTGCTTTACCGGCCATTTGAGCCAGTACAACAAGGGCTTTAGCACCAGAGTCATTGAATTGATGCTCCATTTCACGTTCGGTGTAAAGTGGGTTGGTATTCACCACGATCAGACCTGCGCGCATGGCACCAAATACAACAATCGGATATTGAAGCAAGTTAGGAAGTTGCACGGCGATGCGGTCGCCTTTTTGCAAACCCGTATTGTTTTGCAAGTAAGCCGCAAAATCCGCAGACAGACGGTCTACATCACCATAACTTAAGGTTTGTCCAAGGGCTGTAAATGCTGGACGGTCAGCGTATTTTTTAACGCTCTGGTTAAATACATCAACAACACTTTTATATTTATCAACATCAACTGTTGCTGGTAAACCTTCAGGATACTTGTCGCTAAAGAAATTCTCGTTCATACCGCCTCCGCCTAGTTCGATTGGCCTGTCTTTTTATTAGATATTGTATGTTAAACATACAGCAGGAATTTGGATAGTTGGGCAGACTACCAGTTTTAGAAACCCGCGCAAAGTCCCAATATAACCACTTATAGGTATCTGACTGTTTTGTGACCGCTAATGAGGCTTTATTGCTCAATTGCGCCTATTTAAAGCCTTACAGCGCTCCCTTTGGGTTAATAATTGGATACAATCAGGCGCACAATAATAATGAAAATAGGACCACCAATGGAAACTCGCTTACTCACTGCACAGGACGGCCATCAAATTGAGGTCCTCACCTGGGTAAACCCAGAAGCTAAAGCCTGGGTGCACCTATTGCACGGTATGTCTGAACACGCTAGCCGCTATGATGAATTTGCTCAGCACTTGGTGAAAGCGGGTTATGCCGTTATTGCCCATAATCATCGTGGTCATGGTTCAAGCCCAACCACTCAAATTGGCTTATACGCCGAGCAAGATGGCTGGCAAAAGGTATTGGGAGACATTGACCTTGTACGCAACACCATTCCAGATGGGCAAGCCTACTTTATGTTTGCTCACAGCATGGGGTCATTTATTGCCCAATCTTACTTATCGCAAAAGCCTAAGCACATTGATGGCTTAATACTTTCCGGCTCAAACATCCAGCCTAGCGCATTACTTAAAGCCGGTAGAATGGTGGCCAAGCTCGAACGCTTACGAAAAGATAAAATGGAAACCAGCGCCCTGCTTCAATTCTTATCCTTCGGTTCATTTAACAATTCGTTCAAACCGGTTCGCACCGATTTTGATTGGTTAAGCCGTGATGAAAAGCATGTAGACCAATACATTAATGACCCTTTATGCGGCTTCGATTGTCGTATCCAATTATGGATCGATATGTTTTCAGGGTTAATTGATTTATATGGCAACAAAACCTACAAAGACATTCAAAAGAATCTTCCCATTTTATTATTCGGTGGTGACAAAGACCCTGTTGGGGAAATGGGTAAAGGGGTGCCTAAGCTTGCAAGAGCCTATGAGGCATCAGGTCAAACCAAGGTAAGCCATAAATTATATAAAGATGGACGCCACGAAATGATCAATGAAATCAACCGAGAACAGGTTTATCAAGACGTAACTACTTGGTTAGATAAGCACGTTTAATCCTATTAAAACAAAAAAACCGAACAACACCCTGTTCGGTTTTTTATTAACTTAATTACATTTTTTATTTTAAGGCGCAAACGTTAATGGATAATCAAACTTATCCGTTTCACTTGCAGCATCAAACGCTAACATCTTACATGTCATCGTAATACGCTTGATAACCTTCGCATCATCAAGATCACTTGATTTCACGTTGCAATTATTTACCTCACCAGAAGCGGCCACCTCAATTCCTAAAGTCACCGTGCCTTCCAATATAGGGTTACTGCGCAGTGCTTTACGATAAATACGATCAAAGCGAGATTTATTCTGCTCAAAGACACGTCGAATCTGCATTTGTGTTCGGCTCATACCAGCAACCTTAGTGTCAGCAACTTGGTCAACCAACGCTTCTTTCGCAACGGCTTCCACTTGCGTGGTGTCACGTTGTGCCGTCGCTAATTGCTCAGCACCGGTTGCGCGGGTTAGTTGCGTTTCATCAATGCCACCAACACGATCCACTGCGGCTTGATCAACCACGGTACCCACCACGGTAGCAGCGGAACCAGCATTACTTAAAGCCGAGCTATCCGAGGTAAGAGCAGACATATCCACCATATTTTGCATATCGGCAAGGTCACTTGAAAAGTTTGAGATCAGCTTTTTAGCCTTTTCCTTTGCGGCTTTTACTCGCTCAGGAGTACGTTCTTTTTTAGCCACCACCTTTGGTTTCGGTTTAGGTTTGGGCTTAGCTGCAACCGGTTTAGGCTTGGGCTTGACCGCTTCAACTTTTTTAGGCTCTAGTTTTTTTTCCACAGGCTTTTCAACTTTCTTCTCAACCTTAGGTACAGGCTTAGGTTTTGGCGCTTCTTTTTTCCGCTTAATTACCTTCGCAAGTTGAGGTGGTAACTTTTCTAAGTTTTCACGCTTTAATTCAGGGAGCGTGATAATTGGCACAATTACACCCAAAACCAATGTGAGGAGAAGTAAAACTAAGAGCACTTTATTAAATAAATGCTCTTGCTTGTTATCAGACCAAGGCAGCTGAGAACTGCGAAATGTTAAACTACTCATTACGCCTCCTTACTGTCTTTTTTCTGCACAGCCAAGGATATTTGCGTAAATTTCGCTTTTTGGCAGGTGGCCATAATGCGTTTAAGCACTTTATACGGAATGCCCTGGTCACCCATAATGGTAATGGGACGTCCCAGCTCTTGCTCTTGTATAGATGCCTGACTGCGTGAGGCAAGATATTCCAATTCTTTTTGCAAGCTAGGAATAATTTCGTTATCCGCACCCATGGCTAATATATCTTTAACAGAAGCAATAGGACGACCTTGAACAACAACATCGTCATTACTCACCATTAAATTAATGGTATTTTGAGGCTGAGCTTGGGCAACGCTATCAGGCAGCTTAATGCTGTCATTGCTCATAACTTCAACATCACTTTGGTTCATCATTAAGAAGAACACCATAATAGTGAAAATATCCATCAGCGAGACAAGGTTTAAGCCAGCTTGTTTTTTATGTCGTTTATGACTGCGTGACATACGCTTAGCGCGTCGTGAAGACTTCATAGGGTCGCCTCCAATGTAGGAGCATCACCCAGTGATACATCAGGGAACAGCACAGCATCAACCACACTAACCGCCACAACCGCCGGAAAGGTTTTCGCTGTATCAATCACACCAATCAAAACTTGATAATCGATATCAGGCTCAGACAAAATAACAATATCTGTGCGCTCACGACCCAGTTGTTTTTTTATGCCTTGAAGTACCGTGGATAAACGATTGAGGTCAAATTTTTGATCTTTTTTTGCAATGGACTCAATCGGTAACGGACCGAGCATAACGTCAAATCCTGTTTCTCGAACAATAACCTCCAAAGATAAATCATCTTGATTGAGGTCCTGTTTTTTTAGCTCTTCTTCAAGTGGTAGTCTTAATTCTAATACCGTGATGTGATTAAACACCATGCTCATTAATAATACCGGAACCAGGATAATCATCAGGTTCATGAAGGAGGTGATATCCAGTTCAGCTTCTTCTTGTTTTTTCTTATGGCGTCTCATAGCCAACCTCCACTTTTAAGTGCAATTATTTCGCAGCGTTAGAAGTGGTCGTTTGAGATTGAGCCGCAGCTGCTGGCTTACGCTCAGTAATTAAATTTAAAAACTTAACACCTGCCATCTCAAGACTATCAATAATTTCAGTGGTTTTACTTTGTAAAACAGTATGGGCCAATAACAAAGGTATAGCGGAAATCAAACCAAAAGCGGTTGTATTCATCGCAACGGAAATGGATTGTGATAGCAGTGTGGCTTTCTCGGAAGGCGCAGCAGTGGCCACCGCTGTAAAGGCAGCGATTAAACCAATAATGGTGCCCAATAGGCCCATCAAGGTAGAGATGTTTGCAAGGGTTGCAATATACGGCGTACGTTTTTCAAGCTTGGGAGTCGTCTCCATCAAACCTTCTTCCATTGCATATTCTATATCTTCACGACGAGCACTGCTTGGCATACGTGCAATACCTGCACCTAGAATATTTGCAATATCACTATCGCTTTGCCCTGCGTAATTAAGGGCTGCTTTATAATCTTTACGTTGAATCATTGGTAACATATCTTCAAATGCTGCACGATTTTTACGTTTAGCAGCAGCAATACTGATTAAGCGCTCAATTGCGATGGCAAGTCCAACCACTAATATAACCGCGATTGGGTACATGAAAATGCCGCCATCTTGGAAAAATCGAATAATGGTATCCATTGTGTAAATCCTCTATTGGAATAGATTTTCTTATTGTGAGTAATTTTAGAATAATTTTTTATTATTTTTATTGTTTAGCGGTGTCGCTATTTAGCCATTAAAAACTTAATCATTAACAAGGTCAATCGCTGTGTTTTTATTTGCTTGCCACTGCTCATGCAATGATGTTTCTAATTCAAAACTGTACGGATCCATTGGCTTTAATCGCTCAATCTCCGCACCTCTTACAGGAGAGTATAAACGCTCTGCTCCTTCTGGGTTCTGCCAAGGAATAATATGCATCACCTGAGGCGCTTCGTTATCGGCTTTAATTTTTATGCCTTGTAATCGTATCGCAGAATCTTTGGCCAAAGCGAGCGTTGAAATGGCCATCAACGCAAAAAATGCAATGTATTTCATCATGGAGTATCACCTGCAATTTGTGACTTAATACCTGCACGACGATTAATATCTACAATCCATCCAGCTACTTTACGATCAGGTTTATTTTGTAAGCTTTGATACTTTTCATAAAAGTTACTGGCTTTTACAAACTGGCCCATATAAATATCATATAGAATCCCAAGATTAAGATAACTCTGGGCCATATTAGGTTCAGCATTTATGGCCTGAAGATAGGCTTTTTCAGCTTGTTTAAATTCACCAAGATGGCGATAAGCCAGCCCTAATTGATTAAGCACTTTAACGTTTTTATTGTTTTTTTGCGTACTTAAAATTAACGCATCACGCGCTTTCTCCCAATTACCTTGACGGCTATGAATCACACCCAAGTTGGCAAAAGGACCCGATAACTGCGGATAATTTTTGGTCATTGACTCAAAAGCATTAAGCGCCTCATCCAGTTTATTTTGATTCATTAAAGCAATCGCCACAGTAAATTCTTTAGCGGCTTGATCAGGAATCTCAATGATTTGTGACTCAACATTTGCATCAACTGTGGTTTGAACCTGTTGACCAGCACAACCGGCCAACAAAACAAGCAAGCCCGTTATCTTAGTGAATCTCAGCAATGGCATCATAGCTCACCTCCTGCTTGGCATAACGAGCGGGCATTAATTTGGAAAGGGCTGAGATACTATTTGCGATCCAGCTATCGTATAAGCCATCCCAGCTACGTTTAATATTGGTTTCATGAATATTAATAGCGGCTTCTTCAAATGGGAAAGCTTGATCTTCTAATAAATACTCATACTCTTCTAATTCTAATTCATCTAAACCAGCAGGACGCTGAGAAGCCATTAGGTCACGTGAGAGTTCGCCATAAATCTCTGCGATTTGAAATGTAGCGGCTGTTGTAAATTCTTGCACTTCCATTTTGGCAGTGCGTTGATAGGCATCTAATGTCTTTTTAAGCGCCACTTTCTTTTTGCCCAGACTTTTTTGTAAAGGTAGGGTTAAGGCTATTTGAGCATAACGCTGTCGCTCGTAGTCCGCCAATTCAAACGAGGCTTTAGCCGCCAGGAATTTAGATCGTTCGGTACGAGATTTTCCTGCCTTTTGGTCCGACGCAATCAGTTTCTCTAGCCAGTAACGGCGTTTTTCATGATCATCTTGTTTAAGGTATAGACCTTCAAGCTTATTAATAGCTTCTAGTTGGGCATCAAATGGTTTTGGATAGTTATGGGCATAACGTTTAAGCATAACCATTGCATTATCGATATCATTAGCCTTTTCATAATATTCAGCCGCCTGATATAAAGCGATACGTTGTTCATTTTGGTCACGAGAAAAGCGCCAAATATTTTGTAATTCAAAGGCGGCTTTTTTCCAGTCTTGTAAATTTTCATAAGCAATAATTAATTTGGACGGCACATCTTTGGCTAATTTATGCTTTGGAAATTTCTCTCTGAAACTAATCAAAATGTCTTCTGCTTTTTCCCACTTTTGTTTCTTCATTAAATATGAAGCCGCATCATAATGAGCCGTTATGCGTATTGGCGAACTCGGAACAACCTTAGCTACGCGCATAAAGTCTTTAATAGCCTTATCCAGTACATCCTTTTCAACCCATGCAACAGCTTGCTTATAAATACTGGCCGCCAATTTTTCATTAACCCCATTCACATCACTCTTTTTCAATTGCTTACTAGACAAAGCAGCCACATAAGCCACCTCAGCTTGTTCATACTGTGCAAGGTCAAAATGTGAATGGGCTTTAATTAAATGTGCAACTGAACGCTGCTTAAGATTCGCATCTTTTCTTGATAATACTGATGCACTAACATCAACCGCTCGCTGAAATTGGCCAAGACTGAATAAGCCTTCTGCTGCGCGGGCCAAAACCTGAGATGTATTTCTATTATCCGGATACACCATTGAATAGCGAAGCGCGCTATCTACTTTGTGCTCTAACCAGAATGCTTTTTCGCTCTCTTTAGCACTGTCAATTATTCGATTGTAGGCCACTAAAGCAGCGTAGGCAGAGTCTTCAGATTGATCATGCTTAGGCGTCTCATACCCACCTTGAGTATAGGCCAGTATCGCTTCTTCGAAACGACCCACTTCATAGACAGCTTCACCCTTTAAAAAATACATTTCGCCAACCTTTTCATCACTAGGAAAAGTATCAATGTATTCTTGATACCAGCGGGATGCCGCTAAAAGATCGTTAAATTTGCGTTTAATATTTTTAGACTTCTGACCACGAGAGTGGTGATATTGGGCTAATTGTGAAGTGTAGTCCTTAATATTTGGACGAATCATATCGCGAATATCTTCGCCATATAGTGACCAGTATGCACTGCGAATACCGTATTGTTCTATGTAGGCCATCTTGTGCTTTAACACAAGGTCAACATAACCTGCTTTTTTATAGCTATTAACAACACTGCTATAAAAAGCAGGTGCAAGCACATCCGTCGGGTTAGCCGCTACAAACGCTTTGTAGCTGCGAGCGGCATCCGTATATTGATTTTTAGATAAGTAATATTCCGCTAAAGAATCATATAGTAAGTATTCATAGTGGCGAGAGCCTATACGTTGCATTAATTGAGCAATTTTTTTGTGGCCATTATTATCCGCGAAAATCATACTCATAACGCGTACAGTATCATCTAATAATTCTTTATCACCACGAGAAGCCATCACGATCGCAGTAGTATCAGCAAAACGCTCATCGATTACTTTTACAAAAGACAATAATGCGTTGTCATAAGCGCTTAACTTAAATTGACTCCATCCGCGCATATAGTTAGCACTAATGTAAAATCTATTTTGTTTATCACCCTTGGCTACATAGGCAAATGCAGCGTTGGCTTCAACAAATCGCTCTAAGTTAAATAGGATATCACCGCGACGATATTGCACTTCGGACATCAAATCGGATTTTGGAAAATCTTTTGTCAAGCGGGTTAAAATACTGAGTGCTTGCTCGTCCTCTCCTTTAAGCATGTACACTTTAGCCAACTGATAAAGCAGCATATCGCTGTCACGTCGATGAGGGAACATTTTCAAAACCTGGCTATAAGTATCTATCGCTTCTTGGTATATTTTTTTGACCTGCTGCCCATCTAACTGCTCTGGGTTTTCAGCTAATAACTCTTCAACATCCATCAGCTTAAGATCCGCCAAACGATGCATAACGTGTACTCGGGTCTCCCCTTTTGGCGCGATTTCTAAAAAACGCTGATATTTTTCAATGGCTTTTTTTGTGTCCGCCTTTGGTGCTGGCATCTTGGCCAGACGTACTCCAACAGGGCGAATATTGGCAATACTCTTACCCGACAAGTCTTCTTCAACACTCACAACATTGCGCTCAGGTTGATTTGCACACGCTGATAGCAGTGATAATGCGGTAAATAAGGGTAAAAACGTCTTAATCATTGTCTTACCTCCCCTGTTACAATGCGCTGTTTATTGGAGGTTTCATCAAATAATCGAGCAGCTGCCAAGCGAGCCTGTAATTGATAATCCATCACACGCTGCTGACGTTTCTTGATATCAACTTTTACAATGCTGCCTACTTTTTCTCTTTGCTTGTCGTAAACCCTATCAAGCTTAGTGAGTTGCTTTTGATAAGTTCTATTAAGGGTTTTAATTTTATTTTTAAAGCCTTTAAACGTTTTAGGTGCTACCTGATAAGCAAACTGAGCCGCTTTGTATTGCTGATTGGCTTGGCGTATTTTATTTTCTAAAAGCGCAAGATTTTGTGAAACCTGCTTTTTACGTTCATTGTACCGTTCAGACAAAGTCCATTTTAGAACACCCTCGACTCGACGAAGACGATCACGATATGAAGACTCTACAAGAGATGATCGCTTAGATAACTGACCAATTTGTTTAGACACATCTTTGAAGGTAGCAAGTTGATCTTTCTCTGGCTCAGATGCCAGACCTGAACCATCCGGGTTTTTAAACGCTATATCGATGCGAGTCAGCAGTTTTTTGTAACGAGACTTTAAATTACTTAAGTGAGCTCTGTGCTTGCTCACCTGAGCCTCTTTCTTAATGATATTGTATTCATCTCGTCTTATTTTTGTCATTTGCTCAAATGCATTTAAATCGGCCATGTCAAATTTAAGCTGTGCACGCATGACATGAAGATCACGCAAACTTTTAAGCTCACCCTGAAAATAGCCCTGACTCATGACATCTTTCAAATACACCTGATCAGGGTGATTCGGCAAGGATAAATCTACGGTTTCAAAAGCGCCCCAACGATCCGGCACCTGCTGTTTCATCAGAGGTTCGATAAACTTACCCGTATTAAGGCGATTGGCACTTTCACCTAATTGACGATAAATGTCGTCAAACTGCTCAGTGGCATAGTCAAACGCACCAAGCGCCATGACTTTTGCGTTAAGCTTTTCAAGTAAATGAGGAATGGCAATGAGAGTTTCTTGCACATCTTGATTAAGAGCAGAATGATTAGTTTTGAGCATATACCATGGCTGTAATGCATCATGGTACTGCCACTGTTCAGTGAGCGCCCAACCATAGGTTAATAATGCTTTTGGTGTATAAGCACCATCTAGACTGACGTTTTTTAAATGCTTAATGGCACTTCGACCACGACCCGTTGCATAAAAAAACTTACCGGCCATTAAATTGATTTTATCAGCCAGTGCTTCTGGTTTTTCTGTATTACTGGTTAACAAAAGCGCTTTATTAAATACCGCTTCAACCTTACTAATATGAACATCACGCTCGGTATAACTGACCGCTAAATTCATGTAAGCATAAACAGCCCATTTACTATCCGGATTAATAGCAAGTATGTGTTTATCTGCTTTTTCTGGCTTGCCTTTGAACAATTCAAGAGTGGTGGCTAAAAAGTGATACTCATCTTTTAAATCCGCAGCCATATGAGCCGAGTTAACTTTACGCATAGCCGTTAATGCACTGGCCCAAAGGCCTTTATTATAAAAGTGCTTGGCCATATAGAACCAAGCTTGTGCACGAGCAGGTGCTGGTAAAAAGCTCACACGACTATCCGATAATAAGCGTTTGTATTGTTTCTGCGCATGCTGACTCATACCCAAACCTAATTGAGCCGTGGCTTCATGTATATCCAGAATTTTTCCGTAACCTTTACGCCCTTGTTTACGCAGCTGATAGTTAAAGCCTAGCGCTTTATCGTATTCACCGGCATGCAAGCTATACAGGGCTTGACCATAGATAGGATCACGGGCAATTGAGCGGCGCTCGTCAGGAAGAAGGTCATCTCCATACGCAAACGGAGCGAGTACTAACAGGCAAAGAAACCAGCGCATTTTACTTCCACTCTACAATGGCAAAGTCTGGTTTATTTTGATTGGGGTTATTACTGATTTTTACTTCTAAATATTTACTTGAGCGGGCTTTACCAAAATCCGCCACCACCATGCGTTTGACAGGGCGACCATCACGATCTTTACCAACAATTTCGGCTTTGAGGCTATGCATGCCCGGCTTAAGGTTACCGGCGTATATTTTTTGAATACCACCGCGACGCAAAGCTTCTACTTGCTCTGCACGATAAATATGGGAAGTGACATCTTGCTCATCGAGATTCAGTTTAACCGCTTGAATTTCAAAATCAGGCACGGCATCCATTGAAACAAATACAGCAAAAGACGTGGTGGCCGGATAAAGAAGCTGTTCTTCAAGGTCAAACAGATCGCGGTTTAATTCAATCACTTCTGCTTTCAGCTCTTCAATTTCCGCGTCTAAACCAGCTTGATCGGCTGCATAAGCTGAAAATGAGATACACAGAGATACGAACAGCACGAGGCTACTTGCAAGAGAATAAATTGCCTTCACGGTTGACCCTTATTTTTTATTTTTATTATAAGGACGCATTTTTTTTAGAATGCTGCGTCTTGGCGTATTGTTACCTAGGGTTTTGTAGGATGCAACCAAGGTTAGTGGAGCAAAAGTACCAAAAGAGCGATTTACTCCATAATTTTGAAAACTCGGCACATTTTAACCAATAAAAAAGGGAGCCTAAGGCTCCCTTTTTTGCGTACGAAACTAATCCTATCGGCTTAACTCTCGCATGGCGTCTTCAAGGCCATTAATGGTCAGCGGGAACATATCATCCTTCATGATATCCCGAATGGCATTTAATGAACCGCTCCAACCCCATTGGGTATCAGGCACAGGGTTGAGCCACACCACTTTGGAAAAGTGCTCTTTCATGCGCTCAAGCCAAACTGAACCCGGCTCATCATTCCAGTGTTCAACACTACCACCCACATGAGTCACCTCATAAGGGGCCATCATGGCATCACCAATGAAAACAACCTTGTAATCCTTGGTGAACTTACGAAGGATATCCCAAGTTTGGGTACGCTCGTTACTGCGACGACGATTGTCTTTCCATACGCTTTCGTACAAGCAATTATGGAAATAAAATGTTTCCATATGCTTAAACTCCGTTTTAGCCGCAGAGAACAGTTCTTCACAAATACGCACAAACGGGTCCATGGTGCCGCCAATATCAAAAAACAACAGCACTTTAACTGCGTTATGACGTTCTGGCACTAACTTGATATCCAAAAAGCCCGCATTATTGGCCGTTGAACTGATCGTATCATCAAGATCCAACTCTTCCGCTGCACCTTGACGTGCAAATTTACGCAGGCGTCTCAGGGCTACCTTAATATTACGAATGCCAAGTTCAACATCATCATCTAGGTTTCTGTAATTTCGCTGCTCCCAAACCTTAATGGCTTTTTTGTGTCGACTGCGACCTTGCTCAACTCGCATACCTTCAGGATTAAAACCATCGGCACCAAACGGGGATGTCCCACCGGTACCAATCATTTTATTACCACCGCGGTGACGCTTTTCTTGTTCTTCAAGGCGCTCGCGGAATTTTTTCATTAGCTCATCAAACCCACCTTGAGATTCGATGGCTTCAAGTTCTTCTTTGCTAAATAAACGCTCAAATTCCGACTTCATCCAGTCTTCAGGAATACCTTTCGCACTGGTCAATATCTCATCAAGACGATCAATACCTTCGAAATAGTGCGCAAACGCTTTATCGAATTTATCGAAATGACGTTCGTCTTTAACCAAGCAAATTCGGCTAATTTGGTAAAAATCATCCAGATCAGCAAAGGCTAGGTGATTTTTAAGGGCGCTTATGAGATCCAAGTATTCACGAATCGAGCAAGGCACTCTGTATTCGCGCATGGTTTGGAAATAATCAACCAACATAGTTTTAGCCTTTACGACGAGACATGAATGCTAATTTTTGCAGTAACTCAACATCTTGTTCGTTTTTCACCATGGCACCATAAAGAGGTGGGATAGCGGTTTCTTTACTACGTAACGTATCAGGGTCAACATCGTCAGCCAGTAATAATTTCAACCAATCCACCAGCTCAGAAGTAGATGGTTTTTTCTTTAAGCCAGGTACTTTACGCAGATCAAAGAACACATCCATGGCTTCAGCCAATAGGGATTTTTTAATGTCAGGGAAATGCACATCAACAATTTTTTGCATTGTATCTTTATCTGGAAAGTCGATGTAGTGGAAGAAACAACGACGCAAGAAAGCATCCGGCAGTTCTTTTTCATTGTTACTGGTGATGATAATAATTGGACGATGCTTGGCAACGATACGCTCTTGGGTTTCGTATACGAAGAACTCCATCTTGTCTAGCTCAAGTAGTAAGTCGTTTGGAAATTCGATATCGGCTTTGTCTATCTCATCAATAAGCAATACTGGAGGCTTATCACCGGTAAATGCTTCCCATAACTTACCCTTCTTGATGTAGTTAGAGATATCTTTTACACCTTCGTTACCCAGCTGTGAGTCACGTAAACGTGAAACCGCATCGTATTCGTATAATCCTTGGTGCGCTTTGGTTGTGGATTTGATGTGCCATTGAATAAGCGGTGTTCCAAGGGCTTCAGCCAGTTGCTCAGCCAGCATGGTTTTACCAGTACCTGGCTCACCCTTGATCAGCAAAGGACGCTGTAAGGTGATTGCTGCATTCACGGCCATCTGTAACTCGGACGTGGCGACGTATTCTTCTGTACCTGTAAACTTCATATTAATGCTCGATTTAGCCAAATTAATGCACCGAATGGTAACTCAGGATAAGGGATATTACACCCTTGATCATGGCCTGTTTTTACGATCAAGTTGTAAAATCAGATCAACTTCATTGATCATTTATGACACAAAAAAGCCCAAGCAAGACTTGGGCTTTTTATTTACTCTTAATAATTTGGATTATTCGCCAATATCTTCATTCCATAATTCTGGATTACTCTGAATGAAATCGCGCATAAGCTTGATACACGTTTCATCTTGCAATACTGCCAATTCAACCCCTTTACTGTTGAGCCAAGACTCCTCACCCATGAAGGTCTGGTTCTCAGCAATAACCACCCTAGGAATTCCATAAAGAACAATGGCGCCTGAGCACATAGAGCAAGGGCTTAGCGTGGTATAAAGAACAGACTCTTTGTAAATTTTAGCGCTTTGCCTGCCTGCATTTTCTAAGGCATCCATCTCACCATGCAATACGCAACTGCCTGCCTGAATCCGCCGATTATGGCCTTTGCCAATGGCAACACCGTTATGCACTAAAACACTGCCAATTGGAATGCCACCCTCTGCTAACCCCAGTTTGGCTTCATCTATGGCCATTTGCATGAATTTATCCATTATGAATCTTTTTTATCATCATCGATTAAAGCGTCCACATCGATATCATCCAACTCACTTTCTAGATTAGCCAACGCGGCGTCAATGGAGGCATCATCTTCCTCAGCAGCACTTGCTGAATTTGAACCAGCCTGCTCACTTAAGTCGAATTCAGCTTCCATGGATTCATCTAATTTCGGAATATTTTCTTCATCTTCGTCCGACAAGCTATCCAGTACACTGTCTAGCTCGTCAATTGCACTGGCCGTATCATCTGGGACATCTTCTTGTGTATTATTTTCAACGTCAAAGTTTTCATCGAAATCCGGTATATCATCCTCAACGGTGTCCTGCACCGGCTCGGGTGCAACATCAGGCTCAGGTTCCGCTTCTATTTCTGGTTCTTTTTCAATGTCATCTAGGTCATCCATTGCTGGCAATGGCGTATCTTCGTCATCCAGATCATCAAGGCCCTCTGTATCGTCAGCGCCTAGGTCTATAGCCAGCTCATCCTCATCATCGGCACTGAGATCAAAGTCTTCATCAAAGTCCTCATCATCTAAACCATCATTTAGGTTTGCTGATGGTTTATCTGTTTTATCTTCTGATTTTTGTTCTGGGGCCGAGTCAGCTAATTTTTTGCTCATGACTTTTCGGTAGATAAAGAAACCACCAACCCCTAACAATAAAATGGATACAGGAATAGCGGCATATAGCCAATAAGGAATGGGTTCTAATTTAACCTCATCTTCCTTAACCGCTTCATCTTGCGCGGGCTCTTCATCAGGCGTTTCAACCTTGTCGTTCTCAACCGCCTGCTGTTGCATTTTCTCTTCTAAGTTTGGCACCATCGGGGGTTCTGCTGCATCAGGTGCTTTATCCTCGACAACCTCTGTTGCACTTTCCTGTGGCTGCCCTTCTAAGACTGAATCTGGCTCTTGTGGCGCCTGAGTAACGTCATCTTTCTCTTCGCTTTGGGCGAAATACTCGTGAGTAAAGTCATCAGGAATCGGAAACGTTAACGTAATCGGGTCGGGTTTTACCCTAAACTCTTGGTTTTCACCAATTAACCCTTTGATGTTCATGGCAATGACATATTCACCAGGGCCTTTTGAAGGCTCGATCACTGCTTCCCATACGCCCTCTTCAACCCAAGGCATGGCTTGAATAATCGAAGATTGATCGGGGCCTTTCAGTTTGGCTATTACACGGGTCCTAGCCACTTCAATGTCTGCAACCTGAGGAATCACGCGAACGGCATAAGCTGGTTCCTCATTAACTTGTACTTTACGAATCTCAAAACCGATAGGCTGGCGCACTTGAATGTAGTCTTTGCGCATACGTTTGAATGTTTTGCCATCCACTTCCACTTTTAATTCATACTGGCCTTCTTTTGATAAACGAGAAATGCTTTCTTTATAACGTCCGTCTTGTGGAATGTTATCTGGATCACTGATCACTTTTGTACCACTGCGCCCTGACTCCGCGGTCATGGTCATTTCAATGGTCATTAATTTTAAAAAGTCTGGGTTACTGATGACGCTACCGTCCTCATGTAAGAACATTTCAAAATTCACTTGTTGACCGGGGAACAAGGTATTGGGTAAACCCGTTATTTCCATTTTAAGATCACTGACCACGGTGACTCGGTTATCTGGATCAAGCTCAGCATCGATTTTCCATTTGCCTGCTTCAGGTGATGTAACCGTCACTAAGTCATAGACCGATTCACCAAACCAACGAGCATTCTCAGCGCCTTTAATTTGGCTAATGACCGCACCCGATGGCGTGGTTAATTGCATCGGTGGTGAGCCCTTCGCGCGAAACACCAGCGCTGTAAACTCTTCAACACTGGAATCGATTTCAAAGGTATTATCTTGAGCAAGCGGTACTTGTTCTGCTACTTCTGGTGCGGCTTTTTCAAATGCTTTGAGGAATGCTTTAACCAGCTCCTGCGCCGTATTAACCACCACACTGGTGCCGCCCGTTTCAAGAGCAAGCTTATCCAAAAGTACTTTATCAGCATTATCGGATAAACCTATGCTGTGAATTTTGACGCCCAATGCTTGATATTGTTTAAGAATATCAGTGGCTATTCGTTGTCTTTCTGCNGCATTTTTTGTTTGTTGCTCAGGGTCAGTATCGGCGGCAATATCCACTAAACCGTCCGTGAGTAAAATGACATGCTGCTCATAACCACTGTCGGCGCCCAGTTGCCAAGTGGCTTTTTCCATGGCTTCGCCAATATTGGTTCTTAAACCATAGGAATTGATTTTTTGGGCGTTAATTTTTGCTTGTTCACGCCATGCTGAGTCGACCGTGGCAGGGGGAATTAACATATTGACCCATTGACCAAATGTCCAAACACCGGCTCTTGCGCCATCAGGGATCATTTCGACAATTAAATTTAACGCGGGTATTCTTAGATTTTCAGGGTCGTTTTGCTTCATCGACCCTGATATATCAATAATAACGCGAACATCGCTGGCATTATTGGTTGGAACAATTGTGCTTTTCGCATCAGCGGGTAATTCTAGGCCCTGCACCGAATTGGGTAGAGCGGAAGGTGGTTGCGCATTTTGGTCAGCAGAAGCGTCTTCTTCTGCACTGTGTAGGTTGAAACTGAATGCAAGAGAAACAATAAAACCGACAATCATCAATGGCTGTTTAAATTGGTAAATCATTGTCGGCTTATCCTAAGTCTGTTTCCTTGACGTCCATGGCATGAACCCGTTTACATTTGGCTCTCCAGTACACGACGACCTTTCTCTGTTATGTGCCAACGCACACCATTTTTGCCGCTTACCTTGCCAGCTAAACTGCGTGAAACTAAGACACTTAATGTCTGCAACATGGTGGCTTCATCGTTATTGGACTCGCGACATAAACCAGCAAGGGATCTAAATATGTATCGGCCAGTTGAAAGCATTTTTAAGGCTTTTGAACTGGTCACGTCCAAATCTTCACTGTAGTCCATGATTTCGGGCTCTTCATCAGGTTCTAAATCCTGTTCGGTTTCCGTATCAATCAATGGCAATAATTCGTTTTTAATAATACGCAGATCATGATGTACACTATCTGATTGCTCTTTTGCATGACGTGCTGCATCGAGAATCCGATCTGACATATTGGTGATAAAAAATCGACTGGCAATGGATGAAATCAAACAGAAGCCAGTGAATATTAATAATCTTGAAGGGTCACCTTGAGTTTCCAGAATAAGTTCACTATTCACTAAGTCCAAGATAACGGGCACAAGAAAGGCCGCACCAATACCCACCACCAAACAACGGGGTAAGCTGGTGGCATCCGGATCGTGATCACCGTACATGTAATAGTTTACAAGGCCACCAAAAATGCCCGCTAACAGCATGACGGTTGCCAATATGAATATATGATTAGCCATTTATACCTCTCGTCCATTAGAGCTGGCTCTAATGATTTAACAGCCCAATACCACCTTCAAGTGCCTTTGGGGTTTTCTATTACTGTGATTCATTACAGTACTGCTAAACCTGTATCCCTTTTATAAACCTAGACGGGTTTTTCAAATGCGCAAAAAAACAATGGCTTATGGCGCTTGAATAGAAACTGGACACAATATGCCATTTAATTTTAATCTATTTACAGCCACAGCTCGCGATGCTCTATGGGTGAAGCGTATTAGCCGCTATAATTCAGAATAATTGAAAACGGAGTATTTATGGATTTATCGGCATTGAACCACTGGCAGCAACTGGCTTTTTGTACATCTTTATGTGAACGCAGCATGCCGAACTTTCAATTATTCTGTGAAATTGAAAACAAAGGCCATGACTATGCTCAAAGCCGAAAGATTTTAAATAAAGTGTGGGAGTTTTTAAGAGGCCAATTAAAAAGCCTAAAAAATATGGAGAATCAACTGGATACCCTCAGCGATTTGATTCCTGATCCTAACGATTATGAGCATTTTGGTGCCTACCCGGCGATGGATGCCATGGTTAATCTTCAAAGCTGTGTGCAAGCGGTTCTAGATAGCAGCATATTAGATGCACAAAACATTCAAAATATGACCCGTGAGCGCCTTCAAGAAGTACTTGAAATGCAAGCCATCGAAGAAGCGGATAGTGAACTATGGCTAAGACAACATGACTTCGAGTCACAGCTATACGATTTAATAACCAGCCAAATCAGTCATGCTGATCTAATCAAAAAATTAATCCCCTTAAGTAAGGATCAAGGGGTTAGCCAGATTGGTATTTGCCTTGATGATTAATCGTCTTTTCATTTCAATGAGCCTTGCTCTGGGCCTACTGTTCGCGATAACCAGCTGGGCAGATGAGCGCCATAACGGGCACAGCGATGACCTGTTGCTATTACTTAAAGACAAAATCAAACTTCAAAAGCTGATTAAACAGTACCCTGACGCGGCATCTAAGCAAAAAAAACAAATTCGCGTCACTCAGCGTGCATTATTTAAACGCGCCTTACCCCGCTTAAAACGTTATGTGGCCGTCCCTGAAAGCCAGTACCCTAATATGGCCATGTATCATGAAAGCCTGCAAAGCCGCGCAGCGCTAATGCAAGACTTCGCCGACTTAATGGCTCAATCCCAGTGCTTACAAGATCAAACCTGTCAAACGGAGCATTCAGCCCATTGAGCTGAATGATTTACAGTACAGCCCTGCGTTATCCCTTGGTTCTGCTATCTTTTAATTGCTTAAACGCTATTTTGGGGTGCGCTGTTCATGGGCAAATTGAGTTTATTATGCTGGTTGTTACTATCGCTTCATGTTCATGCAAAACCAGATGTGCAAATCACACGTGCGCTAGATGCGATACTAATCGACGTCACTCAATTACAAGACCACACTATAGCTGACTATAAAACCCTGATTAAAAAGCATATCAGCCCCAATATAGATACATTAAATATGGCTCAATTGATTCTGGGTCGAAATTGGAAAAGGGCCAGTATTGAACAAAAACAGCGCTTCCTTGAATGCTTCTCTCGACAGCTGCTCTCAAATCAGGCGCAAGCATTTCTCGAATGGCAGCCAACAAGCTGGTCATTGAAGNCCCAAACGTTCAACGATAACGANACCAAATCAGCCCTAGTGATGTCGTTGAACCAATCGCAAGCATCGAGAGAGTTTACGTTGCGACTGCACCGAGCCGATGGGCGCTGGTTAATCTATGACGCATCCTACCTTGGTATCAGTTTACTGAAAAATTTTAAGGATGATTACGCAGTTAAAATTAGCAGCCAAGGGTTAAATAAAACTCTGGCTCAGCTTTGCAAGACATACCCAAAGATAATTAAAGAACTCACTTTAGCCGGTACTCAATGGCCGCCTTTTATTGCCAGGAGCTTACCCGGGCAGGGCTTAAGCGCCGAAATTGTCAGTGCGGTTTTATCTCAAGCTGGCTATCAGGTCAGTACGGTATTTGTTCCATGGAAGCGAGTCATAAAAGGCGTACGACAAGGCGAATACGATGTCAGCTTAGCGCTTTGGAAGAGTCCTAGAAGACAAGCCCATTTGCTGTTCAGTGATCCTTATTTCATTAATGAGTTAGTTGGGGTTCAGCATAAGGACTCCAAGCTATCGGTGGTTAGTTTAGATGATGCCCTGTCTAAAAATGTGTCTTTAGGCCTGATGGATGATTACGCCTACAGTGAACAGATACAACAATACCCTGACCGCCGGTACTTTACCCAATACACCCCGCTATTAAGAGAGCTGGGGGCAAAATCCTTAGACCTTTCATTATTGGATAAAAGCGTGGCGCGGTTTTATTTAGAGCGCTCGGGGTCATTTAAAAAAAGTTTGCAAGTAACCACTATCACGCTTGAGTCCAAGCCTCTGCATATTGGCATAGCCAAGCAGCACCCTGCGGCCAAAGAAGTTATAAGTAACTTCAATCTATATTTAAAAACGTACCTAAAGAGTGATGATTACCGGGCGTTACTAAACAGATACAAAATTAAAAAAGCGCAATAAAAACGTGTAATAAACGCCAACAGATTCACAACCTAAAATCGGATGCTTATACCATTTACGAACAAGCCGTGATTTTTTTTGCTTCTGAAGAGCATCCTATCTAGCTTTAAATTATGACCAGTCGAGCTTGAGAGATATGAACTTATACATTCCTGCTTTAATCCTGAGTTTAATCTTGGTACCCGCTGCCAATAGCACAGCAGTGCAGGTTATTCCAAAGGGTTATCAGAAAATACAAAATAATAACGACAACAATGCATCCGATACACAGCTTTCAGAACAGCAATTAAAAGCTCATTTTAAACAAGCGATGACCGAGCACCGCTCGCAGATTCGTGCCTACTGGGCCGACGCTGAAATCAGCAGCAAAACCCGTTTAGTCATGTACAGTGATGACTTTCAACAAAAACGTGCCATTGATTTCAAAGCCAACGAAATACAGATCACCATGCCCAGCATTCATACCGGCAAAGTTCTTAATTACCGTCAAATGCAACAGAATCTACAAAATACACTCGTTGAGTTACTGCAAATGGACTTGGCGTCCGCTATAAGCAAAGACCCTATAAACCAAAAAATGGAAGCCCTATCTGGTATTCGATACGCCCAAGATTTAGGGGGGCTGGGTCAGGACTTGATCTTATCGGAGTTATTCAGAAACGAGCGCCCTTCTCTTAAATCCGTTGAGCGCATGGCCAGGAAGCTAACCAAGTCAGCTTACATTCGCTACCCTGCGGTGGCGTCTTTGAATCTTGCCTTCACGTTTAATGATCGCACAACCTATATTATTTCATTACCTGAAAAACGCATTCGTATGAAAGCAAAACGTTATAAATCTTTTATTTATGACTATGCACAAACTTATAATCTGCCACCGTCTTTAATTTTTGCCATCATTCATGCAGAAAGCTCGTTTAACCCTTTAGCACGATCTCAAATACCCGCTTTTGGCCTGATGCAGATTGTGCCGCACTCGGCAGGTCAGGACGCCACGAAAATGCTGTTTAATAAACGCCAAGTTCTTTCTCCAAGTTATTTGTATAACCCCAGAAAAAATGTTCAGGTTGGCGCCGCTTACTTACACATTTTGTATTACCGTTATTTACGTGATATCCAAGATTCTAAAAGCCGATTATATTGTGCAATTGCCGCCTATAATGCCGGTACAACCAGCGTGATGCGTACACTAACGGGGCAATCCAGTATTAGCGGCTCGGTGAACAGTATCAACAGAATGTCATCTAATGATGTGCTGCGCCGATTAATTAGACAGATGCCCAGCTCTGAAACTCGTGAATACCTCAATAAAGTGCTGAGTTTACAAAAAACCTATGGCCAACTTTAAACCTTTTATGCTGCTACCCGTATTAGCATTGCTCGGGTGCGATGAGCAAAGACCCCATTTCTTTTCAGATATTGCATTAGATGAAAAAAACAAGTTTACCTACCATGAAGCACACCAACTGTCTTTAACCCTTTCGAAACTGACAAAAAAAATCGACGAGTCAGGTTTTAGCCCTATGCTGCATACTGAATTTCATCTTGAGGATGAACAGCACGGCCATTGGGCTCAAGCTTGGGTGGCGTTTAACATCAGCATAAAAGTCAGTGAACAGGAAATCGTCTCAATTCAACGCGCTGGCGTATTGCAAAATCATTCAATGGATATCAAAGTTCAACAGGAGCTTCCCAAATTTGGAATCAAACCTGAACACATCAAAATACATATTCAACCGATTGCATGGATGCCGAGCTACCCTCTTAATATTCTAGTGAATGACCAAATCGCTCCCTAACGCACACTTGACTGTCACGTTTCGCCATTGAATCGAGTTTTATTTCATTGCTATTGTTAACACACAATAACAAATACTGGTCACAACTATGATAAACAACGCAATGACTCTTGAAGAAGCTATCCAGCAACGTCGCTCTGTAAGAGGCTATAAGCCCGACCCTATTGACCAAGAAACCCTTGATAGTATTTTCACCAGCGCGCAGCTAAGTCCTTCTAATTGCAATGTACAGCCTTGGCAGGTGTTATTAGCAACAGGAGAGGCATGCCAGATCCTAAAAGATAAGATGCACCATGCTTTCATGCATGGCCAAAACATGAACCCTGACTTTTCAGGTTTACCTAAATTCGAAGGGAATATGCGCACTCGTCAAGTTGAATGTGCTCAAGCTTTATATGGCGCAATGGGAATTGCTAGAGATGATAAAATAGCACGAATGAAAGCCACTGCACGCAACTACCAATTCTTCGATGCCCCCCATGTAGCATTCATTACAATGAAAAAAGACTTTAGCCCCGCTATTGCAGTGGATGTAGGCATGTATGCGCAAACACTTATGCTCTTGATGACCTCTCACGGAATTGGTAGCTGCGCACAAGCCAGTACAGCCTATTACCCAGATATCGTTAGGGAATTTTTTGAGCTAGATAATGATATGGGGATTTTATTTGGGATAAGCTTTGGTTATGAAGATAAAACGGTGGATGCTAATCAAACTCGAACAACACGAGCACCATTATCACAAATCATTCATCACAAGAAATAATCAAACTTTCGCTTTTAGCCAACGAGCTAGAAGTTGTTGCAAAAGCGCTTTTTTATAAGGTTTAGCCAAGAAGTCATTCATGCCTGCTTGCAGGCATTGATTTTTAACGTCATACAATGCGTTGGCAGTAAGCGCTATAATAGGCGTTAATTTATTTAAACCTTCTTCTTCGCGCAGTACTTTTGTCGCTTCATAACCATCCATATTTGGCATCTGTAAATCCATTAAAATCAAATCATATTGATTTTGACGTGCTAGGTGCACGGCCTCCAAACCATCTTCGGCTAAGTCACAGTGAAGGCCAAAATCCTTTAACATTTTTAATGCAACTTTTTGGTTTACCGTATTATCCTCAACAAGTAATACTCGGGATAAAAAGGTTTGATTGCTTAGTTCTTCTTCAACATGGGACTCATGATCAACCTTGGTTTTCGCAAGATCCCAGGTAAATTGACAAATAAACCGTGATCCTTGTTCGGCCGCACTTTGAACAATAAGCTCACCGTTCATTTTTTCAACTAGCTGTTTTGAAATGGCCAATCCTAAACCCGTACCGCCATACTGTCTTGAAATAGAAGCGTCTTCTTGTTGAAAAGCATCAAATATACGATCAATGTTATCTTCGCTGATGCCCTTACCAGAGTCACTGACAATAATATTCAATTTAATGCGGTCATTGATACGCTCCACATCACCAATACTCAGGCCTACGTGACCTTTATTTGTGAATTTAACGGCGTTGCCAAGTAAGTTCACAAGTATCTGATGAAGTCGCGTTTCATCCGCTTTAACTCGTAATTTTTCTATGGCCGAAATATCAACATCGAACTTTAACCCCTTATTGGAGACAATGGTTTTAAAGCTCTCTGTGATACGATGTAAACTCTGATGAAGATCAAAAAATTTCTGGTCGAGCTCAATATTACCCTGTTCAATTTTTGAAAAATCTAAAATGTCATTGATCAATCCTAATAGGTGATCACCTGACGATAAGGCGATCTCCACATACTCATCTTGTTCTTTCGATAAAACAGTAGACTGCATCAGCTGAAGCATTCCCAATACCCCATTCATAGGGGTTCTAAGCTCATGAGTCATAACCGCAAGGAATTCACTTTTTGCTTTGTTTGCTTGTTCCGAAGCTTCGCGCTCTTTAATCAAGCTATCGACATAGTGCTGCTGCACTTCCTCTGATTTTTGCAGCTCTTTAGCCAACGTATTCACACCAGCCTGAAGCTGTTTAACCTCACCATTAGCGGTTTCTGCGGTGCGAGCGCTGTAATCCCCTTTTGCCATGCGCTCAACAATAACCGACAGGCGTGATATTGGGGTAACTAAACGCGCACCACTCAACCAAGCAATTAAGCCGCAAATGCCCATGGCGACACTGGCAATTAAAAAGGCATTCAATATTATTTCGTTTTGTCTGTGCTCAACAAAGTTCGTCGACAGACCTACCCTTACTTGCCCTAATATCTTTTCTTGTTTCTGTTTAGTGAACCAATCATCGTCATCGGCCAACACATCGTATTGAATAATGTCAGCTTGGTACCACCTAAGGCGGCTTTTAGCTGTATCAGGTGGCATTTGATTGACCTTCATATCGCTTTGACTAAATAGCAAGCCACCGGCTATATCTTCTATTTCAATAAACTCGACGTCTTTATCATCTAGCAGTACACGAGTGAGCGGTGAAATGATGGAGGGGTTTCCGGTGAGTACAAAATAGTCAGCTGTAGAAGCTAACTGTACTGCAATCAGCTGGCCTTTGTTATCAAGCTCATGCTTCACATCCTGAATGCGCACATTAATGAAATACCCACTGAGCACCACAGATAATATCAACGCAGGGCCAAGGCCTAAAATCAGGGTTTGTGTGTATAAGCTCCAGCCCTTATTTTTCATTGGTAGACTCCTTCACTTGTTGAATCAAGGAAGGAACATCATCCACGACAATGTTCAGTGAGCGCGCTACTTGTGTATTCACGCTGATATTGAAATATGGGTTTGAAAACTTCGCGCTATAATCAGGGGCTTTCGTTATCCACTCAGCCGCTGCCAATAGGGTTTCTTGTATACCAGAATGTGTGCTTGCAACCGCGCCGGCTCGAACATAACCCTTATCCGGCCCAACAAGTGCCTTACCAGAGCGATAAAGCCGCATCAAAATACTTCGAATAGTGGTTGTGTTGTATAACGCGTCATCGTCGACCCCTAATACAAGGTCAACGTCAGCTAATACTTTTAAAGCTTGACGATCCCAGTCTAGGGGGTCTGAGAGCTGCGCCCAGTGCAAGTTAAGGCCAAACTGCTTCGCCTTAGCTTCAAGTTTTTGACGATTCGTATCATATTGACTGGAATAAAATACTCCCACTTGCTTAGCTTGAGGCGCCAAAGCATGAATCAGAGCCAGTTGCTTTGACATGTCGGGAGTATTATCAAGGGCTGTAAAGACCCCTTGGAATTCAGTAAGAAGCTTCCTTCTTGCAGACTCAGGTAAAAATAAAGCGAGTATCGGTGTCTTTTGCGATTTAAATTGTTTTAACTGTCTCAAGAGCTGATTCAGTGCATTTGGGCCGAGGGTGAGCCATTTATCAACCGTGGTGAAATCAAGCGATTTCAATTCGGGAACAGAGATAAGCTGGGTAGTGTCTTTAGGTAATAAGGCATTGATCTGCCTTTGAAAAGCCATGATCTGATCGCTAGGGGCATCCACGAGCAAGCCTACCGTGCTCGCCCAAGATGAAAGGGAGAGTGACGCAGTAATAACGATTAAGATGATTCTGAATGAATAACCGACTGAGCGTCCCATGCTCTGATTTACAACTCCTACTCTTTCGTGTCTACATTACATACTAGTAGAGCATTATGCCTAATACTTGATTAATGCGCTCGTTCTAATCGCTTAGATTGAGATTTAGGTGCAAATTTTCGGTTCAAATAGCGAATAATGTCTTCTGATTCGTACAGCCAGCGGCTTCCAGAGGGGGTTTCAATACGCAAACAAGGCACTTGTGCCCTGCCACCGCCGGATAACAACTCTTTTTGGTATGTATGGCAGCGATTTAAGTTTTTTACCGTAACGGCCACATTCAAGTGCTTAATATAGCGTTGAATCTTATTGTTGAAAGGCCTTTGCTGGCAATCATAAAGTGTAAGACAACAAGCCTGTCTGTCGACTTTCTTTTGCTCGATGGAACTGCGTTTTATGGGAGGAGTAATAACTGAGGAACAGGATGCCAAAAGTTTTCGGTACCAATACATAACCACGTCAAGCCAACTTCAAGGTTTGGCGCTATTCTACTGCTCATAAATCAAAATACCAGTCTAATTACTCAGAATTAAACCAGTATTATTCGATTGATTGCAAATACCAGCAATGAGCCAATACACACGCAATAAAAAGTGACCCAGCGGGCCATAACACAGCGCCGACATGTCTTTTTTGCTTTCACTTATAACACCTTAATTATATGGTCTTATAAGTATAGCTGAGTATTTAATGGATCAACTTATTACGGGAGAAACTAGGAATGCTGCTCCAGTCTTCCCAATGCATCCATACGGCAAAGGCCTTGCCCACAATGTTTTCATCCGGCACAAAACCCCAGAAGCGACTATCACCCGAGTTATCTCGGTTATCGCCCATCATGAAATAATGGCCTTGAGGCACAACCCACTCACCATCACCCCGACTTGGGATACCCGCGTACTGCTGCACAGGGTAGTCATGCTCTTCATAAGTTAAAATACGTGGCGCGTTATGAGGAAATGCACCCACTAACTCATGAGGCACTTTCTCGCCATTGATATAAAGTTGTTTATTACTGTAGCGAATTTGATCGCCAGGTAAACCAATGACACGTTTGATGAAATACCTTGGATCATGGGGCGGAATAAACACCATGACATCACCGCGTTCTGGGTTATCCATTTCAATCACCTTGGTACCCAACACCGGTAAACGAAAACCGTATGAAAACTTATTAACTAATATAAAGTCACCCTTAATAAGGGTCGGCTCCATTGAACCAGATGGGATTTGAAACGGTTCAACCAAGAAGGACCTCAAAACCAGCACAAGAGCCAGTACAGGAAAAAAACCTTTGCTGTTCTCAATTAACCAAGGCTCTTTTTCAGCCCCTTCCAGTTGCTCCGAAGATGCACCTTGCTGCTCAAGAATGTGCACCGATGCCAGACGCTTTTGTGCAAAATACAGTTTATCTGCCAATGCCACCAAACCAGTGACAAACGTGGCCACCACCAACACTAAAGGAAAATCAATATCCATTAAACTCTCATTGTTTTATTAGGTATGTGCTAAAAATCCACGACATTCTACCAATCTTGCACAGAATCTCATCAATAAATCTCGGCTTTACACTTATAACCTGAGACCACGGATAGCCTGCGCCAGTTCCACTGCATAAGCATCGGTCATACCGGCAATGTAATCAACGACACGCAAATATGAGCGGTACTTATCCCAACCAGCCTGCGGCGCATGACGACCGATTAAATCCAATATACGCTGTGATTTATAACTGACCCCATCACCAGCCAGCACTTCATCTACGGCCGTTAAAAACGACTCCAGTAAACTGCCCAATGTGGTGTAGGCTCCAATTTCAATTAACGCTTTTTTCGGGTCTTTGAAGATTTTCTCTCGGGCCATATTTTTCGCTTGGGCGATACAATCGGCCACTTTTGGGTTTGTCAGAGCTATGAGATCACCGCTTAACTGGCCACTAAGTAACGCCTGCTCTTGCTCAATAAAGGCATCCGCCACAGCATTCACCATGATTTCAATGGCCTTACCGCGCAGAATAGCTAAGCGCCTACGGGCAGGGTCTTCGGAAGTGGTTTTAAAGTAAGACGAAGGCACATCCTCACCAATCAAACCCAATAGGAGCGATTCTACTTCTGTGTACTGCAGCAGATTCATTTCGACACCATCTTCTAAATCAATAATGGCATAACAAATGTCATCTGCGGCTTCCATTAAATAAACAAGTGGGTGGCGGCAATATCGGTTTTGCTCAATTTTTATCAAGCCCACTTCTTGTGCAATCTCATTTAGAAACGCGAGTTCAGATTGGTACACACCAAACTTCTCACCTTTTAATGGATCTTGATATCCACTGTGCCAGGGGTATTTTAAAAAACTGCCTAATGTAGCGTAAGTAAGACGCATACCGCCGTCAAAGCGGTGATACTCAAGTTGCGTTAATATTCTTAAGCCCTGTGCATTTCCTTCAAATGTCTGAAAGTCTTTCACTTGCTCAGTTGATAATCCGGATAAAAAAGCGGCGTTTTTACTATCACGAAACCAGTGCCGAATGGCATCCTCCCCTGTATGACCAAACGGCGGGTTACCGATATCGTGTGCTAAACATGCAGCCTGAACAATGGCACCTAGATCCGCGGGAGAAAGTCCCGCAGGAAGACGATCACCTAGCATTTCCCCCACCTGGGCACCCAGGCTTCTGCCAACACAACTTACTTCTAAACTATGGGTTAAGCGGCTGTGTATATGGTCATTATCACTCAATGGATGAACTTGAGTTTTACGCTCTAAACGACGAAAACTACTGGAAAAAATAACGCGATCATGATCTTTATGAAACGGAGTGCGGGATTCACCTAATTCAGCACTTTCATGCTCACCAAAACGCTTTGCATTTAACAAGGTTTTCCAATCCACAGTTCACTCCTCTTTTTATCAATCGCTAGATAAATATCGACTATTATCTTCTAAACTCATGGGATTCATAAGTACCAAGCCAGCGGTATTGTGATGCATAAAACTGTAATTCTTCGATGGCATTTTGCATGGCCTGTGTATCAATATGCTGTGCAACATCAATATGAAACTGGCTACTATTCAAGGTATTGCTATTTAAGTAGCTCTCTATTTTGATTAAGTTTAAACCGTTTGTGGCAAAGCCCCCCAACGCTTTATAAAGAGCTGCTGGAATATTGCGTAATGTAAATAGGATGGAGGTGACATAGGTTTTACTAGCATCATATTCACGCACCGCGCTGTCTTTCATTAACACAATAAAGCGCGTGGTATTACCAGTAATATCTTCAAATTGTCGCTCAATAATATTTAAACCATATAGGTCTGCGGCTAATTCGGACGCCACGACACTTCCCGTAAGATCACCGTCTTTCGCTAATAATTTTGCAGCCCCTGCCGTATCAAATTCAGCACGGGGCTCTAACCCTAGGGCAATAATTTTATCGTGGCACTGAGCCAGTGCCTGTGGATGAGACATGACCCAACTTGGAACAGCATCAGGCAAGGCCATCAAGCAATGAGATACCGGTTGAAAGTGTTCTGCCACTATATTCAAATGGGTCTTAGGTATTTGTCGATAAATTTCTTCTACTCGACCTGCGCTGGAGTTTTCCAAAGGAATCATGGCCCGCTTTGCATCACCACACTCCACCGCAGAGATCGCCTGAACAAAGCTATCATAAGGCACCGCTTGTGCATCGGGGTTCACATGCTTACAAGCTAAATGACTATAAGCACCGAGCTGCCCTTGAAATGCAATTTTCTGCATGAACACACCTATATTTATAACTTATTTAGATATTAACAGTTTTCACTAAATTCGATATGTGAAATAGCTCTTCTATACTCTTACAAAAGCCCACTTAAGATCCTTATGCTGAAAAAAATTGCAACCTCAAGCCTAAAACCCGGAATGTATGTGGCGAACATCACGCAGCACGGGCTTAGCTTGCATGAACATGAGCGCGAAGGGCGTATTAAAGACCAAACCACCATACAGTCATTGATTAAACGCGGCATAAAAGAACTCTACATTGATACGGATTTAGGCGTAGACAGTCCAGATGCCATCACCTTAGAAGCAAGCGAAAAAAAGCTCGATACCAAGATTAAAGATATCGCTCAGACGTCAGAACCTGAAAGAGACGTTAAGTCCACTTCATTAAGTAAAGAGTTAGGAAAAGCCACCAAGCTACACAGTGAAGCATTGGATCTGGTCAATAATGCCATGAGTTCAGTTAAATCAGGGCAATCCGTGGACATCTCTCCATTTGAAGACATGGCCGATAACTTCATGGATTCTGTCGTAAGAAACCAAAACGCCCTCGCCTGCTTATCCCGCATCCGCAAAAAAGACGATTACCTCATGGAGCACAGCGTCAACGTGGCGGTACTTATGTCCATACTAGGCAAGTATCTCAAGCTAGAACGGGCCTATCTCCATCAATGTGTCACAGGGGCATTGCTGCATGACATTGGCAAAATTCTCATTCCTGATCGTGTCCTGCATAAGCCGGATAAGCTCACAGAAGAGGAATATGACATCATGAAACGTCACGCCACATACAGCCAAAAGATTTTGCAGCGCAATGCCCGCTTTTCACAAGTATCGATCAATGTCGCCGCCCAGCACCATGAAAGGCTAGACGGTAAAGGGTACCCATTAGGCTTAAAGGGTGACGAAATATCCAAAGAAGCGCGCATGGCATCAGTGGCGGACATATACGATGCAATTACTGCCGATCGTGTTTACCATAAAGGTATGACCCCTTCGAATGCCTTAAAACGCATGATGGAATGGTGTGGCCCACATTTAGATACGCACTATGTGCATAGCTTTATCAAAGCCATCGGCGTCTACCCTGTCGGGTCATTCGTGAAGCTTTCAAATGATAAGGGTGCCGTGGTCATTGAAAAGAACCCTGATACCCTAAAACCCCATGTAAAAGTCATTTATGATTTTAAAACCCAATCCCATACACACGTCAGTGTCTTAAACCTGAGCCTTGAGCATTGCCAAGAGCGCATCACCCAAGTGCTCGACCCAAACGATTACGGCATAAAGCTTAAAGATTTCATGCTTTAACCCACTTTCACACCCTATCCTTTGTAAGTCGTTGTATTTACATTAAAAAAAATGAAAAAAAAGGTTGACCAAATCAGCTTCGATCAATAATATACGCCCCGCAGTCAAGGCAACGCCGAGACAGCACTGTAGTTCCTCGATAGCTCAGTTGGTAGAGCAGTAGACTGTTAATCTATTGGTCACTGGTTCGAGTCCAGTTCGAGGAGCCACTTTCGGAGCATAGCGCAGCCTGGTAGCGCATCTGGTTTGGGACCAGAGGGTCGGGAGTTCGAATCTCTCTGCTCCGACCATCTTTTTTTACCTAGTACAATCTTTAAATATCTAACAATCTCGTTGTTATATATATCTGTCGGAGCATAGCGCAGCCTGGTAGCGCATCTGGTTTGGGACCAGAGGGTCGGGAGTTCGAATCTCTCTGCTCCGACCATTATACTTACCCTGTATTTTTAAAACCTCTCTTTGTACAACCTTATTTTATTCTTTATTACCTAGTCAGTTTTCACGTACTCAGATATTTTTTGGTCAACTACATTTAGTTTAGACATAAAAAAACCCGGTAAGAACCGGGCTTTTTTATGCTTCAAAACTAGCGATTAAGACTTTTCGATGGCAAGCAATTCCACTTCAAATACTAAAGTAGAGTTTGCAGGGATTTTAGGACTAGGGCTTTGTGCACCATAAGCCAACTCTGCAGGGATATGTAAACGCCACTTACCGCCAACCTTCATTAGCTGAAGTGCTTCAGTCCAACCAGGGATAACACGGTTAACAGGGAATTTAGCAGGCGTGCCACGCTCAATAGAGCTATCAAATACAGAGCCATCAATCAAAGTACCTTGATAATGCACTTCTACAGTATCTGTCTCGCTAGGCATATCACCTGCGCCTTCCGCTAGTACTTCATACAACAAACCACTTTCAGTAACCTTAACACCTTCTTTCTCTGCGGTAGACGCTAAATAATCAGAACCTTCTTTTAAAACACCTTCAGATTCTAATTGCTGCTTAGCCATTTGCTCTTCACGAACAGCGGCAAACGCTTCACGAATTTGCTCTTCCTCTAAGCGAGCAGGCTGCTCTTTTAAAACATCTTGCAAGCCGGCAATCATTGCTTCAGTGTTTATTTCAATTGGCTGGCCCGTCACACTTCGCGCCATACTCATGCCGATACCGTAACTCATTTTGTCGACATTGCTTTCAAGTGCTACTTCTTTTTCGCCACAACCTGCTAACAACACGACTGATGCAAGGGCGACCATAGGTAATTTACGCATACTTACTCTCTTATATTTAGGTACAAACAAAGCGACCTTCATCTAAACGACGCTTACATTCACGATGATAATTTTCACAAACTTGATGCTCAGCGGTAGATAAATTAACCGCATAATCACAATCTTGTATTTTTTGCCTCAAGTCATCATCACTTAAGCGGGTAATATCATTACCACAACCCAGTAGTGATATGGACAAGCAAATCAGTATAAAGTTTTTAAACTTGCCATTTAGCATAAGCAAAAATCGCTTCATAAAATTTACCTCAAACTGAGGCATAAAATAAAAGCCAGCAAAGCTGGCTTTATATAAAGATGACGATACTTACAGGTGAAGACTCAGACCAATATATGGCCCAGCCACAGTGGCTTTGGCATTTAGATCATCATCACTACCACCGAAGTCATCTGGGTTAATTTCCAGATCAAAACTACGGTAACCTGCTGTAATACCCACATCCAACAATGGAATCACAGGTAGCACATAAGTCATATTTAAATCGTAATCGGTAATACCGGAATCACCGTAAGAGATCACATTAATATCACCGCCGAATGATAAACCGGTTAACGGCACATCAACACCCGCTTTTAGGTAACCCATAGGAACAGTTACATCTAGGTCGGCAGAAGCAGATTGAGAACCATCAGTAGCAACTGAAGACATTGATCCATCAAATTGACGCAAGGTTAAACCAAAATCAAAAGTTACGATAGGAAGCGGTAGACCCCAGTAAAGAGTGTAATCCGTATGAGTTAAGTCCAGCTCACTTTTTACCTCAGTATTCTCCGTCAGAGTTTCACCGCCCAGGTTAAAAGATGATGTCAAAGTACCAGTACCATCAGAGCTCATATCCGACATCTTAATTTTAATGTTTGGCACAACTGGAATTGGGTGCTCAAATGCAAAATACACAACATTCTGGCCACCAGCATCTAAATTTAGATCATCTTCTAAATCCGCTTGACTCGAACCAGCACCTGCATCACCAGAAACTGTTTGATCCCAGTAATAACCGCCCGCATAGAAATCGACTAATGGCAGTGCACTGGCTGCCTGAGGTAAAGAAGCAGCCACTACCGCTGCAGCAAGGATTTTTTTCATTGTTATCTTCCTTTTAAAAAGTAATCTTTTAAGCTGATCAAGGCATAACGCTACCATGATCAATTGATTTGACCAAATTTAATCACAACCACGTTCAAAACGCAGCCAAAGCATTTGGCATATGTGAGCATTTTCACCTATGCGAGTGTTTTTTTGTTATCTAATTGTTGCTGAAAGGTAAGCTCACACCAATCAAAGCCGGTTTCTTGATTTGCCATGATCACGTCGTCAGCATCACACTTCAAGGCAGAACATATGTTCCCAATTGCTAAATCTTCTTGGTTGTTCTGCCCACTGATGTGAGTCGCCACAACATACTGCAATTGATCCGTCTCTATTTGGGTTAAAAAATAGGCCGCCTGCTCATTATTTAAGTGACCCAAAGGCCCCTCCACTCTCACTTTTAACTTAGGTGGATACGGCCCTCTTCTAAGCATACTCACATCATGATTAGTTTCGATTAACAAACCATGACAATAACGATACTTATCAACAATGTAGGGCGTAAGACTTCCAAGATCAGTCAATATGCCCACTGTAAATTCACCATCAGTCACCACAAATTGAGTAGGCTCACGGGCATCATGAGGGACAACAACAGGAGATATAGTCAGGTTGCCAATTTGAAAATCACAATGACTATCAATGACTTGTAAGCTGGGAATCGTACCAAGCCCTTCATGCTGGGCGGTGCCGTGAGAGCAATAAACAGGGATTCGATACTTGCGAGCCAAGGGGCCAACCCCTTTTATGTGGTCACTGTGCTCATGGGTGATCAGCACAGCGCCAAGGTTAAGAGGCGTTAAGCCTTTTTGAGCAAGACGGTTTTCAAACTCTTTTAGTGTGAAACCGTCGTCAATTAAAATGCAGGTATCACCTTTTTGAATTAAGGTGCCGTTGCCTTTACTGCCACTGCCAATACTACAAAATCGCACTAGAGATTATCTTGTATTTGTTCCAGTAATGACTGTGCCTGTGCATCTTCAGCCAAGTTTTCAGCATCTTCATGAATCGCAATATACACACCAGTACGAGCTTGATTCAGCTTAACCTGCAATGGCACCTTAATAGGCTCAGGCTCACCACCAAATAAACCGGACCAAAAACCCACATCCTCTGGGTTTCCTGGCTTAATCAATTCAATATAGTAAGTACCAATACTGCGATTTAGATCGGTAATATTAATGTCGGCTTTCTTAAGCGCTTCACCTAGCTCAGACCATGCGCGAGCAAACTCAATATTTAAGCGTAAGATGGGTGTACCGTTGCCGTCTTTGAGCAAGTTTGTTTCCAATGAAACCTGACTTAACTCAGATAAGCTGGCTGAAGTTGGCTCTTCATTATCCGCCAATACCAAAGGTGTAGGGCGAGGTAATACGAATTCGCCATCGACACTCAACTCATTCTTCACTTCCGGTATTGGCAATTGCGGTCTAAGTGAGACCTCAGCCACATCGTTCGGCACTTGAATATTCGGCTGAATTTTGCTGTTTAAGTAATCATTAGAGCGATCATGAAACAACCAGCTGCAGCCATTAAGTGCCAAAAACGAAACAAGTAATACACCTAAACGCATTAGGTACTCCAATCTTATAATTATTAAACCAGCTTCCATTGACTCAATGCTTGGCGCAAAGGTTCCCGAAGCGGCTCTGATAGCTGTGTTAAAGGCAGACGAATGGCAGGACTAATTAAGCCCATTTCATGCAAGGCCCATTTAACAGGGATTGGGTTCGACTCAAGAAACATTGCATTATGAAGACCCATCAGTTCATCATTCATGGCTTTTGATTCTTCTGTCTTACCCTCTAACGCAAGCGCGCATAGTTTAGCCATTTGCTCTGGCGCTACGTTTGCTGTTACTGAAATATTACCTTTACCACCAGCCAGAATTAACTCATACGCCGTTTCATCATCACCAGAGTAAACAGCCATTTTATCGCCCACACGAGCAATCACATCACGAGCGCGATCAATATCACCCGTGGCTTCTTTGATGCCCACGATATTGTCGAACTGGGCCAAACGTTCAACCGTCTCTGGCAACATATCACAGGCGGTACGCCCAGGCACATTGTAAAGGATCTGAGGAATACTGGACGCTTCTGCAATCGCTTTGTGATGCAAAAACAAACCTTCTTGTGTTGGCTTATTATAATAAGGGGTAACCAATAACACGGCATCCGCACCCAAACGCTGTGCTTCTTTGGTCAAGTGAATCGCTTCTGAGGTAGAGTTGGCCCCTGTACCCGCAATAACAGGAATACGACCAGCAACCCAGTTAACAACCTGACCAATCACTTCAAGATGCTCTTCAGGGTCCAAAGTTGCTGACTCACCTGAGGTGCCAACAGCAACAATTGAGGCTGTACCCTTCTCAATATGCATCTCCACCAACTTCTTAAGGGCATTCCAATCCACAGCCCCTGTTGCTTCCATTGGTGTCACTAAAGCTACGATGCTTCCGGTGATCATGTACCTTCTCCGAGAACGATATAAAAATAGAGCGCAATGGTACTGGCGCGGCCTGCTTGTGGCAAGGCCCGCCAGACGAATATGAGTGTATTGCACCCACAATAATGAATGTTTATTCGATTATGCTTGAGTCTCAGGCTCTTGCTGAGCGGCCTGCATACCTTTTGGCCAAGAGGTAATAACGGCCTTAAATATAGTGGCCAATGGAATGGCAAAAAATACCCCCCATAAACCCCATAAACCGCCAAACAATAAAACCGCTAAAATGATCACCACAGGGTGCAAGTTCACCGCTTCAGAGAACAGCAAAGGCACCAATACGTTGCCATCAAGAGCTTGAATAATGAAGTACACCGCCACAAGATAGTAGAAGTCAGAACTGATCCCCCACTGGAAATACGCGATCATGACCACCGGCACAGTAACGACCGCGGCTCCTATGTAAGGAATCACCACAGACAAACCAACTAAAATCGCAAGAAGCGCGGCATAGCGAATCTCCATAATGGCAAACGCAATATACGTCACCACACCCACTACACCAATTTCAACCACCTTACCGCGAATGTAATTAGCAAACTGATCGTCCATTTCACGCCACACCTTACCAATTAATACTCGCTTAGTCGGCATAACAGATACCCACCAACGCACCATCATATTGCCGTCTTTCAAAAAGAAAAAAACCAATAAAGGCACCAGCACCAGATAAATTAAAATAGCGAATACATTGGGTAGGTTCGATAGCGAAAACGACAAGGCCAACTGACCGATGCGCCCAGCTTCCTCACCGATAGTTTTACCAAGCGCCTGTACCTGGCCTTCATCAAAAATCTGCGGGTAACGTTCTGGTAAAATCACCAGTAAATCATGACCTTTTGCCAACATGTTAGGCAGCTCAGTAAATAACTGTGTTACCTGTCCCCAAACGGCTGGCACAAGAATAAACATAATGGCCAGACACAAGACAATAAACAGCACAAAAACAATCACACTGGCCATTGTATGACCAACACCTCGACGCTTTAAAGCAAGCACAGGGCCCTGTAGTAAATACGCTACAACAACACTGGCGATGGCCGGCGCTAACTCACCGCCCAATGTTAGGACAATAACAAAACCCGCAACCAGCAATAATAATAAAAACAGCGCTTCTTCATCTGAAAAATACTGCTCCACCCAACCACGAATTAGACGCATCATAGACATGTAGTGTCTAATCTCCTTTTTTAATCAAAAATACATATTGCTCATCACGCTGCTCACTTGAAAGCAAAGTATGAGATGTTAGATCAATAAATGCAGGAATATCACGCCAAGAACCGGCATCCGTGCACAAAACTTTTATAACCTGCCCCGCTGTCATGGAACTTAACGCTTGTTTGGTTTTCAATAACGGCATAGGACAGCGTAAATTAATCACATTTAATTGAATATCGAATGACTGTGATACCATTTATAACGTCCAAAAAGTAGAATCCAAGCTAATATTATTCTAAAAGCATTTAACTGGCGATATTAATCTATAAGGATATACATGCCTTTTATTCTAGCCTGCTTACTGCTCGTCGCGAGCTTTGCAAGCCACAGTGCAAATAATGACCTACCTAGCCTTGGCGATGCCACATCAGGGTTAATCTCCATCGAGCAAGAACACACTCTTGGCCGTGCTTGGCTACGCAACCTAAGAGCCCAAGCCTCTTCTATACATTTTGCCGAATTGACCGAATATACCGAAAATTTAATTTACCGCTTAGCCAGCAACAGCCAAGTCAGTGACCGCCGTCTTGAAGTGGTTATTCTCGACAACAAACAACTTAACGCGTTTGCGGTACCCGGTGGCGTAATTGGAATCAATGCTGGTTTATTCATCCATGCAAAGAATGAAGCGCAATTTGCTGCCGTTTTAGCGCACGAATTAGCCCACTTGAGCCAGCGACACTTTGCGCGGCAAATTGATGAGAGAAGCAAACAAACCCCCATCGCACTCGCAACTCTACTTGGAAGCATCATGCTTCTAGCTACGAATAATACCGAAGCCGGTTTTGCAGGTCTCATGACCAGTCAAGCAGCGGCAACCCAATGGTCACTTAATTACAGTCGTGACTGGGAGCGCGAAGCGGATCGACTTGGCATGCACACACTCGTTAGCGCAGACATTGACCCAAACGGCATGCCAGACATGTTTAAACAAATGTTTAATGCTCACAAGTACAGCCAGAGACCTCCTGAATTTTTATTGACTCACCCGGTGACAGAAAACAGAATCAGTGATGCAGCAGCGCGCGTGGATGCCATGAACATCCAGCCTAAAAGTGAAGATATTGAATTCCAACTCATGCGCACATACACACTGCTGCAATACGAAAAGCAGAGCCACAATTTAGCCCACTATAAAAATCAACTCGCCAAGTCAACTGACCCACAAAACACCCAGGTGATTCATTATGCATTAGCATTATTACTGGCTGAACAAAAACGCTTTAAAGATGCACTCAAGCACAGCCAAACATTATTGAATTTGGACCCACAGCGTATTACTTATCAAACATTATTTGGGCGCCTACTATTCCAAAACAATCAAGAACAAGACGCTATTACTTACATAAAAGATCAACTTAGCTTAAATCCAGACAACCACCCTCTCACCATGAGCTATGTTGGCATGCTAATGGGAAAAGGCGAGTTTCATGATGCCGCAGATGTATTACAAAGCCACAGCAAAATCAGACCTAACGATCCCTATATTTGGCAGCAGTTATCAGAAGCACAAGGCAAAGCCAATAATACCATCGCGTTGCACCAGTCCCGCGCTGAGTTTTTATTTCTCACCGGGCAAAATCAAAAGGCACTTCAACAGTTAAAGACTGCGCTAGAATTATCAAAAGGGAATTTTTTATTATCAGCACGCATAGAACAGCGCGCCAGAGAGATTTCAAACAGTAAAAACGATCTAAAGTTTTAGACCGTTCTTACCTTCAATGAATTAGAAACGGCGACCCTGAGACTGCACACCGTGCTCCTTGGCAAAGTCCAACATGCGATTCAGGGAAATCATAGCCTTATTGGCTACTTGATCATCGACTTCAACCGCATTCAATCCCTGGTCCAAGCAAGACTCTAGGTTCTCTAATCCGTTCATAGCCATCCAAGGACAATGAGCACAACTTTTACAGCTTGCACCTGAACCACCAGTGGGCGCCTCTATAAATGTCTTACCCGGTGCCATTTGCTGCATCTTGTAAAAAATGGCCTTATCGGTGGCTACGATAAAGGTATCGTTTTCCATGGTCTGAGCCGCTTTAATGATTTGCGATGTACTGCCCACCACATCCGCAATTTTTACAACAGGCTCAGGAGACTCCGGATGAACCAGAACAGCCGCATCTGGATACACTTTTTTGAGATCCTCAAGCCCCTTGGCCTTAAATTCTTCATGTACGATACATGAGCCATTCCACATCAACATATCCGCCCCCGTCATACGCTGAATGTAATTACCCAAGTGCTGATCAGGACCCCAGATGATTTTTTCACCCTGATCCATCAACTCTTGAACGATTTCAAGGGCAATACTTGAGGTCACAACCCAGTCAGCACGGGCTTTTACTTCAACGGATGTATTGGCATACACCACGACCTTACGATCAGGGTGCTGGTCACAGAAAGCACTAAACTCATCAATCGGGCAACCTAGATCAAGAGAACACGTCGCCTCCAAGGTCGGCATTAGAACCGTTTTTTCTGGGCTTAAAATTTTAGCGGTTTCACCCATAAACTTAACACCTGCAACCACCAGTGTCTGCGCACTATGGTCGCGACCAAAACGAGCCATCTCAAGGGAGTCAGCCACACAGCCGCCTGTTTCATCAGCCAAAGCCTGGATAATAGGGTCGGTATAATAATGCGCCACGAGAACCGCATTCTTTTCAATCAGCAACTGCTTGATGCGCTTTACATGAGCCGACATCTGCTGCGCGTCCATATCTTGCTGAACGCCGTTGTGTAAATGATCTTGTACCCAATCATGGACCGCTTGATCGGTTGCAATGGTTGACTGTGTCATATTGGAAAATACATCTGTGTTAGATAGGCGGCCAACATTTTAACATAAGCTGGAGTCAGCTAAATAGCCGTTTGGCCGAACAATAATTTCTACTGCACAAATAAAAAAAGGCAGAGTAGTGATACTCTGCCTTTTTAAATAATGGTGGGTCGTGCTGGATTCGAACCAGCGACCAATTGATTAAAAGTCAACTGCTCTACCAACTGAGCTAACGACCCAAGCTCGGTGCGTATTCTATACTGAAAATATTTTTTGTCAACAATTTCAATAACTTAACTACGCTTATTTCGCTTTGGTGGGTCGTGCTGGATTCGAACCAGCGACCAATTGATTAAAAGTCAACTGCTCTACCAACTGAGCTAACGACCCCCAAAGCGGGCGCAAATAATACTATTTTTCAGATATAAAACAACCCCTTACAACATTTAGTTTGTAATTATTTTAAGAAAAAACAAGAATTGGGGGTTTTATAGGCAATGATATGGTATTTCATGCAAGACCTGATCAAATACCATACAAAATAAAAGCGATACAGGTTAATGCCCTGCGGGTTACTTAAAGTTATCTTTAAGGTATTTAGCGGCGAATCGAGCCGATGCGGATTCAGAATTTTTCTTCACAACACTCTGCAGCATGCTCTTAGCCTTGGCTGAATCGCCTAAACGATGCAGGACCACTCCTAACTTATAAGTAGAATCCGGTGTCTTTTGGTGATCAGGGTATTGATTAACCACAATAGTGAAGGCTTTCCTGGCTTCTTCTAAGTTTCCCTGGTTGTAATAAATTTGCCCTAACCAGTAATACCCATTAACTGCTAAGTCACTTTTAGGGTAGGTTTGCAAAAACGCCTTAAACTTAACAGCTGCTTCGTTCAATTTTCGCTGCTTCATTAAAGCAAATGCCGCATCATAATCCGTTTGACCATCACCTTGAGCGATGACGGGTTCAGAAGAGGAGTCAGGGGCACCTTGAGTAAGCTGAGACATGCGTCGATCTAAATCAAGATAACGCTGCTTTTGTTCAGTTTTTAATTTGTTAAGTTCATAACCTTGTTGCTCAACAGTTGAGCGCAGGCTTTGAATCTCTTGCTTTAACATCTCTATTTCAGAGAAAAGCATTTGGCTGGCAGCAGGGCTCAAACCTGTATTGGCATTTGAACTCGCAGAAGATTGGGTAACTGACGTGACAGGGGCGCCTTTGGCATGATCCAAAGACGACCAAGTGTCAGCATGTACAAAACCAGCTCCAATAGCACACAGTGCCAAAGGAGCCCATTTAATAAATGCTAATCTAGACATTAGCGAGCTTGGTAATTGATTTCAGTACGACGGTTTTTAGACCACGCTGAATCATCAGAACCCACCATTGCTGGGCGTTCTTCACCAAAGCTTACGCTTTCTAGCTGGCTAGGGTTAACACCTTGAACCACTAAGTAACGCTTAACTGTGTCAGCACGACGCTCACCAAGCGCTAGGTTGTATTCAACGGTACCGCGCTCATCACAATGACCTTCTAAAGTCACGCTTGCTTGTGGGTTAGCCACCAAGTAAGCCGCGTGTGCGTTTAAGATATCTTTGAATTCAGGACGAATTTCAGAGCGATCAAAACCAAAATAAACAACGGTTTGCTCAAGCAATGGGTTTGCTGCCATAGCCGCTTGTTCTTCAGTTACCACATCAACACCAGGAGAACCTGGAACCGCTTGAGTTTGGCTTTCTTCCATCGCAGAGTCAGTTGTTGCTGCTTCGTCAGTGGTACCACCGCTGCTTGCACAACCCGTAATAGCCAGTGAAAGAAGAGATACTGCGAATAATTTATTCCATCCCATGTTTTGCATGTTTTTTACCTTATTTTAGTGTGTAGTTAATTCGGATACGGGCCCCATGCGGGTTCTCTTACATCACCACTTTTAGATGGCACCAAGAACTTCACATCACCATCAACCGATACGGCGGCCAAGATACTTCTTTTATTATGCTTTGCGGCATACATTACCATAACTCCATTTGGAGAAACACTAGGTGATTCATCAAGATAGGTACCCGAACTTAATATTTGCAACAGACCTCGCGTTAAATCCAAAGAAGCGATATGAAAATCCCCTCCCGCTTTAGCTTGGTGCACTAAAACTAAGAATCGGCCATCCTGAGCTAAGCGAGCGCGAGCATTATAATGACCTTCAAATGTCAGGCGCTCGATATAACCGGTTTCTAGGTTTTTACGATAAATTTGCGGGTTACCACTTCGGCCACTGGTAAAAATAATGTGTTTACCGTCCGGCATCCAATTTGGCTCTGTGTCAATGCCATAATGATTGGTAATTCGCTGCCACTTACGGGTATTCAAATCCACCACGTAAATTTCAGGGTTACCATCTTTAGACAAGGTGACCGCTAGTTTGTTTCCATCTGGCGAAAACGCAGGTGCACTATTCAAACCGCGATTTGCGCTGATAAGCTCTTTTTTACCCGTGGTAATATCCTGCAAATACACACGACTACCTGCATCTTCTAACATGACATAAGCAATCCGCTTACCATCAGGCGCCCAAGACGGCGAAAAAATTGAATACTTTGACGTTAAAATAATCTTTTCTCTCGCACCGTCACTGTCCGCAATGGATAAATTAAAGCGAGTCCGTTGTGGGTTAGTAGTGACATAAGCAATCTTCGTTGAGAAAGCACCTCGTATCCCCGTTAATTGTTCATAAATTGCATCACTAATGCGGTGAGCCACATCACGAATTTGCTGCTGTGTACCCGTTAAAGTTTGAGTTAACAGCTCTCGCTCATTAAAAACGTCGAATAACTGATAGCGTACTTGAAATTGGCCCGTCGCTAACTCTGTAACAACACCCATAACCACATACTCTTGTTTTAATAAACGCCAATCACGAAAGTACAAGTCATCTTCTGTATGGGGGTGGCTTAACATATCTTCAGGGGACAACACAGAAAAATGACCGGAGCGCTCCAGGTCATTACGAATCACATCATCTAAGACATCACCAGATGATTGAGAACTGACGGTTTGAAAAGGCACCACTGAAATAGGAATTGATGACGCAATTCCCTGAGTTATCTCAATGGTCAGTTCCGCTTTAGCGCATACACTAAACAGCAAACTCGCGATAAAAAATAAACGTTGCATCATAATCGGGCATTTTCCGGTTTTAGTTTTAACACAATTTGACGAAATTCTTTTTCAAATAACCCAGCATCTTGAGGAACAGGAAACGTTGCTACTTTCCATACCGCTTGCTCCGCACTGCGATCTAACGCAGCATTACCACTTGATTGAAGCAGAAAAACCTCCGTCACTTCACCTGTTGGCACAAGGTAAACTCTCAGCATCACCTCTTCATCATGCTTCGCACTTGGAGGGAATCGCCACACAGACTGTATCAGTGCATTTATTTGGCTACTGTAATCAGCCACTTGCTGTTGTTGTTCTTTTGCTTGCTTGGCTTGAGCTTCTTTTTGTATCGCTTCATCACGTGCATTTTGCGCTTCTTCTTGCTCTAAAGCGTCTAAAAAATCCGTTCCTGGTAGCGGTAAAGGTTTTACGGGCTCTTTTGCTTTCACCTTTTCAACCACCTTCTCAGGCAATTTAACCGGTTTTGGTTTTGGCTTAGGTTTTGTGACTTTTTTAATGGGTTTCGGTTTGACTTGTTTTTTAACCGCTTTTACAGGGGCCGCTTTTGGTTTAGGTTTATCCATCTGAACAATTCGAGCCGCAATATGTTGTGGCCTTTTAATGATGGTTTCTTTCTCACCTATCCATTCATTGGTTAATAGAAACAGTAAAACCCCAATAATACATGCCGAGCCTATCATTGGAATTTTAAAGCTGGTTGGATCCATAAAGTGCAGCTGCATTAGCGACCTGGCTCCGGCGCTTCTGTCACCAAACCAACGCCTTGTGCACCTGCGGCTTGTAAGGTACTCATAAGTGCAATCACTTTGCCATAAGCTACGGTTTCATCGCCACGAACCAGTACATCGGTATCGGGTTGTTGTTTCAAAATCTTCGCCACATACTTTTGTAAGTACTCTAAATTCACAGCCTTATTTTCTTCGCGACCACGCTCAATCACATAATGGCCGTTAGCTTGAATACTCACAATCAGTGGGACTTTATTCTTATCTGACTTTATGGGCTCGCTGGCGACATTTGGTAAATCCACACGGACACCTTGAGTCAATACGGGCGCTGTCACCATAAAAATAACCAATAACACCAGCATCACATCGATGTAAGGCACCACATTCATTTCAGCAATTGGGCGACGCTTCTGCCTAGCCATTATTATCTACCGATGAAGAAACAGGAGGTACTGGCGACTCAGGTACCACTTTATTCTTTTTATAAACCTGTCGATGCAAGATGCTTACAAACTCTTCACTGAAGGTTTCGTAATTACTGATCACCTGATCCACCTTGGTAGTGAACTGGTTGTAAAAGATTACTGCAGGAATCGCTGCAAACAAACCAATAGCCGTTGCAATAAGCGCTTCTGCAATACCAGGGGCAACTGTTGCCAACGTGGCTTGATGCACATTCGCCAACCCTCTAAAGCTGTTCATGATGCCCCAAACAGTACCAAATAAACCTACATAAGGACTGGTTGAACCGACGGTTGCCAAAAACGGCAAGTGCAGCTCAAGCAATTCCGACTCACGGGTAGTGGCCACTCGCATGGCTCTTTGCGTGCCTTCCATGACCGCTTCAGGGTCGGCATTACTCTGCTGACGCAAACGGCTAAACTCCCGGAAACCCGCTGTGAAAATATTCTCCACGCCAAATGCAGGCGGTTGTTGATTAATTTCTTTATACAGCTGGCTTAAATCCATACCAGACCAAAAGCGATCTTCAAATTCAGCAAAACTGCTCTTTGCTGCATTTAAAACACGCTGGCGCTGTATGATAATCATCCAAGATGCAAACACAGCCGCCAGCAATATCAGCATAACGCCTTGTACAACCCAACTGGCACTGGATATTAAAGACCATAAGGTCATGGATTCATTCACACTTGGCTCCTTGCTCAATACGGTTCGTAATGAGGTCTATAATGGCTCTAGGTATGGCCATCGGTTTTTTATTCATAGCATCGATACAAGCAATAGTGACATCAGCCTGTACTTTTTGTTCAGTGGTTGTGCTAATTATTTGCTGCATTTTTAGTGAAGCTTTTTTAGCTTCGACAATAGAAACACTTATATCAAGTGGCTCATCCAACATTGCCGGCTTCTGCCATTTAATATTCATATCACGAACAACGAACATCACATTTTGTTGTTTTAATTCGGACTGATTAAACCCCAAATCACGCAGCCATTCGGTTCGTGCACGTTCCAGAAAATACAAGTAACGGGCATGATAAACAATACCTCCCGCATCGGTATCTTCAAAATAAACCCGTACCGGCCAGTTAAAATCACTCACTGCTTTCACTCATATTTGGAGGCAAACCAAAGTGCGTATAAGCATGCTCAGTCACCACTCGACCTCGAGGTGTACGCATCATGAAACCTTGCTGAATTAAATAAGGTTCAAGCACATCTTCTATGGTATCGCGCTCTTCACTGATCGCGGCCGCCAATGAGTCAACACCCACAGGGCCTCCACCAAATTTTTCAATCATGGCTAGTAACAAGCGTCTATCCATATGATCTAAACCATGGGTATCTACGTTCAGCATATTCAAAGCAAGATCCGCAATATCCTGTGTCACCACACCGTTGCCTTTTACTTCTGCGTAATCTCGTACTCGGCGTAATAAGCGGTTTGCGATACGCGGGGTGCCGCGAGAGCGCATGGCAATTTCTTTTGCGCCATAGCCTTCTACTTCAACACCTAATAAATGTGCGCTGCGACTGACAATGCCCGTTAAGTCTGTGACATTATAAAACTCTAAACGCTGCACGATACCGAAGCGGTCACGTAATGGCGATGTCAAAAGCCCTGCACGAGTAGTCGCACCAATTAATGTGAACGCAGGCAAATCAATTTTAATAGAACGAGCGGCAGGACCCTCGCCCACCATGATATCCAATTGGTAATCTTCCATGGCCGGATACAAAACTTCTTCTACTGAAGCACTTAGGCGATGTATCTCATCAATAAACAATACATCCCCTTCTTCAAGGTTGGTTAACAGCGCCGCAAGGTCACCGGCTTTTTCTAATACTGGCCCTGAAGTCGACTTAATATTCACACCCAGTTCATTGGCCATAATGTTGGCCAAGGTGGTTTTACCTAAACCCGGCGGGCCAAATACCAACGTGTGATCCAAGGCTTCTTGACGGGCTTTTGCAGCGCCAATAAAGATTTCCATTTGCTCACGTACTGCAGGCTGACCTTCATAATCAGCCAACTTAGTCGGACGAATGGCCCGGTCTTGCGGACTTTCAGTGGGCGTGAGCTCTACGTGTTCAGCACTAACAAAGCGATCACTTTCTATCATGGCTGTATCTCTTAATAACCGTCTTTAAATTACTGCTTCAACATGCCCTTTAGGGCAAAACGAATCAAATCTTCAGCGCTGTTGGCCGGCTCTTTAATGGCTGAAATGGCTTTAGCCGCCTCAGTGGGCTTATAACCCAAGGCTATCAACGCGCCTTCTGCTTCTTGAACCCATTGCTCCATTCCCATTGGCTCAGGATTCGCTGCGGCCATAAGCGGCAGATCGCTGTCCACTTGCCATTCTTTTAAGCGGTCTTTCATTTCAACCACTAAGCGCTCTGCGGTTTTTTTACCGATACCAGGAATACGCACCAAGGTGGCGGTATCGCCATCATGAATGGAGCGCACAAACGACTGCGCTTCAATACCCGACAAAATAGCTAAACCCAGTTTAGGGCCAACACCAGAGACTTTAATCAGCGCACGAAACAAAGCACGTTGCTGCTTATCAGAAAACCCATATAAAAGCTGGGCATCTTCACGTACAACAAAGTGAGTATGCAAAGAAACCTGCTGACCAAGTTCGGGTAATTTGTAAATAGTGGTCATGGGTGCAAGCACTTCATAGCCAATGCCATTTACATCAATGAGTAATTCAGGGGATTGTTTTTCAACCAAGGTACCACGGATACGACCAATCATAGAAAGCGCTGCTTATTATTGTGAATACTGTATTTATAATCAGTATAGGTTACCCAATCCTTAGGGGGATGGCTAGCCATGGGGGCTAAAACACCTTAAGACGGCCTTTCTTTTGCTTACTTGCCCCGGCCTGGGCCACTAAATTTTGTGATGAATAAGCATGTGTAATGGCAATGGCCAAAGCATCTGCTGCGTCGGCTTGAGGCTTACCTGGTAAACTCAATAGAATTTGCACCATATGCTGAACCTGTTCTTTATCAGCTGCGCCACGCCCAGTAACGGCTTGCTTGACCGCGCGGGCAGCATATTCAAATACAGGTAAATCTTGCATGCTGGCTGCCACTATTGCACTGCCCCGAGCTTGGCCAAGTTTGAGGGCAGAGTCCACATTTTTACCCATGAAGACTTGCTCGATGGCAAACTCATTAGGGCTTTGTTCGTCGATAATCTGACTGACGCAGGTGTATATCTGTTTTAAGCGATAGGCGAGATCTTGAGAGGTATCTATTCGAATACAGCCAGAGGTTATGTAACGTAATTTACTACCGCGGGCTTCAATGACGCCAAAACCGGTTAAACGAGAGCCGGGATCGATACCTAGAATAATGGACATACTGTGCTCATTGATAACCGCTTTAAACCAAGAAATACGTGTAAAGATATACAGTGGTGAATATATCAGATAGATCAGATGTGCTCTAATAGAAATACCTCAATTCAAAACCATCCAATACAAATGACCACACTCGTATTTCAAATCGTTTTAAAGCAATGGGATAAAAGCCAGCGCAATACCGAATTCCAAACAGCAATTCAGAGCTCAGAGAGTGCTTACTCAGTTCACACTCAGCCTCAATTCATGCTTTTTGAAACCCCATGCGTACTGGACCAACAGGCACTGGACTTCACAATCGCACCACTAGAAGCAACAAGCTTTGAACATATCAGCGGCAAAGGTGCTGGGCGCACGATTAAACAGGCTCTACTTAATAATGGTGCGGCGAAGCTGGATAGATTCATCATTTCGCAGGCTGAGCAAACTTTTTATCTTTCCTATGAAGACGAAGAAGGTGTGATTATTGATATTGGCCCATTAGAGAACGGCTGGATTCAAGCCAGGTATCAATGGCGATATCGAATCGAAAAGAACAACGAGATTTTTTGGCAATATGAAGAAGTGACGCTGAACGCAGGCTTATTTAAAACCCTCGTCCCAGAGGTATTCATCAACCACCCTCCAGCACTAACATTTAATACTGAAGATATTTAAGGACAAAAAAAAAGAAGCCCAGGGCTTCTTTTTTCTTAGCGTATAAACAGACGCCAGTTAGGCGCCACTGATATTACTTGGTTTCTTTAGCACGAACCTGAATACCCACTTCACGTAGATTTTTAGCCGGTACTTCACCCGGCGCCATAGTCATCACACAGGCAGCTGATTGCGTTTTCGGGAAGGCAATCACTTCACGAATGCTTTCAGAACCTGTCATCAACATGATCATACGGTCAAGACCGAATGCCAAACCACCGTGTGGCGGCGCACCAAACTGCAAGGCATCTAATAAGAAGCCAAACTTCTCTTGTTGCTCTTCTTCAGAGATAT
>NYTP01000038.1 GCA_002683575.1 Bermanella sp.
CACCCAAATACTCTTGAATCGCAGCCACACCGGATTCAGAGGTGGCAGACGCCACAACAAAATAATTCGCTTCGACCAATGATAGAGCGATGGCCTTACCAATACCTCGGCTTGCACCTGTTACAACGGCAATGGCTTTTTCCATTATTATTTTCCTTACAACTGATTAAGCGCATCAACACAGTTAACGGCTTGGCTATTAAGTTGTTTAGCTATGCGTTTATTAAGTCCGGTTAGAACTTTGCCTGGGCCTATTTCTAACAGGTTTTCAGCACCTTTGTCAGCTAGTAGCTCAACAGATTGTGTCCAGCGAACAGGACTTGCGATTTGTTTCACTAAGTTTTGACGAATTTGCTGAGCCTCAGTTTCAAATGTGTTACTGGCATTTTGCAGCACAGGTAAAATGGGATCGCTCACATCAAACTGGGTTAAATACTCCGCAAATTCATCGGCTGCAGGCAGCATTAAGGCACTGTGAAAAGGGCCACTAACCGGTAATAACATAGCCCGCTTAGCGCCACCTTCTTTACACGCAACAACCGCACGTTCAACCGCTTCTTTATTACCAGCAATGACTAATTGGCCAGGACTATTATAGTTAGCCGCTTGAACCACCTGACCTTGCTCACAAAGCTTACAAATTTCTTCTACTTTTTCATCTGCCATTCCAAGAATAGCCGCCATGGCGCCAACACCATCTGGTACGGCTTTTTGCATCAACTCACCACGACGTCGAACCAGCATGAGCGCATCTTCGAATCGTAACGCGCCGGCACATACCAACGCAGAATATTCACCAAGACTATGGCCAGCCATAACGTCGGCTGATATTTTGCCATTAAGCGCACGCCATGTGGCTACCTCAACTGCGACCAAAGCAGGCTGCGTATTATTTGTACTATTAAGCGACTCTGCAGGGCCATTCAAAATGATATCACTGAGTGCAAAACCCAACACTTCATTCGCTTGCTGTAAGGTTTCTTTAGCAATACTGAATTCATTAATCACATCGGACAGCATTCCCACGCTTTGAGAACCTTGACCAGGGAAAACGACGGCATTCTTGTACATAGATTAATCCTGAAGGGCTTATTTTATTATTAGACAAACATAAAAATGGTTTTTAAACGGCTTTATAACACTTCACTGTCGAGCATTTCAGCAATTTGTTGCAGCAATTTATTTTTAGCTAAAAGATACGCGCCATCAATGGCACTAGAAAACGCAGACTGATGGGATTTACCATGACTTTTTACCACTATTCCCTGAACACCCAGCAACACACCACCGCTTTTAAGATCCGGTTCAAACGCACTGCGCAAACCATCTAAGATAGGCAAAGCAATCAAACCCACCAAGCGTGTAAATAGATTCTTCTGAAACGCTTCGCGCACAATTTGCACAACAAAGCTTAACAACCCTTCACTGGTTTTTAACGCAATATTTCCGGCAAAACCATTAGTCACAACCACATCAGCAATACCTTTATAAAGGTCATCCCCTTCTATATAACCGACATAGTTTATGCATTGAGAATCCTTAAGAATGGAATTAGCTAATCGAATATCTTCGTTACCTTTGATCTCCTCACTACCAATATTGAGCAGTGCCACTTTAGGCGACTTTATCGAAGCCAATGACGAAGCATAAGCACTTCCCATTAAAGCAAACTGGTGTAAGTTTTCTGAATCACACTCAACATTAGCACCCAGGTCTAGCATGTAGCTTGAACCTTTAATATTCGGTAAACGAGCAATAAGAGCTGGTCGATCAATGCCTAACATGGTTTTCAGCACATAACGGGAGATCGCCACAAGCGCTCCGGTATTCCCAGCACTGACTAATGCATCGGCCTGTGATGAATTCACCGCATCCACCGCCAAGCGCATAGATGATTGTTTTTTTCGCAATGCCGCAGAAGATCGATCGCCACAAGAGACAACTTCTTCAGTATGAAAGACTTTTAAACGAGAGCTAGCAGTTGATTGATGTAAATAGGGGTCTAGTTTGGCGCGATTACCAAAAAGTAAGATAGTAAGATCGGGATGTTTTTCTAGGGAGGATAGCGCAGCTGGAACAGTCACGCGGGGACCGTGGTCCCCGCCCATTGCGTCAATTGCAATGGTGACCATAATTAGCTGTCTTGTACTTCAACAACTTTACGACCACGGTAGAAACCATCTGCAGTCACATGGTGACGGATGTGAGTCTCACCAGAAGTTGGATCGATAGACAATGCACGAGTAGTTAGTGCATCGTGAGAACGACGCATACCGCGACGTGAACGAGATTTTTTGCTCTTTTGAACAGCCATTAGGCTCTCCTACTATTTCTTTAATTGCTCAAGTACGCTGAACGGATTATTCGGCGCTTCTGTTTCAACCGGCTCTGGCTTCATTTCTTCAGCTTTTGCGACTAACTCATTATCATCACACTCGGCATGATAAGCATACATCGGTAGGCTGAGAATTAACTCATCTTCAATTACGGGTAGCAGAACTAAATCATCTCGTTCAGCAATAACAGGTTCGTATTGCTTTGGAAGATGCTTTGCCTGCTCATCGCTAAAAACGATACCGAGCTCAAAGTTTGTGGATAACTCCACATCAACCGGGTTCATACAGCGCTGACATGTCATGCGTACTTGTGCTTGACACTGGCCACGTAACAAGGAAGTACCTTGTTGGTCATGACCAAATTGGATTTCAACTTGAGCTTCACCGCTGTCATCCTGTAGAAAGTTTTGCAACCGTTCTAACTTGGAGACCTGAATGGAACCGCTGAATTCAGCTTCTTGTTCCACACTTTTAATCGGATCAACCCGTACTGGAAATAAACCTTGGTTCATAGTGCGCGCAATGGTACTCATGGGGTTAAGTGATGTCAAAACTATTTGACGTTTTTTCAAGTAAAATCAAGCTATCAGCGCTATTTTAAGCTAATTGGGGTATTACTTACCCCAAACGCAGTGGCCAAGCTCTTACCCATGGACGCACCAAGGCGCCCGACTAAGGACTCAAACGGCGTTGGCTGGGGCGTAAAATCAACAATCTTTTTTGCACCAACCAGCTCACGAGCCACATAACTGGTACTGCCAAGACCATCTACCAGACCCAAGGATAAAGCCTGCTCCCCTGTCCAAACCAAGCCACTAAACAGCTTAGCATCATCCGCTAATCTGTCGCCTCGGCCTTTTTTTACTTGATCGATAAACTGCTTATGAGTGGTCGCCAATACGCCCTCCCAAAAGACCTTTTCTTCTTTATTTAAAGGCGTAAATGGGTCAAGAAAGGCCTTATGATCACCCGAGGTAAACTGACGACGTTCAATACCAAGTTTATCCATGGCATCCACAAAGCCAAAACCAGACCCTACTACCCCGATGGACCCCACCAAACTGGCTTTATCCGCATAAATCTCATTGGCCGCCGCTGCGATATAATATGCACCAGACGCCCCTAAATCAGAGATGACGGCATACACAGGAATGTCCGCATGCAACTCACGTAGACGCACAATCTCATCATAAACATAGCCAGATTGTACTGGTGAGCCACCAGGACTATTAATTCGTAAAACCACCGCCTTAGTACCTTCAGCCTCAAATGCTTTGCGCAGACCTGTTACTATCAAGTCAGCAGAAGCTTCTTCGCCATCGGCTATAACACCTTTCACTTCCACCATGGCCGTAAACTCACCATCCGTACCCAGGTCCTGAGTATCAATACTACTCGGTGCAAAAATAGCCAAAGCGATAAATAGATAAGCAAAGGTCATCAATTTAAAAAAGATACCCCAGCGCCTAGCTCTGCGTTGCTCGGTATTGATACTGCCGACTACTTTTTCAATTAACTTCCACTCTTTATCGGACTGCGGTCGATCAACTGGATCTTGATACATGTATTTTCCCTATCCTTACATTGAATCTTATTTAAAGTACCGGCTCACTTTGTGCAGATAACCATGCAGACAACTGCTTAAGGTTATCCACCACCAACAATGGCTGACTTTGTTTTAATTTTTCCAAACTATGGGCGCCATGAGTAATTGCAACACAGTCCATACCCGCATTGTGCGCCATATCTAAATCAAACTGGGTATCACCAATCATTAACATCTTTTCGCTATCAACATTCAATGACAACGATAACTCATGGAGCATAAGTGGATGTGGCTTAGAGCGCGTTTCATCTGCACAACGAGTATCATCAAACACCGCCATGAGCTCAAATTGATTTAATACGCGATTTAAACCCACACGCCCTTTACCTGTGGCAACGGCGATCTTAAGGCCGAGACTTTTAATCTGCTCGATCAATTCCATGGCATGCTCAAATAGCACGACGTCAGAGCGCACCTCATCTTCGTAATGCAAACCATATTGCTTGGCCATGCCTTTTACAACCGTCGGATCACGCTCTAAGTGGGGCCAAAGCGTGATAATAGCTTCAGGCAAACCCAGACCAATGATCTGCTGTATTTCAAATCCAGTGCGAACCGGCAAATCAAAATCCTTTGCTGCACACTGCATGGCTTCAACGATGCGACCTGTTGAGTCAGCCAAGGTTCCATCCCAATCAAAAATGACCGCTTGATACTTCATTTACACTCTTAATTCACTGTGGGTACAAGAGACGATAAAAACGACTCATACAAAGGATCTAATGGCGCTTCTAAGGTTAGTTTTTCTTGGGTCTGCGGGTGAATAAAACGCAGCGACTTAGCATGCAGAAATAATCGTTTACCACCGGCTATTTTTGCCTGCTTCAACTCATCATCTGTAGCGTATTTCTCATCACCCACAATAGAGTGGCCTGCGAATTGACAATGCACTCGAATTTGATGCGTTCTGCCAGTTACTGGCTCCGCATTTAATAAGGTGAACCCTTCATAGCGACGCTCAATTGAATAACGAGTATGACAGGGCTTGCCTTGCTGGGACACCCGAACAATACGCTCACCGGATTGAAGCTCGTTTTTTAAAAGCGGTGCTGTCACTTCTTTCATATGCTTAGGCCAACCACCATAAACCAATGCCCAATATCGCTTTTGTATTCCTGATTTCTTTTGCAACATGGCATGAAGTGCCACTAACACTGAGCGCTTTTTAGCCACCAAGATCACGCCTGATGTATCCCTATCCAATCTATGGACGAGCTCCAAGCGTTTTGAGTCAGGGCGAATCACCCTCAAGGCCTCAATCAAACCAAGGCTAATTCCACTGCCACCATGAACCGCCATACCTCTGGGCTTATTCACGGCTATTAAGTAATCATCTTCAAATAAAATGGCTGATTCAATATCTTGGGCTAATTTATCCGGCACATTCTCTATTTGCGCCTCCTCTTTTACTCGCACAGGAGGAATTCGGACCAGATCCCCTGCTTTTAATTTGTAATCTGGCTTAGTACGCCCTTTATTTACGCGCACTTCGCCTTTACGAATAACACGGTACACCATGGATTTAGGCACACCCTTCATTCGGGACATTAAAAAGTTGTCTAGACGCTGCCCCGCATAATCTAGGCTGACTTCTTCAAAAATGACCTGGCGTTTAGAACTTTCAGACATATAAAACTCGTAGTTAAGAAAAACCGGTTTGACGCACTGCTAATCTTTGCTATATTCAGCCATTCCGGTTGTACCCAGGGCTAAAGCGCCCCAAACAACATTGGGCCCGGATGATAACGTAAGTTTGGGAATGTTAGATATAAACTTCCCGGAATTTTGGCATTTAGCGGCCAAATTGCCGCTAAATAAGAAAAAACGATACGTTCTGATTGAGCAAGGGGTCTTGCTAAATCAGCTTATGTTTCGTGTCGGTGTTAGCAAATTCATAGCAAATCAAGCTAAACACCCCTGCGTGGAAGCAGTCAGTCCTAGAGTCGGTATAGAAATCCACGCAAAGCACGCATAAATATTTTGATTAGCTCAACCCTTGTGATTCATATCAGAACCACACAAATATGAGCTCTAAAAGTTAATGAAAAGAATGCTAATTAACGCAACTCAATCAGAAGAGTTGCGAGTTGCGCTAGTCGATGGCCAACGCCTGTATGATTTAGATATTGAACCTACAACCCGTGAACAGAAAAAAGCGAACATCTATAAGGGTAAAATTACCCGTATAGAACCCAGCCTTGAAGCCGCTTTTGTGGACTTTGGTGCCGAGCGTCACGGATTCCTGCCTCTTAAAGAAATTTCTCGCGAATACTTTAAAGCCTCTACCTCTGGCCGCCCGAACATCAAAGATGTCATCGAAGAAGGCCAAGAAGTCATCGTTCAAGTAGACAAAGAAGAGCGTGGCAACAAAGGTGCAGCATTAACCACCATGATAAGCCTTGCTGGCCGTTATTTGGTACTTATGCCAAACAATGCGCGCGCTGGTGGTATTTCACGTCGTATTGAAGGTGATGAGCGCAACCAAATTCGTGACGCCATGCGTGATGTGACGGTACCTAACAATATGGGCGTTATCGTTCGTACTGCTGGTATTGGTCGTGCAGCGGAAGACCTTCAGTGGGATCTAGACTACCTATGCCTACTATGGGATTCCATCAAGGGCGCATCTGAAACTCGTAAAGCACCTTGCTTGCTACTTCAAGAAAGCAATGTCGTAATCCGTGCGATTCGTGACTACCTTCGTCAAGACATTGGTGAAGTTCTGATTGATGACAAAACTGTTTACGAAGAAGCATTAAGCTTTGTTCAGCACGTAATGCCTCAATATGAGAATAAAATTAAACTGTATGAAGACAGCACGCCTTTATTCAGCCGATACCAAATTGAAGCGCAAATCGAAACAGCCTTCCAACGTGAAGTGAAACTGCCATCTGGCGGCTCAATTGTTATTGATACCACAGAAGCGCTTATTTCAATCGATATCAACTCATCACGCGCTACAAAAGGTTCTGATATCGAAGATACAGCGGTAAGCACAAACCTTGAAGCGGCTGACGAAATTGCACGTCAATTACGCCTTCGTGATATTGGTGGCTTAATCGTTATCGATTTTATCGACATGATGTCTAACAAAAACCAACGCGATGTTGAAAACCGCGTTAAAGATGCACTAGAAATTGACCGTGCACGTGTGCAAGTTGGTCGTATTTCTCGCTTTGGTTTATTAGAAATGTCTCGTCAACGCCTTCGCCCTTCTCTTGGTGAAACCAGCGGTCACGTTTGCCCTCGCTGTGTCGGTACTGGCTTTATCCGTGACATGCGCTCTTTGAGCCTTTCTTTACTTCGTTTAATCGAAGAAGAAGCAAGCAAAGACAACACCGCCCAAGTACGAGCACTTGTTCCACTCGAGGTTTCGACCTTCTTAACGAACGAGAAACGTCAAGAAATCATGGCCATTGAACAACGCCATGAAACACAGCTGCTGATCATCCCTAACCCGAACTTCCACACGCCTCATTTTGAAGTGTCTCGTGTTCGCACAGGTGATAATCAAGTTGATCAAGTTAGCTTCGAGATCAACTACGAACAAGAATTGGCAACCGAACAAAGCACCGCTGTTAAAAAAGAAGCGGCCGCCGTTCAAGCCGTCTCATCTGCACGTGCACCTGCACCTAAACCTGCAGCACCTGTAAAAGAGCCTGGTTTATTTAGCAAAATGGTAAGCGCTGTTTCAAGTCTATTTGAAGGCGAACAAAAGCCTGCTAAAAAGACAAAAGCGAAGCCGAACAACAAGAACACAAACAACCGCAACCGTAATGGTAACGGTAACCCGCGTAACAACAACCGCCCGAACAATAACCGCAATCGTCGTAACGAGCCTAAAAAAGATACTCGTAACAACAACCGCAACGAAGGTCGCAACAACGATAAGCGCAATGAAGGTCGCTCTGAGCAACCTCGTCGCGAACGTAACGAATCTCGCAATAATGAGCCTCGTAACAATGAGCGTAATGACAATCGTGGAAACGAGAGAAACAACGCCCGTGATGAAAATCAAAGTCGCAATCAAAATACTGCCCGTCGTCGCAACCGCAACCAGCAGCCAAACAAGCTAGATGAAAACGTTGCTCGCAAAATCGAAGACGTGAACACCAAGCCTAAAGCCGTTGAAAAAGAAGCCCCTAAAGCCGAAAAGAAACCTTTAGCAGCCGCCCCTACTACCGAGGGTAAGGTGACAGACGTTCAAGCCGTGCAAGCACCTAAAACAGCGACTCAAGCACCTGAAGCAGCTGCACCTCAAGTTGCTGAGCCAAAACCAGTTCAAGCTGAAGTTAACAAAGCACCTGTTGAAAAAACAGTTGAAACTAAGCAGCCTGAGCCAGTAAAAGCAGAGGCGAAAACCGAAGTAAAAACAGAGCAAGCGAAGCCTGCGCAAAAGCTTGAAGAAAAAGCGGAGCCTAAAAAGGCACCACAAGCTGAGCAAGCAAAAGCGCCTGCAAAAGAAGAGACTATTGTTAACAAGCCAGCCGAAGCCGCACCTAAAGCGCCGGCAGCAGCTGAGCTAACACCATCTGCTAACGACATTCCACAGCAGAGCAATACTGAGTCACGCCCTAAGCCGAAACGTGCGTATAACGACCCTAGGGAAGTTAAACGTCGCCAACGTGAAGCGGAAGCACGTGCAACGCAAGAATCTAATTCTTAATTAGATCTTAAAATAAAAAAAGGGACTCAATGAGTCCCTTTTTTATTTCTGCGTGGCTAAACCATGCAAACCTTAAATATATTGCATCAATGTTTCATGTAAAAACACGGGGCTCCTGCTCCAATTCAATGCCATACTGATTGTACACAGCCAGTTTAATTTGCTCAGACGCTGCAAGTACGTCCTTCCCTGTTCCACCCTTATTGACCAATACTAAAGCCTGCTTCTTGTGCACACTGACAGGCCCAAAGGTTTTACCTTTGAACCCCATCTGATCTATCAACCAGCCTGCAGGCACCTTCACACCTACTGACTGATGATAGTGAGGCATAGACGGATAACGCTTTATTAAATCAGCAAATACAGATTCATTGATAATAGGGTTTTTAAAAAATGAGCCCGCATTAGGCAGCTCACTAGGAATGGGCAATTTACTACTACGTACATCAATGACCCAATGTGCCAACTCCAAAGGCGAAGGTACTCCACGCTCCTGTGCCATTTTATCGAGCGGCGCATAGTCGACATTAATATTCGGTTGTTTATTAAGCCTAAAATCAACAGCTGTAATTAAAGCTCGATTATTTAACTCATGTTTAAAGATGCTTTCACGATAATCAAAATGACACTCTTCATTTTTCAAAGCAAATACTTCACCGTCTTCAAAAATAACACCGTGAACAGTTTGAATAAACTCCTTTACTTCAACACCATATGCACCAATATTTTGTACTGGCGCCGCGCCCACCAAGCCCGGTATAAAGGCTAAATTTTGCAAGCCGAAAAAACCCTCAGAAAGGGTTTTCATTACCAAATCATGCCAGTTAAAACCCGCACCCACCCGCAATACAACATGCTCGTCATCTTCATTAATGACCTGATATTCAGTGGACATATAACGAAGCACAAGACCACTAACATATTCAGGTAATACCACATTACTGCCGCCGCCCAGCACCTTCATTTCAAGATTAGACTGACTTGCAAAAGCGGCTGCCTCTTTTAATTCATCAAGACTTTCTACCTGTGCTAAATACTGCGCACGAGATGGTACTGCCAAAGTATTAAGCGCCAACAATGACACATTAGGCTGAATATTCATGGTAAAACCTTTTTCTGTATAAACTGCTCACAGGCATCTTCAAGTAAATCCAAAACCAACTCAAAACCCTGATCGCCACCATAATATGGGTCGGGCACTTCGTCATAATTTAACTGCCCGTATTCACTTAAAAACAAACTTAAATGAGCACTGCCATTAGGTGGCTTTAAAGCAAGCAGATTGTCATAGTTCGCTTTATCCATGGCAAAAATAAAATCAAACTCATAAAAATCATTCACTGAAACTTGACGGGCACTCTGGCCTTGCATGGACATTCCACGTGCTTTTGCCGCTTGTGCTGATCGCGTATCAGGAGACTTACCAATGTGATAAGCAGCCGTACCCGCACTATCTATATCAAGGTCAACCTCATGAAGGCTCGACAAGTGTCGCAGAACAGCCTCAGCGGTTGGGGATCGACAAATATTTCCAAGACAAACAAATAAAATTTTCATAGATGGCTGACCTCCACTTGCCTCTTTTGAGGTAATACTTTGCCGCTCATATTCAAACCACGGCACACACAGTCTATTTAGCTGCTTATTTTTAAACATGGCAAACATTATGCTTTCAAACAAGCATGACCATTAACCGTGAACATACTTATGTTAACTCAACCCAAGCTTGTTAAAAGTGACACACCTACAAAGAATATCAATCTAAAAAGCCAGACCAAAGGCAGTGCGAGATTTTTACTCGGATTAAATAACCGAGTAAGCCACATAGATAAACGCCTAACACGTTTAGAAGCCACTTCTGACCATATTCTACGCCATCACATCGGCTACAGGGAATTAGGGCTCACATTTGTTCTCGCATTACTTATGTTCACCAGCATCAGCCTTGGACTACAAACATTTCATCCCAGTGTATCAGCACAGCAAAAAACCTCATTATCACCCCTAACAAAAATGGAGTCAGACGCGAACACAATAAATCTAAATGACACGGCAACTTTTGCAGATAGCACAAGCCGCTCCATTACTAGCAACACTTTCAAGTGGCCACTGGAGAAGCAACCTAACCTTAGCCAAGTTCAGTACTCACAACACAAACATGGCATTGAAATAACCTCTAAACTGGGAGACCCCATTGTAGCCATCGACAAAGGTGAAGTGATTTACAGTGGTAATGCCATCAATAGCTATGGCAACTTAATACTGGTTCAACACTCAAATAACATCATCAGTGTCTACGGCAACAACTATTCAAATTATGTGTACGAAGGGGATCACGTTTCACAAGGCCAACTCATTGCAGCCGTTGGCGAGGGAGATGGAAAACGGGCAAGACTTTATTTTGAAATCCGCTATAAAGGCAAAGCACAGGACCCGTTTTTATATTTCAAATGATTTATTTAGCCAGCTTTTCATCAGTGGTTAATGGTCTACCACTCTCTGGAAGCATGACAGGAATGCCGTCGTCGATCTTGTAGGCAACCGCATCGAACTTACAGATAAGCTCTGACTTTTCTTTATCCAGTATCAAATTCCCTTTGCACAAAGGGCAAACTAACAAAGAGAGTAATTTTTTATCCATGGTTCTGCTTCCACTGTTCAAGTTTCAGTTTTAAATTCTGAAAGAAGGCATCAGGCAAATGAGCTGATATTTTCAGGTACCACATATCATCTCGGGCAAACGGTTTTATCTTCACCGCGTCCTTTTGCGTCATTAGTATTTGATTCGCTAAACCATCAAGATCATCCGCTGTATAGCTGTGATGATCAGCAAACCATTTGTGCGCACAATGTACATCAAGCTGTGCCAAGGTGTGTTTGAATTTATCTGGATTACCGATTCCAGCTATAGCCAGCGCATCACTCGCCACCTTAAAATTTTGCACAGAAACATGCTCTTCGGTTAATACATTAACCCATGCCACCGGCTCAATCTGAAAAGTAAAATCCGACTCCATTAATGCATTGGTTAACACATAATCAACCGTTACCAGGCGACTTTTGTGCTCACGAAGTGGCCCCACTGGCATTAGCTGGCCATTTCCAAGATTACGTGAGCCATCTATCACACACACTTCATAATCACGATGTAACTGGTAATGCTGCAAACCATCATCACTTATAATGATGTCCACACCTGCCTCAAGAGTACACGAAACAGCCCGAGTACGAATAGGATCAACCACAACAGGTACACCTAATGACTGAAACAGCATGAAGGGCTCATCCCCTACTCTAACTGAATCATCTTGCGCTCTAATTATGTGAGGAAATTGATCCAGTGTGCCGCCATAGCCACGACTAATAATACCCGGTCGAAAGCCTAAACCTTGTAGGTACTGAACAATAGACTGCACAACAGGCGTTTTACCCGTGCCGCCTATCGTGATGTTACCCACTACAATAACCGGCACGTCATATGACGCACTGGGAGCAGACAGGTACGCCTGACGCTTACGTGTTGTCACAACCCTTACCAAAACAGCTAAAGGCCATAGCAGCCAAGTCCAAGGGACACGACCATACCACGCTAGGTTAAATAAACGCTCTAACACACGCTACCCACTGAATTGCATATCATGCAAGTTTTTATAAAAGCCTTGCTGATTTATAAGTGTTTGGTGATCACCACGCTCTACAATTTCACCTTGGTTAACGACTAAAATGGTATCCGCTTTTTCAATGGTGCTTAAACGGTGGGCAACAACAAAACTGGTGCGGTCTTTCATTAAGTTATCCAGGGCTTTTTGAATGTAGCGCTCAGATTCCGTATCAAGGGCACTGGTGGCTTCATCTAAAATCAGGATGGGAGCATCTTTCAAAATAGCACGGGCAATGGCTAACCGCTGACGCTGGCCACCTGACAACATGACACCGTCATCGCCGATAATCGTTTCCATACCCTGAGGCATCTGCTCAATAAACTCTAAGGCATGGGCGGCTCTGGCTGCGGCATATACTTCTTCTTTGGTTCTATCTGCCAGAGCACCATAGGCAATATTATTAAAGACAGTATCATTAAATAAAGTCACACCCTGGCTAACAAGGGCAATTTGACGACGTAAATCGTCAAGTGGGTAATCTTTAATGCTTCGACCATCCAACAAAATATCGCCATCTTTAAAATCATAAAAACGCGTTAACAAGTTGATCAGCGTTGATTTACCACTGCCAGACTTACCTACCAAGGCAACACTTTGACCTGGTTGAACATCCAATTGAATATCCTTTAAAACCACTTCATCAGAATCTGGGTATTGGAAGTTCAAATGCCCAATACGAATAGCGCCTTGGGCTTTTTTAATTGAGGTATCGCCAGCATCATCTTCTGCCGCATGACCCAAAACAGAGAAGATACTTTTCGCAGCCACTACACCTTGTTGAAGCAAGGCATTAATACCGGCAAGGGTACGCATTGGCTTAGCCAGAGTACTGGCTGCGGTCATAAATGCCATTAATTGGCCAAAGTCCATCCCTCCAATGACACGAGGATCCAACGCCACCCACATCAACGCACCAATGGCCATTGCCACAATCATTTGCATCATGGGAACACTAATGGCTTTAACCCGCGCAAACTTTAACGTTTGAATTCGGTTGGTATCGCTCACTTTGAAGAAACGGTTTTGCTCATATGCATGGCCTGAGAAAATCTTAACTTCTTGGTAGGCGTTGACAGCTTCACCCGCTACCTGAGTTACCTGCCCCATACTGCCTTGCACATTGGTGCTGTATTTTTTGAAATATTTATTCGCCTTTTTAACAATAAAAGCCAAGAAAGGGGCCGCGGCGAAAAAGATGAGTGTTAACTTCCAGTTCATGTAGAACATATAACCAAGCAAAAAGATAACGGTTAATCCTTCACGCACCAAGCTGGTCACCGCGTTTGTGATAGAGCCGTAAACCTGCTCAACATCAAATGTGATTTTTGAAATGATATGACCTTTGGCATGCTTATCGAAAAATTCATTCGGTAATATCAAGTAATGATTAAACAGCGCAGTACGCAGCTTATGTACGACTGTGCGCCCTACTTTAGCTAAAAAGAAATCCCCTAAAAAACTACCTAAACCACGTAATGCAAAGATTCCCAGTATGATTAATACCAACAAAGTACGAGCTTCGACGGTAGGGTTTTGATAGGTTTGTTCAATGAGGTCCATCAAATGCGCCAACATAGGTGCCGTTGATGCATATATGCAGAAGCCTAATATCGCAATCAGGTATAGGCCTTTTTGTTGAAACACATAACCGAGTAGGCGCTTATAAAGCGCCCAGTCTGTTAGATTTGAATTATCATTCATCTTTATTTAGCTTGCTTGCTGGTAATACTCAACCGAGAAAAACCCAGTTGACCGGCGGCATCCATGGCACGAACCACGAACTCATGAGGCGTAGATGCATCAGCAGTAATGATAAAAGGTAAACTTTTATCACCTGAAGACACTTTTTCAATGGCTTGTTTTAATGTCACCAATTTTTGATTAATCAAAGCCTGACCATTAATACTGTAAGCACCTTGCTGATCAATCACGACCTCAACCATTTGGTCAGGGGCGTCCGCCACCTCACCATCAGCTTCAGGTAAATTCACAGCCAAATGGTTTTCTTTAGTGAACGTTGTGCTCACCATGAAAAATATTAGCAGTAAAAAAACAATATCAATTAAGGGGGTCAGATTTAAACTGAGCTCTTCTTTATTTTGACGCTTAAAGTTCACAACTTAACCCTCTGGCGTCTCACTGACTTCACGATCACCGTGCAAGACATCAACAAGTTTAACCGCTTCTTGCTCCATGAAAATTAGGATCTCATCTATGCGACGCTCAAAGATGCGGTAAAACACCAAAGCTGGAATAGCAATCATCATCCCAGCGGCCGTTGTTACCAACGCTTCTGAAATACCACCGGCAAGCACACCTGCATTTCCAGTACCCTGAGCCATGATTTCATTAAACACAGAGATCATACCCAACACTGTCCCCAGTAAGCCCATTAAAGGGGCAACCGCAGCAATGGTACCCAGTGTGCTTAGGAAACGTTCCATTTCATGCACGGCCTGAGCCGCTGCTTGCTCAATGGCTTCTTTGGTAATATCACGACCATGACGAGAATTACTCAAGCCTGCTGCAAGGACAGCGCCTAAATGGCTATCCGCTTTTAATTGCTTAAGCTTTGCACTATCTAATTCATTGTTTTTGATCCACATCCACACCTGAGCCAACAAGTGCTTAGGGGCAATGTTATCCGGGCGTAGCGTCCAAAAACGCTCAATGCATATAGCTACGGCCAAAACAGAGGCCAAAATGAGGGGGATCATCATCCAACCGCCAGCAAATACCAGTTCTTTCACCTCATTACTCCTACTTATATTATTCTGTAATACCGAAATTAGGGCGGTATGTTGAAACAACTAGCGCCTCTTGTCTAGGAGGAAACGCAACTTGTACCGCCCCATCGTGCGCAGTTGTATAAACCATCATATTTCTCGTGGCATATTTGTGTAATATTTGTTCATGTGGGTGACCATAGTGGTTTAAAAACCCAGAAGAGACCACCACAACCTGCCCACCTACCTCATCTAAGAATCCATCAGAGCTTGAAGAGCGACTACCATGATGAGGTGAAATCAATATTTCTGCCGTTAAATCCAGGTCATCTTGGGCAATTAGGGCTTGCTCGGCCTCTTTTTCGATATCCCCTGTAAATAAAACACTCTGCCCTACCGACGAGGTAACTTTTAGTAAACAAGATCCGTTATTTCCCTCAGTAAAGCCAATAGCCTGAAACCGCGAAAAGATCACACCATCGTATTGCCAGGTAGCCGATTCACACTGACGCTGACCAACTACTTTGGACGCTAGAGGTTTTATCAGCGCCAAGCCACCAGCATGGTCATTATCCTCATGAGTCACATGCAACATATCGAGGTGCCTTACTGTTTGCTGGCGCAAATATGGCAAGATCACAAAATCAGCCAAACCTAAACCGGTCATAAACTTAGCACCCGTATCTACTAAAACTGAATGATTTTGCGTTTGCACCAAGGCTGCACTGCCTTGCCCAACATCAAATACGATTAATTTAAAGCCGCCATACTCTGACTTTTTAACAGGTAACAACAAAACAACGAGGATGGCAGTACCAGCTAACATTCGAAGGCCTAGCACCTTGGGTAATAGCAAAAGACCCAGAGCAAACATCAATAAAAACCGGTGTTCGATAAAAACCGGCAAAGACCAAGTCATGACATCACTGATGCGATGCAACAAAGTCAGCAGATATTCCAAGCCCCATTCAAGCCAAGTAAGCACAACTAACTGACCAAAAAATGCGCAAAACAAGGCAATTAATATAGCGGGCATGACAAACAAGGTGAACAAGGGAATCAATACAAAATTAATGATCAGCGAAAACGGCACAACAGCTTGATTGAACCCAAGCAACACCAAACCACCCATACAAAAGGCAAGCCACTGAGCTTTAATTAAGCCACGAAACCATGATGGTCTTTTCCCCGATGAAAACCCCAATATAAGCGCCAGCACAATACTGAATGACAACCAGCTTCCCATATCCATGAATGCGAGTGGCTTTGCCAGCATGACAATGAAAAGTGCAAACAAGTAATAATGAATAACATGGGTAAAGCGTGTTTGATAAAGCATGAACACACCACAACCGAGCATAAGAACCGCTCGAATAGCAGGTACCTGAAAGCCCGTCACAAACCCATACAGACAAGCCACTGACAAACCCAACGCCACAGAAACAGAGCGACCATAACGCCAGCCCAGCAGCAATAGAGGCCGCTGNAACCAATATACAAGCAGANCCACAAGGCCTGCCACAATCCCCACGTGCAGNCCAGAGACTACGAATANATGACTNATACCNGATGCNAANACTANNCGCTTNTCATCGCCCTTTAAGCCGCTTTTATCNCCTAATATNAGNGCNCTNAGAATTGGNTAATGATCAGGAGAGAGCAACTGACTCAAACGATTTAAATAACCAAGTGGTGACGAATGAATTAGCTGGTTATTNGACGAGCGTATATCCACATAAGCTTGGGCCGAATACCCNTTTGCCANCATCCAAGAGCGGTAATCAAATCCNCCAGGGTTTTGAAATGAGTGAATGGGTTTCACCCTGAGTGACAACTGCCANTGCTCACCGGCCATTATGGTATATGGACAACGATAACAACTTACTTTTAATTTTGCCCCTTGACCCACAGGCATGAAATCAAATGCCGACTTGTGGCCTTGCTTGGATACAAAGCCAACCTCTCCGGTTATTAACGACTGTGATTTACCAGCACTAAGAGGCAGAGCTGAAGACTGTGCCATGGCCCAATGGACATTAACCCAGACCACGCCCACTAGCAAAAAGAATAAAAAGTACGTGGCAGTGCGGCCTAGAAAAAATGACAGCAATAAGCACAATGGGCTCAACAACAAGGCTAAGTCAGGCCAAACAGACGCCAATAATGTGCCTATAATAAACCCCATATAGGGTCTTTTGATAACTAGCATGTCCTATGCATTCCGTGCATAATTGCGCCCTTCTCAAGGGACACATGTTCCATATTATTAATATTCCCTTTGGATTGTGTCCGAGAATACTATGCCTAAAAAGACACTTAAGCGCTTATTCCCAAACCCAAGTAGCGTTCAACAACACCCCTCTTTGCAGTTTTTGGGGCCTTTGCTGCATGAACCTAATTTATGGCATTTGAATCGCCGCTCGGTCTCTAGAGCATTTTTAGTTGGGATTTTTTTTGCGTTTATACCCATGCCTTTTCAAATGGTGGCCGCAGCCATCGCCGGTGTCTTTATCCACTCAAACCTGCCCATTTCCATTGGACTGGTTTGGATCAGCAACCCACTGACCATCCCTCCTATCTTTTACTTTACTTACAAAGTAGGCACCGTGTTGCTAGATACACCAACACGGGCATTTGAGATAGAACTGTCATTAGATTGGGCTCTCACCGAACTAAGCACCATATGGCAACCCTTATTACTAGGCTCACTGCTATGTGCCGTTGTTTTTTCCGCCATTGGCTTTGTTGGTATTCGTCTTTTCTGGCGCTTCCATGTTGTTAGCAACTGGAAAAAACGCGCGCTCAAACGCTTAAATCAAAAAAGCGCTGGTTAAGCCAGCGCCTCTAAGTGTTGAAGCTTGCCATCCAAAAGTTGATAACTGGTTTGTGCCAACCTGGAAAACGCCACATCGTGAGTGACCACAACAAACGCGGTTTTCACTTCTTTATTGAGCTTGGCGATCAACTGCTGAATGTCATGTGCGGTATTCGCATCAAGGTTTCCAGTGGGCTCATCCAATAAAACCAAAGCAGGCTCAGTAATTAATGCACGCGCAATAGCAACACGCTGACGCTCACCACCTGACAATTCAGCCGGCTTGTGCTCATAACGTGAGGTCAAACCCACCTTATCCAACATATCATTGGCCTGCTCAAGGGCTTGTTTTTTACTCTTGCCTTGAATCCACAAGGGCATTGCCACGTTTTCGCTGGCACTGAACTCCGCCAACAAATGATGGAACTGATAAACAAAACCCAAATGAGTATTACGTAATTTACCTAACTGCGCCTCAGGCAAAAGACTAATATCTTGCTCTGCCCACATGACTCGGCCACTGCTTGGCGCATCTAAACCTGCAAGCATGTTTAACAAGGTCGTTTTACCTGAACCTGACGCCCCTACTACAGAAACCCAATCGCCCTGTGATAAGTTGAATTCTAATTCGTCTAGAATACGAATGGGCTCAGGGCCCACTTGATACTCTTTAACAAGCTGCTCGCAACGTAAAACCGTCGTATTAGATGTCATAGCGTAACGCCTCCGCCGGTTTAACTTTTGATGCCCGATA
>NYTP01000039.1 GCA_002683575.1 Bermanella sp.
TCACCAGGTTTAATAATAGGTTGCTGACCAATCACCCCATCGCCTCGCACCTCTTGGGTGCCTAAGGTTTCACCATTGGTGATGATCCAGTGGCGCGACATCAGTTGTACCGGTTCCAGTGTTTCATTGGTAATGCTGACGGTGTAGCTGAAAACGTAGCGCTTTTTTTCTGGCGCCGATTCTTCTGCCATGTAGTGAGGCATCACATGTACGAACACTTTAGCCATGGTTAGCCTCATATACAAAGTCGGCAATGCGAGCGTATTCCGCTAGACCTAGTCGCTCTGGGCGTAGGGTTGGATCAATGCCGATGGATTCTAATTGCTCAGCGCTAATGGTGTTTTTTAGGTTGTTCTTAAGGGTCTTACGACGCATAGAGAAACTTTCACGCACGATATTTTCAAGGGTGCGGTGATCTTTAACCGGATGAGGGATTTCTTTGTAAGGCACCATGCGCACAATGGCGCTATCGACTTTCGGCGCAGGTTTAAACGCACCAGGGCCCACATCAAATAAGTGCTGAACTTCGCAATGGTATTGCGCCATGATGGATAGACGGCCGTAGTTGTTATCACCCGGGCCTGCCGCCATGCGCTGAACCACTTCTTTTTGCAGCATGAAGTGCATGTCCTTTACCTTGCCTGTGTAGCTGAGCAAGTGAAAAATCAGTGGAGTGGAGATGTTATACGGCAAGTTACCCACAATGCGCAGTGGGCGCTCGTCTTCGTATAAGCTGGCAAAATCGAATTTTAAGGCATCAGCTTCATGAATCTTAAAGCCTGGCATGTTGAAGAACTTAACATTCAAACCTGGGATCAAGTCACGGTCGAGCTCGACCACGTTAAGATAGCCTTCGGTGGCATCTAATAATTCTTCAGTGATGGCGCCCATGCCTGGGCCAATTTCCACCATGTTGTCACCCACTTTTGGGCGAATGCTTTTGACGATGTTACGAATAACATTGGGATCATGTAGAAAGTTTTGACCAAAGCGTTTTCGGGCCTGATGACCCATGTGTTGGCGAGACATGTTAGTTTCCTTTGTGGGCAGCACGGCTGGCAGCCATTAACTCGGCGTATTCAATGGCGGTGTGTAAGCTGCCACTGTCGGCTTGGCCGGTTCCGGCTAAATCTAAGGCGGTGCCGTGATCCACAGATGTACGAATAATAGGTAAGCCTAATGTAATATTAGCTGCTTGGCCGAAGCCTTTGTATTTTAAAACGGGTAAACCTTGGTCATGGTACATGGCGAGTACCGCATCCCCGGTTTTGAGCACTTTATCGGTGAATAAGGTGTCCGCTGGCAAGGGCGCACTCAAACCAATACCTTGTTCACGCAGTTTGGCTAATGTTGGCTCGATCACGTGGATTTCTTCTGTGCCCATGTGGCCACCTTCACCTGCGTGGGGGTTTAATCCGCATACCAGTATATTGGCCTTGGGTAGGGCAAAATAACGCTTTAGGTCGGTATCGAGAACATTAATAACTTGAGTGAGACGCTCTTGAGTGATGGCCTGTGGCACGTCTTTTAGTGGTAAGTGAGTGGTCACTAAAGCCACCATTAACCCCTTGGTTGCAAGCATCATCACAACGCGCTCGGTGTGTGTATACTCTTCTAAAAACTCAGTATGACCGGTAAAGGCAACACCGGCTTCGTTGATCACCCCTTTGTGTACCGGTGCAGTCACCATGGCGTCATATAAACCATCAAGACAGCCTTGAGCGGCATGGCTTAGGGTATCGAGCACGTATTGGCCATTGGCGGGATTAAGTACACCGATTTCTTCTGGTTCGGCCAACGCAATGGGGTTGACCCAGATTTCACCCGCCTTGGCGGGAGATGCATCGCTTGCATCAAATGGCTTGATTAGCAAAGGCAGGTTCAGTGCTTTTGCGCGACGCTCTAGTAAGTCGGGGTCGCAAATGGCAATGATTTGGTTTTGCTGGGCTTGTTGGGCAAGGGCCACGGTTAAATCCGGACCGATGCCAGCAGGTTCGCCCACGGTTAGGGCTAGCCTATAACTCATTTTTCACTTCCACATAGGCATCCGCACGGATTTGGCGTAACCAAACCGGTAGTTCCTCTTCAAAGCGACGAGAGTAAAGCAATTGGCGAGCTTGATTGCGCTGTACTTCTTCGCCCATGTCTTTTTGACGGTAGTCGGTCACTTGCAAAATGTGCCAGCCAAAACGCGATTTAAATGGCTTGCTGGTTTGGCCTTTTTTGGTGGCCTTCATGGTTTTTTCAAACGCCGGCACCATGTCGCCTTCGTTTATCCAATTTAAATCGCCACCGCTGACCTTGCTGCCAGGGTCATCGCTGAACTCTTTTGCCAGTTTGGCGAAGTCTTCGCCTTTTTTAACGCGCTTGTAAAGCTGGTTAATGAGCTGCTCGCTTTGTTTGGCATCACGAATGGTGGTTTCTTGAATTAAGATATGGCGTGCGCGGGTCTGGCGAACCAGTTGTTCTTCACCGCCGCGCTTGTCGGTAATTTTAATAATATGGAAACCACTGGCGCTGCGAATTGGGTCGCTAATACCGCCTTTTTTCAAGCTTGGTACGATGTCGGCAAATAGTGACGGCAGTTCCGCTTCTTTTCTCCAACCAAGGTCACCGCCTTTTAGTGCATTACGGCCTTCTGAGTTTGCGACGGCCGTTTGTTGAAAGTCAGCGCCTTTGCGTAAGTCTTTGACGATTTTTTTCGCTTTGTTTTGTGCCTTTTTAAGCTGCTCTTTATTGGCTTGGCTTGGCAGTTGAATCAAGATATGACCTAAACGGTATTCTTCTGCCGTGGCGCTTTGGCCGCGCGCACTGTTTAAAAAGCTGTCGATGTCTTGCTCGCTGATTTGAATTTTAGAGCCCACACGGTAACGCTGAACTTCTGAAATAACGCGTTCACGACGAATTTGTTCGCGAGCTTGGGCATAGGGTACGCCGTCTTTTTCTAGGGCCTGTTGAAACTGACGTAAGCTCATGCCGTTTTGCTTGGCAATGGTTTCAATGGTTTGATTAAGTTGCTGGTCACTGATGCGCACACCGGAGCGTTCGGCCATTTGCATTTGAATACTTTCAGTGATTAAGCGCTCGAGTACTTGTTGTTTGAGGATATCGTCAGGGGGCAGACGCATGCCCTTACTTTGATTTTTAACCACATCTACCCGAGAGTTCAGTTCACTATGCATGATGATGTCATCATCGACGACGGCCGTAATGCGGTCGATGCTTTTGAGTTGGGCCTGTGCCAATGGTGCGCTCAATACTAATGATGCCACAAGCGCGCTTAGCCAAGGGCGCTGGGTTAACTGTTTAATAATCATGAATCTGCCTCTGATCGTAACCTAAAATGCGTTCGCTTAAGATGTCATCGCTCTTGCTGCCAATGATGCCTAAGCCTTTAAGATGCAGCTGCAACATGTACTGATAGTCTTTGGTACTGTCACTGCGTGTGTGTTCTTCATATGTAAACTGGGCGCGCCAGCAACAATTCTGATATTCGATGCCCACTAGACCTTCAATGTTCAATAAATTTTCATCTTCAAGGCTTTGTCTTTGTTCGGGTGTGTAATCCCATATGTCGTGTTTTTTCTGCGCATAAAACGCCCAGCTGTCATTGATGGGCGCAAAGAACGCGATGCCCACTTGTTTTTGTTCGCTGGCTTCAACATGGCTGAAGTTCATATCAAATAGCCAGCTATTAGGGCTTTGGTAGTTAAGCTGCGCGCTGGCTTTTTCAATGGGCTCTTCACTTTCTTCAGCATGGGGGTTGTACTGTACATCCAGNCGGGTACGCCAGTTGTCGGCGAATAACCACTGAAACTCACCGGCCAAAGAGGAGCTGTTTTGTGTATCTTCGTCTTCTAAGGTGGTNNCGGNNNGGNTTANNTCTACTNTGCGNTCACTNAANTANTNNATCTGGCCAATGCTGGCGCGCATCACTTCAACACCTTGCTCGTTTAATACACGTGAGGTTAAACCCAAGCTGACTTGTTGTGTGTCGCCCACTCGGTCAAGACCGGTAAAACGGTTGGCGTTAAATAAGCGGCTGTAACTAAAAGTGGTTTCTGTGGTATCAAATAAAGGGATCTGACTTTGATCCACATAAGGTACATAAGCGAGCATTAAACGCGGCTCAAGGGTTTGTGCATAACTGGTGTCTAAAAATTGAAAATTACGATCAAAATATAAGCCCGCATCAATACTGCTAATGATCACATCCCGGTTCACTTCATCTTCATAGCCTTGTGTGATTAAGGTGTCATCCACATTTTGAAAACTGTACTGGGTGTACATGGCTTGTATTTTCGGGGTAATGAATCCATAGGCTTGCTGCCACGGGTAGCTTAGGTTTAATTCGGTATGAAAACGCTCGCCGTCAATTCGGTTTGCACCTGTGATGCCGTCTTTGTCACGGGTAAAACGAGTGGCTTGTACCTTGGCATCATAATTAAGTGTGTTGTAGTTGAAAGGGTTTAAGCGTGTTAGCTCCACTTGCGGTAATCGGCTAAAAGGGCGACTGCTATCGGCGATGTTTTCATCAATGGTTTGATACTGTTCGACTCGGGTGAGTAATTGCCATTGGTTGTCCTTGTATTCCACTTCGGCATTTTGTTTAAGGTGGCTGACACGGCTGATGATACCGGTGCTGTTGAAATCGTCTTCAAAGTCTTCATCGCTGACTTCATTGTAATCAATTCGATTTTGTATCTTGCTGGAAAACTGTCCGGTATGCACAAGTGAGCGCGACCAGCGGGTGGTTGGTCGAAAGTCTTCGTCTGAACTGAGTTTCTCGTTGGCCTCATCGCGCCCAAGATAACTTAGATTCAGGTCACCTCGACCGGCGGCATTTAAATAGCGGAATTCATTTTCATGAATAATGCCATGGCCATCTACAAAGCGAGGGGTGTAGGTATCATCGTAATTTGGCGCAATATTAAAATAAAACGGCGTGGCAAATTGATTCACACGCACTTCAGTATTGCCAAGCTCACCTTGTGGTGTGCGCACGCTCAAGCTGATTTCTGGGTTTAAAAAACCGGTTAGGCGGTCAGGCCCTAGAGGGAAGCGGTAATATGGCAAGTACATCACAGGCACTTCTTTGATGCGCAAACGCCCGTGCCAAGCTTCGCCATAGCCTTTGGCTTGGTTTAAATGGATTTCACTGGCAGCGATATCCCAGTCATTATGACCTGGCTCACAGAAGGTGTAGCTGGCATCAAATAAATGAGCAGTGTTTTGTTCAATGAGCTCTAAACGGCCGGCTTCGCCACGCAGGTGCAAGGGGGCGATGACATACTGGGCTTGATTTAGGCTGGCGGCACCAGTATTGATGTTGTAATCCATGCTGGCGGCGCTCATGGCGATGTCGTTACCACGAAAACGGATTGCACCGCTGAACGTAGCCGCCCCAGAGGCTTGGTTGTAAGTGGCGCTGTCGGCGTTAATTTGCTGGCCGTTTTGTTGCACCACTACATTGCCATTAAAGACGGCACCTTGTTGCTCAACGAATTCACCAAAATCGCTTTGGATTTCCATCGTCCCTGATTCAGAGTGTGTATTGAGGGTGAACGATTCAGCAATGTAGTTACCACTACAGAAACTGGGCAGGGATTCTTGCATCTCAGTGGGTAATTGATCACGGGGTACCCAGCCAAGCTGGTCATAGGGCGCGACGGAGCTCGCCTGTGCGGAGGCAGCCACGATGGCAAGAAGAAGGAGCCCTTGGCGTGGCATATGGTTGAAATTCCTAATCAAAGCTAAAACGTAAGTTATTAATTATCATGGCGAATGTACATTGGCTGCACCGGCTTTTGTGAAAATTCCTCGGGGAAATTCCTAATCAAAGCGGAAACTTATGCTATCGTGCGCAGCAAAACCAAAATTGTACGTTTTATCCCAAACAAGGGCCAGTGTTCATAATGGATGACCGCCAACAATCTTTACAAAAATGGGTCAATAGCACCCTCGCTTCGAACTCTGAAGTGCCACAAGGTTCATTAGAAGTGGTTTCTGGTGATGCCAGCTTTCGCCGTTACTTTCGCCAGTCCACCCAAGGTTGCACTTATATAGCCGTGGATGCGCCACCTGAGAAAGAAAACAGTGAGCCGTTTGTCCGAATTGCCCAAGCCTGGCTTGAGCAAGGTATTCATGTGCCGCAAGTTGTTCAGGCTGATTTAGAGCAGGGTTTCATGCTATTAAGCGACATGGGCGATCAGTTGTTGTTTCCTTTGTTAAATGAAGCCAGTGCCGAAGGTTTGTACCACCAAGCATTAGATAGCTTGATTGGTATTCAGCACACCCAGCTGGATTTACCGCCTTATGATAAGGCTCTGTTAGACCGTGAAATGGCCTTGTTTACAGACTGGTACTTGGGCGAGCATTTGGGGTTGACGCTCACCTCACAAGAGCAGCACATGTTACGTGAAACCTTTGAAGTATTACGTGAAAGTGCCCTGGGTCAGATACAGGTGCCGGTGCATCGGGACTATCACAGCCGTAACATCATGGTATGTGAAGACGACTCCCTTGGTATTATCGATTTTCAAGATGCAGTACTTGGCCCAATTACCTACGATGTGGTGAGCCTACTACGTGATTGTTATGTCGCTTGGCCCATTGAGCAGGTGGAGCAGTGGGCGCGCGATTATTTTGCCAAAGCCCGTGATGCCGGTTTAGTAGGAGCCATCAGTGACGAACAGCTTATGCTGTGGTTCGATTGGATGGGGATTCAACGTCATTTAAAAGCAGTGGGTATTTTTGCTCGCTTAAACCATCGTGACGGTAAAACCGGCTATATGAATGATATTCCACGTACCCTTAACTATATTGTTGAGGTATCGGCTAAGTACTCAACACTGGATGAATTTAGCCAGTGGTTGGAGCGTAGGTTACTCCCTGAATTGGCATTATCCGACGGTGAGCCTGCCTAATGAGTACTCAGACCGCCATGATTCTCGCGGCCGGCCTCGGCACCCGCATGCGCCCTTTGACTAATCATACGCCCAAACCCATGTTGGCTGTGGCGGGCATACCACTTATTGAGCACCATGTGCGAAAACTGGTGGCAGCTGGGTTTGATTATATTGTGATTAATCATGCGTACCTTGGTGAGCAAATAGAAGCGCACCTCAAAGACGGTGAAGCCTTTGGGTGTCGCATTGTTTATAGTCGAGAATCACAGGCTCTAGAAACCGGTGGCGGTATTTTTAATGCATTGCCTTTATTGTGCGCCAATGGCGATGATGCGTTCTGTGTAATTAATGGCGATGTTTGGTTGGATATGGATTATAAAATCATTCAACAGCATGCGCTTAATGGTTTAGCCCATTTATGGTTGGTGGCGAATCCTGCGCATAATGTAGCAGGGGACTTTGTGCTGGCGGATGGACAAGCCCAAGAAAAACAAAATGAAAACGACACGGCCTTGACCTTCAGTGGTGCCAGTATTTTGCATAAAACATTATTCGATGGCTGTCGTGACGGTGCATTTAAATTAGCGCCATTACTTAAACAAGCCATGTCAGCACAACAAGTGAGCGGCGAACAATATACGGGTTATTGGTTGGATGTGGGAACCGTGGAACGTTTAGCTGAATTAGAAACGCACTTACAGCCAGGAGTCNACAATGAATAAACAAAACTGGGCTGGCAGAATTATTGGTGGGTTTGTCGGTTTACTTTCCGGNGGTCCATTAGGTTTATTGCTAGGATTTTTACTNGGCAATGCTTTTGATCGTATGTATGCACGTCAAGAAAGCCCTAGTGGTCAGCGCGGGGCCAGTCAGAATGCATTTTTCCGTGTGACGTTTTTAATTATGGGGCAGTTGGCGAAAAGTGATGGCCGCGTGAGTGAATCTGAAATTGAACAAGCGCGTTTTATCATGGATCAGATGGGCTTAAATGAGGATCAGCGTCTTGAGGCTATTAGTTACTTTAATGAGGGTAAAAGCCCACACTTAGATTTACAAAAAGAACTTCAACACTTTGTGCGCGCAGTGGGTCACCGTGGCTCATTGATTCAAATGTTTTTAGAAATCTTGTTGAGCATGGCCTATGCCGATGGCCAGTTAAGCCTACAGGAGAAGTATATTTTAGATCGCGTGTGCCGCACTTTAGGCGTTAGCGCGTTACAGTTTGAGTTGATTCATAATCGAGTTCGTGCCAGCCAAGAACAATTTCGTGGTCGCTTTAATGATCAGTTTCAGCGCAGCGGTGATGAATTAAAAGTGGCCTATGGTGTTTTAGGTGTGAGCGAAAATGCAACCGATGCCGAGTTGAAAAAAGCCTATCGTAGACTTATGAGTCAGCATCATCCTGATAAATTAGTGGCGAAGGGTTTACCAGAAGAAATGATGCGAATTGCCAAAGAAAAAACCCAAGATATTCAAACCGCGTACGACAAAATTAAAAAAGCCAGAAAACAAAGCTGATTAAAAAAAAGGCCCCGTGGGCCTTTTTTTATAAATGTTTAATACAGGTTACTGGCTGATCTTAATGCACTCTTGTTCAATTAAATTCTGACAGTGGCTGGCCAATGGTGCTGCATCGTCTTGAGTCAAACCTTCTGTGGGAATAGGCTCTAAACATTTTACGTTTACCGTACCACTGCACCATTTTTTATAGTCCATCGTGATATGGCGCAGAGAGAAACACACAGGCTGAATGGGAACTTGCGCTTCGATGGCCAGTTTGAAAGCGCCTAATTTAAACGGTAATGGCTTTCCCCAGTTACGGGTACCTTCCGGGAAAATTAATACCGACAATTGATCTTCTTTCATTTTTTTAGCGGCAATGCTTAATGCTTTTTGTGCCTTAGCTTTATTCGTGCGTTTGATAACAATGTTACCCGCTAAATAAAAGAGCCCGCCAATAAACGGCACATAAAGCATTTCCCATTTGCCCAAGGTGACGGTACCGCGCTTAATAATGTTCACAGCAAAAAAGACGTCATGGGTGTCTTGATGGTTGGCAATGATGACACAGGGCGAGTTGGGTTCTAAGCGCTCAGGGTGTTCGATTTTCACATCTGCGCCCCAGTACCACAGCATAAAGCGCCCACAAATCTGGGATACATCGCCCATATTATTGCGGTGTCTTGGGCGTAATAACGTCATGGGGGTTAAAAGCAGGGCAAGCAAAGCCAATAGAATAAACGCCAAAGAAATACGTATTGGATACATAATTGAGCCTATTAGGGTAAACCGTAGGTTAAGTATTATTGTTATTATTTTGTCACTCACACCCACCTTATTAGAGCATGAAAGAGGGCTGTGGTGCGGTGCGACATAATGGCGCAGAGTAATCAAAATGTCATTTAAAAGCAAAGCCATCGTAATTAGAGTGTGAATGAGCACTAACTTCATTTGTGTGTTTACACTCCAATGCAGGCAATTATGTGTAAATTAGGTACAATACGAAGCATTGCTATATTTGATGAAATTGAGAGAAATCATGAGCACGGCATCCACCAAAACCCCGTTAATTGCCCCGTCTATTTTGTCCGCTGATTTTGCCCGTTTAGGCGAAGAGGTGGATAACGTCCTCGCTGCAGGCGCTGACGTTGTGCATTTTGATGTTATGGATAACCACTATGTGCCCAATTTAACCATAGGGCCTATGGTTTGTAAGGCATTGCGCAATCATGGTGTCACCGCCCCCATTGATGTGCATTTAATGGTGAGCCCAGTGGATCGCATGATTGGCGATTTCGCTGAAGCGGGCGCTAGTTTTATAACCTTTCACCCGGAAGCGTCTGATCATATTGACCGTTCACTGCAGTTAATTAAAGCGGCGGGCTGTAAAGCGGGTTTGGTATTTAACCCAGCAACACCATTGCATTATTTAGACTACGTGATGGACAAACTGGATATGATTTTACTTATGTCAGTGAACCCAGGCTTTGGCGGTCAAAGCTTTATCCCGCAAACTTTAGACAAGCTTAAACAAGCACGCGCGAAAATTGATGCCTCTGGTTTTGATATTCGTCTTGAAATCGATGGCGGTGTTAAAGTGGATAACATCGGTGAAATTGCTGCGGCTGGTGCCGATACCTTTGTAGCAGGTTCCGCTATTTTTAATGCGCCAGATTATAAAACCACGATTGATGCTATGCGTGCAGAAATTGCAAAAGCGACGAAATAATTATTATTGAAAAGGTCAGCCCTGTATTTACTTTATTAAGTGAATATGGGGCTTTTTTATATGCTGAACTTAAATAACTATCATACGATTGTATTTGATTTGGATGGCACGTTAGTGGATAGCGTGCCGGATTTAACCCTGGGACTAAACCATGCGTTAGTCACTCTTAATTTTCCTGAAGTATCGCAAGAGGATGTCCGTGGCTGGGTGGGTAATGGCAGCTTAAAGCTCATTGAGCGTGCTTTGGCACATTTTAATGAACATAATTCTGGCCAAATCAGTACGGTACATAATCAATTTTTAATCTCGTACAAATTGTTTTTATGCGAACAAAGCACCTTGTACCCAGGTGTGATGGCTTTACTCAAAGGGTTGCACGAACAAGAAAAAACACTTGTTTTACTGACCAATAAACCCATTCAATTTGTACCGCAACTGCTTGGCCATCTGAAGATCGATGACGTCTTTTCATTGGTCCTCGGTGGTGACAGCCTATCTGAGAAAAAACCGCATCCTTTACCCTTATTGCATGTATTAGAGACATTCAATAACACGCCTGAGCAATGCTTAATGGTGGGCGATAGCCGTTCGGATATTGTGTGTGCCCAGCAAGCCGGTGTAGACAGTGTGGCCTTATTACAAGGTTATAATCAGGGTGTTGATCTGGCGGCATTGCAACCGACCCATGTATTTGATGATATTAATTCTTTGCATAAGAGCCTTTCTTATAACATCTAATTGACGTGTGGCCTCGTATATTAAGTATGTAACAAACGAGGTGACACGATGCAGGCAGATGACGTAAATCGCTTAATTCAACATTACCCAGATATCGGTATCTTAGATGCTGAACAAGAGCGAAAAATTGCCCTAGCCATGGATGATGCCATGGAAAAATTGGCCCAAACTTTACTGGCCAAAGAACACTTGCTTGAACAGGTAATGGATATCTTACTTGAGCAGTATCAAACGGGCCCAATGCTTGATGAATTGCTCACCCAGTACGATTTATGGTTACTGGGGCAAAGTGTTCCATCTATCCATGATAACCATAACGTATCCTATAAAAGCCTTTCACTGTGCTTAATTAAGCTGCAATGCGACCGCTCAAGTGTGTTTGATCTATTGTTGTGTGAAGCGGATCAATTGGATACGTCGCTGGAGAAACAAGCGCGTGCCCTGAAGCATCGCTATGAGACTCAGCGTAATCGTTTAGTACAAGCCAATATGCGTTTAGTCATGCATATTGCCAAGCGATACAGCGATAAGGGCATTGATACTGAAGAGCTGGTTCAAGAAGGGGCTATGGGCTTATTAAAAGCCGCTTCAAAGTACAATATTCACAAAGGGTTTCGCTTCACCACGTATGCGTACTGGTGGATTCAGCAAGCCATTAAAGGCGTGTTAACCCAAAAGCGGGCGGTTGTGAGGTTACCCACGAATATTAGCGATCGTATCTTTAAACTAGACCGCGCCAAAGAAGAGTACTTTAAAGCAAATGGAGTCTACCCAACGGTGGCTCAGTTGCAGCGAGTAACGGGCATAGATGAAGACCATATCCGCAATGTGCAAAACGTGGGTAACCTGCCGTTATCAATGAACCAATCGTTTGTAGAAGACGGTTTAACCTTGGATGAGACCATCACAAGTGATGATGTTGCTCAGTCGACACCACAAGAAGACGTGGCAAGAGACAGCGATATGCACTATTTGATGGGGTTACTAACTCACTTACCAAAACGCCAGCAAAAAATTGTGCGCCTATATCACGGCCTTGGAATTCATGAAGGACAAAACTTCAGGGAAATCGCACCACAAATTGGCGTTACCCTAGAGCGTACTCGCCAGTTATATCATCAGTCTATTAAACAGTTACAAGAGCTTGTTTAATTAACTAGAAGGTTATCACCCAAAAAAATAAAACCCGTTATGGATTAACCATAACGGGTTTTTTTATTCTAATTGTTTGTTAGCAAATAATTAGAACTGTTCTTGGGTGAAGTTCATTAATGAATCTTTACCCGCTTCGATATCTGCTTGTAATAACGCAGCTTGAGGTTTAGCGACACGGAAGAAGTGCTCAGCGGCTTTGATTTTGCCTTGATAAAAATCTTCAGTGTATTTGCCAGAGTTAAGATCAGCTTGTGCAATGTTTGCCATTGTTGACCACATGACACCCATGGTGGTGAGTGAGAACAACTTCAACATTGGAGTGGCGGCGGCACCTGCAATCTCCGCATCTTTAGCGGCATTACTGGCTAACCACATTAGGCTGTTCTGTAATGTTTGTAGCAAATCTTTACAATGCGCTTGATGCTGTTCATTGCTTAGTTTGGCGACCATTTCATTCATGACTTTGAAGTAAGTGCGAGGTAGGCGGCCACCTTTGATCATGAGCTTACGGCCCACAAGGTCAAGAGACTGAATACCGTTTGTGCCTTCATAAATGCGCGCAATACGACCATCACGCAATAGCTGCTCTACTTCCCAATCTTGAGTAAAGCCTGAGCCACCCATGCTTTGCAAAGCTTGGTCGGTAGAGAAATAACCTTCGTCGGTTAAATAAGCTTTTACAATTGGAGTCATGATTTGCACGATGTCATCGGCTTCTTCACGCACGCTTTCGTCTTCATGATGTTCAGATAGATCCAGTTGCAGGCCTGTCCAGTACGCCATGCAGCGGGCGCCTTCTAGGAACACTTTTTGTTGTGTGATCATACGACGCACATCTGGGTGAACCAAGATAGGATCGGCTTTTTCATCTGGGTTTTGTGGGCCAGCAAGAGAGCGAGACTGTAAACGCTCTTTCGCGAAACCTAGGCTAATTTGGTATGCCTTCTCAGCCAGACCCAATCCTTGAATCCCCACCATAATACGAGCGGAGTTCATCATGGTGAACATGCATTTTAGGCCTTCGTTTTCTTGGCCAATTAACCAACCTTTTGCATTTTCAAAGTTCATGACACAGGTGGCCGATGCCTTAATACCCATCTTATGCTCAAGGCCACCACAAAATGCTGGGTTACGAGTGCCGTCTTCTAAGAATTTAGGCACTAAGAATAACGAAATGCCTTTACTGGAATCAGGCGCGCCTGGCAATTTGGCCAGTACTAGATGAACAATGTTGTCGACCATGTCGTGTTCGCCACCGGTGATCCAAATTTTGGTACCGGTAATGTTATAGCTGCCGTCTGCTTGTGGCTCTGCTTTTGTACGAATCAAACCCAGGTCTGTACCGCATTGAGGCTCGGTCAAGCACATGGTGCCTGTCCATTCACCTGAGATCAGGTTAGGCAGGTATTTGTTTTTCAATTCATCATTGGCGTGCAGTGTTAATGCATCAATGGCGCCGTGGCTTAAACCTGGGTACATGCCCATGGATAAGTTTGTTGAGCAAGCCATTTCGTCCACAACAATCTTTAACAGGTGCGGAAGGCCTTGACCACCAAATTCAGGTGACGCGGACAAACCCGACCAACCACCTTGGGCAAAGGTTTTATAGGCTTCTTTAAAACCCTTAGGGGTGGTAACTGCTTTGGTTTCTGGGTCGTAGTGGCAACCTTCAATATCACCGGATTGGTTGATGGGCTGGAAAACGTTTTCAGCCATTTTGGCGGCTTCGTCTAATACGGCACGAATCATTTCTTCATTGGCGTCTTCAAACCCAGGGCACTTGCTTAAATCTTGTGCCTGTAGGACGTCAAACAAAACAAAGTTCATGTCATTCAATGGAGCGGTGTAATGGGCCATGATATGCCTCCTAGTGTACAAAAAATTGAACATGCTTTTTCAAAGTAGCAGGGTGCTTACGCAAAGAATGGAAAAAGGGTTCACTCACAAACCGTCACATACGAATAAAGGCCTATATAGAAACGGATTGTTCCAAAAAGCCGCTTTTAAGATCAGCACCGTAATTTCTTAAAAAACCCTTAAGGCATAAGGGTTTGAGGCCGGATTACACATGGTATTGTAAAATTTAGATCTAATTGTTCCATTTTTTAAGCTAGTTTCAGTATACAAAAAAGGATTTAATGCCCCCCATGAACAGAGTTACCTTTTTTGTGATCCTATAGTGAGGCGTTTGTGGCAGTTATCCGGGTGGTGGTACTTTTATTAAGTATGTTTAGCGCTGTGAAAGCGGTGGCATTTGATGACGTTGAGGAATACCTAGATTTACAGTCAGGTTCTTTGATGGGCCTTGCTCATGCATCCTATGGCGCTCGATTAGACGCTCATAACCTTATGATTGGTCTGGGTTACGTGCCTGAGCTGTCTTATCACAAAGAGATGCTGCTCTATTCCTTACGCTACCGCTATGAGAATGCTACCTCATGGGACATCAAGGGCATGAGGCTCACCCCGTTTAACTTTGGTGTGGGTGTGTTAATAGGGGATCACTCTGATTTGTTTTTGCAGTTGCCTGAGCGATATCCAGATGGTTATTACACGCCCTCAGCCTTCCGAATTATTTTTAATTACCAAGCAGCACTTCAGGTAACACCACAATTACAGGCCTACTTTGATATGTCTGTGATGGACGTGGGTTTTATTGGTTACATAAGAGAGCCCGATTTCTATAACGATAATTACGATTATCTTGGCCTAGAGGGCATTATGAACTGGGGCTTTGGAGCACGTTATGTTTTTTAATATGAAAAAAATGAAAGCAAAATTTATTTCTTTATTGATTTTTGTTTTTATTTTAGCCGGTTGTGATTATGAAGTAAGCCCATGGTCAT
>NYTP01000040.1 GCA_002683575.1 Bermanella sp.
GGGGTTGTCATCCCAGCCTGCGGCGTAATCATCCCAGGTATCACTCATTTTTTATCTCCTATTTATTAGTAGGGACTGTAACAAAACGCACCAAGCTATTCATTGGATGAAAAACCATAAAACAAATGAACAATGGGCGGCTGAGTAATTATTATAAATCAAATTGCTCAAACACCTGATCATCGTGTTCACCCAGCATGGGAGGCGGGCGCAGATATTGAACCGGTGTTCGTGATAACTTAATGGGATTACCCGGTAACTGTAAATGTTTATTCAATGGATGAGGGATGTTAACCCGCATCTCACGGGCAATGATCTGCGGGTGATTGAAAACTTCATCAATGGTATTGATCGGGCCGGCTGGCACGCTTGCTTGCTCAAATAAGGCTAACCAATCGTCGCGATTTTGACTGAGCATTTGTGACTGCAAGATGGCAATTAATTGCGCACGGTTTTTAACCCTTTGAGAGTTGGTTTTATAATCAGGGTGCTGTGCTAGGTTATCTAATCCCAACACGTGACAAAAACGGATGAATTGCTCATCGTTACCAACGGCGACAATACAGTGGCCGTCTTTTGTGGCAAAGGTTTGGTAAGGCACAATATTCGGGTGTGCGTTGCCTAATTTTTTGGGCACCATATCACCCACTAAATAATTGGTGGCTTGGTTGGCTAACGTGGCGGCGGTCACATCCAATAACGCCAGATCAATATACTGACCTAAACCGGATTTTTCTCGCTCGGCCAAGCTTGCAAGAATCCCCACACACGCATACAAACCCGTCATCACATCAGTTAGTGCCACCCCTACTTTTTGTGGCTCCCCTTTTGGGTCACCCGTAATACTCATGAGGCCACCCATGGCTTGTACTAAAAAGTCATAACCGGGGCGCTTCTGGTAGGGGCCTGTTTGACCAAACCCTGTGATCGAACAGTACACCAGCTTTGGGTTAATCTTCGATAACGTGGCGTAATCTAGATGGTATTGAGCGGCACCGCCTTTTTTAAAATTCTCAATCACAATGTCACATTCAGCCGCCAGCTTATGAATCTGCTGTTGGCCTTTTTTGGTGGTGATATCGATGCACACCGATTGTTTACCGCGATTGGCCGACATAAAGTACGCCGATTCACAGCTGTCTCCTCCGTCCTCGGTTTGCATATACGGCGGCCCCCAGCGGCGAGTATCATCACCGGTTTTTGGGCGCTCAACTTTTATAACCTGCGCGCCAAAGTCAGCCAGCAATTGGCTCGCCCATGGGCCCGCTAAAATACGAGATAAATCCAATACCTTTAAATGACCCAAAGCTGTTGTCATGATGGTCACTCCTTTTTACGCGCCGTTAAAACGCAGCAAGACCGGTTTGGCAGCGTCCAAGAATCAAACCATGGATGTCATAGGTGCCTTCGTATGTGTTCACCACTTCAAGGTTCATCATATGGCGCATGATCGGGTATTCATCACTGATGCCATTACCACCCAGCATGTCACGAGCGATGCGGGCAATCTCTAAAGACTTACCACAGGAGTTGCGTTTAATTAATGAAATTAATTCAGGGGAAATCTCACCGGCATCCATCAACTCACCGGCGCGCTGACAGGCCACTAGAGCCAAACTGATTTCGGTTTGCATATTGGCCAGTTTCGTTTGCACCAGTTGAGTCGCCGCTAATGGTCGACCAAACTGTTTGCGATCCAAGGTGTATTCGCGAGCGGTGTGCCAGCAGGTTTCAGCCGCCCCTAATGCCCCCCATGCAATACCATAACGGGCATTATTCAAACAGGAGAAAGGCCCTTTCAAGCCGCTCACGTGTGGCAGGATTTGCTCGTCACTGATGAAAACATTGTCCATGACGATTTCACCAGTAATGGATGCACGCAGCGCCAGCTTGCCTTCAATTTTGGGGGCGCTTAAACCGTCCATGCCTTTTTCTAAAATGAAACCGCGAATTTTATCGTCTTCGGTTTTTGCCCAAACCACAAACACATCCGCAATGGGGCTGTTGGTGATCCACATTTTATTGCCGGTTAAGCGATAGCCCCCTTCCACTTTTTTTGCACGACTTAACATACCGTTTGGATCAGAGCCGTGGTCTGGTTCGGTTAAACCAAAGCAGCCGATCCATTGTCCGCTGGCCAATTTAGGCAAATACTTTTCCCGTTGTGCTTCACTGCCAAACGCGTAAATGGGGTACATCACCAAGGAGGACTGCACACTCATCATCGAACGATAACCCGAGTCGACTTTTTCCACCTCGCGAGCAATCAAACCATAACTGATGTAATCCACACCGGCGCAGTCATAACCTTTGATGGTCGAACCCAGCAGCCCCATTTCACCCATTTCTTTAAAGACTTCTGGGTCGGTGCTTTCATCACGAAACGCCTGCTGCACACGAGGCAACAAGGTATGTTGTGCATACTGACGGGCACTGTCGCGTACCATGCGCTGTTCATCGGTCAACATGCTTTCGATTAAAAATGGATCTTGCCAGTTTACTTTTTGCCAAGGCTTAAAATTGCTCATGAAGTTCTCCAAGTTGATGCATTCAATCTAGCAGATCCTCATCATAAAAATAAAATATATGATTTATATTGAATTGATATATTATTTATATAAGCCTTCACACACTAGGTGTCGCCCATGGACCTGAGAAAACTTGAAATCTTTGTCAGCGTGGCCAAACATCAAAGCTTTAGTCATGCCGCCCTTGCACTTCACATGGCGCAACCTGCGGTGAGCATCGCCATTCGTAAACTCGAAGAAGAGTTCAATACGTCGTTATTTGAGCGCAACAACCGCACCATTCAGCTCACCCATGAGGGACAACTGGCCTTAGAAAAAGCCAAAGCCATCTTGCAGCAAGTGAGTGAGTTCAAATCGTCCATGGGCGAGCTAGACGGCATGCTGCGCGGGGAGCTCAGTATTGCCTGCCCATCCATGTTGGCCACTTATTATTTTCCAACGTTATTAGGGGAGTTCTTAGGACAACACACAGGCTTGACCGCCTCGATTAATCAGGCGGGCACACAAACCATTCCAAATATGATTATGCAAGATGAAGTGGAGCTAGGGGTCATTAACCAAACCAGCTATCAATCGGGTTTGGAGGTGATTCCACTGGTGACTCAGGACATCGTATTGTGTGTCAATGAACAGCACCCCCTTAACCAACAAAAGAGCGTGCACATCAATCAACTAACTGATGTGCCCATGGTGTTATACCAGAGTGATTATTTTATTCGCCAGCAGTTTGATCAGCTGTGTCAGCAGCACAAGGTAACACCCGACATTCGCATGCAGTGTAATTTTTTGCCGTTACTCACCAGCATGGTAAACAATAACTTTGCCGCCACCGTGGGCTTAGAGATGATGCCGCAGCAAGAGCCTGGCATGGTGGGGATTGCCCTCAAACCAAAAATGGAATTACACATGATGTTGGCTTGGCGTAAAGGGCGCTTGATATCACGAGCCAACCAAGAATTTATTGATTGGCTGGGCCGCAGAAATCAATCGTTATAATCCGCCACAATCGCTCTCGCAAGCACGACACGCTTGGCGTTGTTGGCGATGTTTTTTTGCAAACGCCTCACCATCTGAATATTCAATAAATTGATCGTAATGCCCATGGGCACGCTTGGCATGACTGGGGTGTTTAATCGGGCACCAGTACCATTCTGTGCGGCCAGCCACTTCACTGGCATAGGCCAAAATGCCATTGGCATAATCACAATAAAGGCAGTTAAATTTTTGCACCCAGTTTAAGTGGGCCAGTTTTTTACGATCCAGCGACAAATAATCACGGCGCTTAACCTTAGGAATTTTATACACCCCAAAGCACACCGCCTGATAGGCGCTGACAAATAGATCTAAAAACACGACCGGAATAATTAACCCATAAATAGCCGGTGCCGTAAGCGTAATTAATAAAAAATGAGCAGGATTTTTTTTAATGCGGTTTAAAAGTGCGATTGGGTAACTCCTTAATAAACGTCACAGTCACGTACATACCACTAACCTTTATGGATATGCTGTTCGATGTGCAGCATAAAGGCCGGGTCCATATGAATTTCAAAAGCTTCAGAGGCGGCTTTGACGGCAATGGCCACCAGTAGGCCGGTAAACATAATGCCGCACCATGCGATCACAATGGCGATGCCTTTCGTGATTTTTCGGCTGGGGCGTATATCCCCATAACCCACGGTCAGGGCGGTGATATACGACCAGTATAGGGCATCAAATGTTTTCCAGTTTTCAAGTCGCCCAACCAGCAAACCCAAACCTGAAATAACCAAGGCGAGCACCGAAAGAATAGGAAAGCCTAATACCAGCCCCCAGAAAAACATTTGAAAAAACGTAATTGAAAAATCCATAAGTCACTTATCTCACACATCATACTTAGGCCTTGGCCAAGTGCATTATGATGGTGACAACACAATTAATCCATGTGTATGGCTTTTACTTCCACATATTCATGCAAACCTTCATCACCAAATTCACGACCATTGCCACTTTGCTTCATGCCACCAAATGGCGCTTCAATGTTATAGCCGCCACCGTTGACGTAGACCATACCGGCATCAATCTGCTTGGCAATCTCCAAGCCCTGTGGCTTATCCTTAGCGTAGACCGCTGCGGCCAGGCCATAAACCGTATCGTTCGCAATGGCGATGCCTTCTTCTAGAGTATCGTATTCAATGATGCAAATGACGGGGCCAAAGATTTCTTCACGGGCAATGGTCATATTGTTATTCACATGGGCAAAAATAGTGGGCTGTACATAAAACCCTTTTTCTAAGCCAGCTGGTTTTTCAGTGCCGCCGGTAATTAATGTGGCCCCTTCTTTGATGCCTGTTTCAATGTAACCCAGTACACGCTGCTGTTGCACTTGGCTAACCATGGGCCCCATGAAGGCATCGTCACCGCTGCCAATGACGATGGCTTGTGCCTGCTGCTTGGCCAATGCGATCACCTCTTTGGCGATATTTTTTTGCACAAGCCAGCGACTATAAGCGGTACAAGTTTGACCTGTATTGATCATCACATCTTCAATGCCATATTCAACGGCCGCTGCAATATCACACCCCTCGTGAATGAGCAGTGGCGATTTTCCTCCCAGCTCTTGCACCACACGCTTTACATTTTGTGCGGCATTTTGCGCGATATGAATACCGGCACGGGTAGAGCCAGTAAACGAGATAAGTTGAATATCCGGATGACTCGACATGGCCGCCCCCACTTCTGGGCCGTAACCCGGCACCAGATTAAACACCCCCGCCGGCAGGCCAATTTCGTCACAGGCTTTAGCCACAATGAAATCTTGCAAAGAGGTTTGCTCAGACGGTTTAACGATCATGGTACAACCTGATGCCAGCGCTGGGGCCATCTTGCCCACCAACTGATTAAGCGGGTAATTCCATGGGCTAATCAGCGCGCACACACCGATGGGCTGCTTGATAATTTGAGCGTTGCCGATGGTTTTCACCTCATCCATTAACGCGGTGCGACTCACATAGGTTTCTAAAATATCAATTTGATCATCCACCTGTACTTCGCCAGCAAGGTGCAGCGGCATGCCCATGCTGATACTCATAGATTGCGCTAACTCATCACGGTATTCACGCAGTTTATCCGCCAGTTTTTGAATCATCTGTGCACGGTATTGCGCGCTGGTGTTTGACCAAGTTTTAAACGCAGCTTGTGCCGCGATCACCGCTCGATCTACATCCTCTTTGGTACCCATTACCACATTGGCACACACGGCTTCTGTGGCAGGGTTAATGACGGCAAACGTTTGATCCGCGCTAGAGGCCACCCATTGACCATTGATATACAGTTTTGAGTAATCCATTGTTGCTACCTATTGATTTAAATGTATTTTTTATCGTTAAACTGTTAAACCGGCCTAAGACATAATGGCATCCAGTAGATCACAAACAACAACGATGGCCTTGCGTTTCCATTTTGGTGATCTCGTATCGGCTAATACTTTATCTTCATAAATTAACGCTCTATTTAATGCCTTATACGTCAGCCAACGAATGGGCTCTGGCTCCCATTTTTTTAACGCTTTCATCGGTTGATTATTCATCACCCAAGGCTGCTGTGTATGGAGCGTGTCTTTATTTAAAATCAAATCCGCCAGGGTGCGTCCGGCTAAATTGGTGGCGCCCACACCCTCGCCCACATAGCCACCGGAAAACGCAATTTTGTTTTCACGGTCGCATAACATGTGTGGATGAAAACGTCTTGGTAAGGCAAGGTTGCCTCCCCATGAATGGCTGACCTTCACTGCTTTTTGTTTCAAGATAGGAAAGCACTCGTGCATTAGGTGTAAACGCACCGCCATTTCCGACTCGTTAAGTGGCTCGTCTTTGCGTAAGCGCCCAGCAAAGTTATAACCACCGCGAGCACCAAACACTAAGCGGTCATCCAGTGTGCGCTGGCCATAACTCACCAAGCGTGAAGACTCGCTAAACGCCTGACCTTTTTCTAAACCAATTTGATCCCAGATGGCTTGAGAAAGTGGCTCGGTGGCAATGATCAAGCTGTGCACCGCTAACTGGTATTTATCCATGGGTTTTAACTGGCTGCCATAGGCTTCCACGGCCGGCACCACCCACTTAGCCTTAATCTTGGCTTGATCGGTGGACACGTGCCCGCTTTGCCAGTGAGTAACGGGGGAGTTTTCAAAAATCTGCACCCCTTTATTTTGCAAACACGTGGCAAGACCCTTTGCTAATTTTGCAGGATGAATGGTAGCGATGTGCGGCGTAAATAAAGCACCCACCGCCTTTGGCATTTTAAGTTGTTTATTAAGCTGTGCTTTATCCAGCCAAACAAAATCCTCTGGCTGATAATCATCTTTTTTATGCTGTGCCAGCTGGGCTTGTAACCACTGTTGCTGCTCAGGGTAGCGCGCTGCACAATATAACCCGCCCCCTTTGCGTAAATCACATTCGATATTTTCTTGGGCGCATACTCGGGCTACTTCGTCAGGTATATCATGGATCAAATCATGGCTGGCCATACGCTGTTCACGCGTCAGCTTTGCTAGCAAACCATCCGCGCCGGCTATTTCACCCATCAGCCAGCCACCATTTCGCCCAGATGCCCCATATCCCACCTGCTTAGCTTCAACAATGGCAATGGTTAAATCGGGTTGCGCTTTTTGTAAGTAATAAGCCGTCCACATACCCGTAAAGCCGGCACCCACAATCACCACATCAACACTGATATCTTGCTGTAAACTTTGGCGCACGGGCAGGTGGGAGACTTGCTCCATCCATAAGCTGATCATAACGAATACCAATAATAATGGTGAAAGCCGTCACTCTAACAAAGCTGTTGGCAGAAAACCTAGCTGCGTGCACGGGCGGAAAGTGAGCCTAATGCGTTGATATAAGCCTTAGGACTTTTGCCTGTCACTTGGCGAAAGTATTTATAAAACACCGACACACTATTAAAACCGGCGGCGAAGGCGAGTTGATCCATGGTCGCTGGAATATTGGATTGCAATTGCTCTAATACCCAAGCAATGCGTTGCTCGTTAATGATTTGTAAAAAACGCGCACCGAATACTTGGTTAAACAAAAACGATAACTGGTTTCGGCTATAACCTGTGGCATCGGCCACATGTTGTAAATTCAGCTCGGCTTGGGTGAGTACACTGGGTTGCTGAATGAATTTACGCACATCCTCAGACATGCTGGCCACCTGGCGAGTAGATAAACCCAGTCGCGCTAAGCTGTGGTTTTTCACTGTTTTTTCGCTCGGCTTAGCCACTAATGTGGCGTATTCATGAATGCGAATAATCAGTCCGTCTTGAACGGTAATGGCTTCGCTGGCGCGAAACGAAGCGGCGCCTTTATCCCCTTGTAAGCGAATACGATATTCAATAAACGCGGTATCCCCATCAGCACGAATCGGAGCAAGGTGTTCAATTTCGGCGCTGCTTAAACCTTGTGCTATATATTGTTTGATGTCTGTTTGGGTGAAAACTTTATTTTGAAAAAAATCATGGTAATGAATATCGTTATGATAACAACACAAGATGCCTTCAAGATTTCGTTCACGCCAAGCTTGATGATAGCGAGTGACCACTGCGAGGGTGTCGTCTTTGTTGTGAATAGATTGTGATGTCATGGTTTAACTTACTAAGAAAAATCAAACAGCCAGCTTGGCATGAGGTGTCAGTCAATTGTGTGTAGCATCATCTCTTTATCGGGATAATTTTGCTAGCATCTAATGAGTGACTTTCGCCGTATATGTTTTATTACTCGTGACCCCAAGGATCATTATGACCTCCCCAAGCAACACCCAGATCCACGGCATTATTTTTGATTTAGACGGCACCTTAGTAGGCTCTGAGCTAGACTTTCCTTTATTACGTCAATTAGTGGGCTGCCCCAGTAATATGGATATTCTTGAGCACGTGGCGGCGTTGCCACATGGTCAGCAACAGCAAGCCGAAGCGCTTATCGAGCAACATGAATTAGATGACGCCCAAAGTGCTCACTGGCTCCCGGGGGCAAAAACCCTGGTTGAAACCATTAGTGCACTAGGGCTACCTGTGGCCATTGTCACCCGCAATTCCCCTAGGGCTGCTGAAATTAAGCGAGAAAATAACCACATTCCCATTGAGATCATGCTCACCCGTGCCGATGCACCGGCCAAACCCGATCCCACTGCCCTGCTGCAAATCGCCGCCACTTGGCAACTGGACCCAAACGCCATTGCTTATGTGGGCGACTATAAATACGACCTTCAGGCCGCTCACAATGCGGGCATGCAAGCTTACCTTTATGCGCCGCAAGATAAGCCCGATTACGCCCATCTTGCCCATGTGATCTATCAGCATCATGATGAATTCACCGAGCAGCTTAATCAAATGGTCACAAACTAATGCGCAAAGGGATCCAAATCCTTTACCATTGCGTAATTGCTTAAACAATAAAAGACGAGCCCAGAGCCAACATGCCTGAAAATAACGCTATTATTAATATTACTAATTTAAGACTGCGCACGTTCATCGGCTTCAATCCTGAAGAGCAAGAGAAACAACAGGATGTGGTGATCAATGCTGAGATTCATTACCCAGCCAGTCATTTATGTTTAACCGACCACGTAGAAGGCGCTCTTAACTACAAAACCATTACTAAAGATATCATTGCTTTGGTAGAAGGTGGGCGCTTTAAATTGCTTGAAAAGCTGGTATCGGATGTTTTGGATATCTGCTGTGAACATGACTCCGTGTCCTTTGCTAAGGTCACCATTGATAAACCCCATGCTCTGCGTTTTGCTGATTCGGTATCGCTAACACTGGCAAAACGAAAAGCCTAAGGGATAAGGAATATACAGATGATTTCTGACAGTGCTTTGCTTGTTCGCGATACCTTAATCGCACGGGGTCTTGAAACCCCTATGAAAGATACCGGCCTAAGTAATGATGAAAAGTATGCCCGTATTAAAGATGCCATGACCACAGTGGTAGAGACACTGGGCTTAGATCTCAATGACGACAGCCTCAATGAAACACCCCACCGCATTGCCAAAATGTATGTGAATGAGATTTTTGGCGGACTCGATTACGCCAATTTCCCTAAAATGTCGGTCATTGAAAACAAGATGCAGGTAGACGAAATGGTGAAGGTCAATGACATTCACCTCACCAGTACGTGTGAGCACCACTTTGTCACCATTGATGGTTTTGCCAAGGTGGCTTACATTCCCAAGAATAAAATTATCGGCTTATCCAAGATTAACCGCTTAGTGCGATTTTTTGCTCAACGCCCTCAAGTTCAAGAGCGCTTAACCCAACAAGTTTTAATCAGCTTACAAACGTTGCTTGAAACTGAACATGTGGCTGTGTCCATTGATGCAACTCATTACTGCGTAAAATCCCGCGGGGTGATGGATACACATTCAACCACGAGCACAACGGCTTTAGGCGGTATTTTCAAAAGTAATGTGCATACACGGGCGGAATTTTTGGCGTAATTTTTTACTTCAATTCCATACTCGCAATAAAAAACCACAGCCTTGATTCACAATCAAAACTGTGGTTTTTTTGTATCTGTGATCAGGATTGGGCCAATAGAAACGTTAAAGCCGCCTGCGCAAATGCCTGCGGACTTTCTACTTGGGGGTAGTGCCCTGAGTCCTCTAAACGCACCACGTTTGCTTGTGGCACCAGTTCTTCATAGCGGGCCACCATGTGCGCACCNCTAATGGGATCTAGNACACCATCAATCAGCAACAAGGGCACNGATGTGNTTTGCAAAACCCCTACCCAGCGCTCACGATATTGCTTACGCTGCGTCATGTAGGTAATTAGCTTATGCATAACCTGAGTGCCGCCTTTATGCTCTAGCATTTGCCAGTAACCCATGAGTTCATCCTGGCTTAATTTTTTTGCACAAATATGATCAAAGTTTTTCTTAAACTTTTCAAATCGCACAAGTTTGCTGAGCAGAAAACCCACGGGGCTTAATAACAGTTTTTGAATCAATACCGGATGATGGGTTTCAGGGAATAAACCACCATTACTGAATACCACCGAGCGAATATTTTGGCTTAAATGATGTCGTGCCAATAATTCCTGCGCCACTGTATCGCCATAATCGTGAGCCAATAGATGGTACTGCTCAATGCCTAATTGTTTTAATAGGGCATCGAATAAATCCGCTTGTTCAAATATCGAGTAATTTTGTTTGGGCTTATCACTGAAACCGAAACCCAGCATATCCAAGGTGACCAAATAAAAATGCTCACCAAGAGCCGATGATATTTTTGCAAAGTCCCAACTGCAGGTGGGAAAGCCATGAATCATCACCAGAGCAGGTTTGTCTTGCTGCCCTTGAGTGCGATAAAAAATTTCATGGCCTTTAAAAGAAAAATATTCGCCACCCTCATGCCATTGCGCCAGTGTTGTCATGCTTGATCGTCTCTTTATTTTTATTGTGTTATTGCTGGTAAGGTGCACCTAAGCGGTCCAGCTTACGCAATAAGCCAGGCCATGCCAATGCACCGCCGGCATTATTGGTTACCTGCTTAGCAGCCGCCTGCATGCCTTCCACAATGCCCGCCGGTACTGGCGTTAACTCGCTGCCACCCGACTGCGCTAACAACTGAATTTCACAGGCGCGCTGTAAAATGTACATACCTAAAAAGGCATCGGCCACGGTGGGAGCGCAGGTTAATAAACCATGGTTACGCAGGATCATAAAATTGGTATCACCAAGGTCTTTTTGCAAGCGGGCTTTTTCATCCTCACGTAACGCAACCCCTTCATACTCATGATAAGACAGCCCCGTTAAGGGAAACAGAGATTGCTGAGAAACGGCTAATAGGCCGGCTTTTTGTGCCGATACCGCCACCCCTGCATTGGTGTGTAAATGCAGAACCACTTGAGCATCTTCACGGGCTTCATGTATGGCACTGTGAATGGTGAAGCCAGCCGGATTGATCTCATATTCTGTCTCCATGACTTTATTGCCATGAAGATCCACTTTCACCAAGCTCGATGCACTGATCTCATCAAACATGAGCCCATAAGGGTTTATTAAGAAGTGATGCTCAGGCCCGGGAATGCGTGCTGAGATATGAGTAAAAATTAAATCATCCCAGCCATAATGAGCCACAAGATTGTAGCAAGCGGCTAAATCTTGGCGCAGTTTCCATTCTTCTTGGCTTACAGAGTGCTTGATCGAATCACGGTCTGTGGTATTCATAATTACCTCGTTTATTGGCTGACTTAAATGGCAAGTAGGTTTGATTTAAGCTTAGTCGTTCGTGGTCATAAACTCTGTCAACTTTTGGACAAACTATGGAAAACCTGACTCCAGCGCACCGTGCATTAATGGCTGATAATCCATGTTTGACGCAAGTATCGTTAACCGCTCAACAAGCCATTACCCAATCGGTCTATGTGAAAAATCTGCGCAAAGGTCAGTTTTTACATCGACGCGCTGATGAGGCCATTGGTTATTATGGTGTGGTTTCTGGGCGTTTGCGTATCAGCGCTGAGAATCGTGATGGCAAGGCGTTGACACTGACATTTATGCAAGCCGGTGAATGGTTTGGCGAAATTTCATTGGTGGATGGTGTTGCCCGTACGCACGATTGTGAAGCGCTAGAAGCCTGTGAAATATTAGTGATTCCTAAGCACAGTTTTGAAACCCATTTATTAAATGATGTGCGCTCGTTGCGTCATATAACTGAGCACATCTGCCAACGTTTACGCGGTGTGTTAAATTTGGTTGAGCAGATGTCCATTCAATCCTTACATGAACGCTTGGCAAGACGTTTACTGGATTTAGCGCAACAGCAGGGCAACCAGCTTAATATTAATCAACAAGAACTGGCGCACATGATGGGGGTATCTCGTCAATCTATTTCAAAAATTGTATTGGCTTGGTCTCAGGCTGGTTGGATTACCCTTGACTACAACCAACTGGTTTTGCAACAACCGGATCAACTGCTTAACTTATGTGTCAGCGATCCGGTGCCGCATATTAAAACCGATTAATTTGCATAGTTGGGTTTGCGTGGTTTTGGCATCAAGGCTTTCATTTTAACGCACGCTTTGCGCATTAAATATTTTGGAAAGGTAAGTATGCTGACTTTGCCTATTTGTAGAGCCTCATCGCCACGCTCGAAACTTAACAAGGTTTGATAATACTCTGTTAAGGCTTGATCACGGTGATGAAAGCGCCCGTCCTGTCCATCCTTTTCAAATACTGTCCCACCCACACTGCCTTCAAATACAAAGCGGTGCGCATCAAATTTTGCATGTTCATTGATGGCGATGGACGGGCGAAATTTTTGATCGATGGCATGGGCAATATTTAAATGCCGTTTGCTAGGTGCCTTCACACCATAAGGTGAAGGGTATAAGTTTTCAAAATACATGGCCACATTACCTAAGCTTGATAACACACAGGCGCAATTACTGATCCAGGTTTCTTTGAATAAAGATTTTTTGATAATGAAGTTCAGCAACAGTTTACTGGTTAAATGATGGGTTAAATTTTTGCCCCGTGCATCAGGGTGCACACAGGTCAAACCCAAATGCAGCACTTGATCACCGCCATCAATGGGCAAAAGCAAGGCCGAACAAAACCCCATAACCTCACCGCGCTCATCACGGGCAAGGCAAATAATCGCTTTATCCAGTTCACTTTTTTCACCAGATAATGCTTGATAATTAGGCACATCATTAAAACAACTGGCAGCAACGCCACGTAATTCTAATACTAAGAGGTTTAATGAATCTGGGGATAAATTTTTGCCCGGAAACATTAATTGCTCATATTGGTACTGACTCATACTGTCTCCCTGACTATTGAAGCCATCTATGTAGGTGATGAACTCAGACTAGGTAAGGGGTATGACAAAGATGTGACACAAGATGTCAGTTTGATGAAACTTTCTCTGGTCCTCTTTTTACAAGTAGGCTTATATTCATTTTTTAAATCCATAAGATTTAATATTTACCCGCATTAATACCCAAAGCTTCGCTATGCTTATTAAAATTATTACTTATGGATGGATGAGCGCATGGCGAAAATATTAAAAGGGGATCGCAAGCCCCTTGATGGGTTTGAGGTCACCCGTGTCTTACCCAACTTTGATAAAAAAATGGTGGGGCCGTTTATCTTTTTTGACCACATGGGACCGGCTACATTTTCAGCTGGTAGCGGTATTGATGTCCGCCCTCACCCTCATATTGGATTGGCGACCATTACCTACATGCTGCAAGGTAGCCTGTTACATCGTGATAGCTTGGGTAATAATCTTGAAATTATCCCTGGCGATGTTAACTGGATTACCGCCGGTAAAGGCATTACCCACAGTGAGCGTGAAACCCTTGAAGTAAAGGCATCCGAGCATGTATTAGATGGCCTACAAACCTGGGTGGCCTTACCCAAGGACAAAGCAGAGATAGANCCTTCGTTCACTCATATTAAGAAGTCACAGCTGCCTCATTTCATGAAAGAGGGCGTATTAATGCGTTTAATNGCNGGTGAAGCCTNTNGTAAAACCGCCCCCATTAAAACCTACAGCCCCATGTTTTATATGGATGTACTGGCACCCAAGGGGAAAACCATTGCCCNGCCCAACCCTGAACAAGAATGCGCTGCTTATATTTTGCAAGGGGAAGTCAGCATTGGCGAGCAGACATTTCATCGCGGGCAGTTTGTTCTATTGGAAGAAGAACAAACTCTCAATACCCAGAGTCAGGCTCGCTTTATATTACTTGGCGGTGAGAAATGGCACGAAACGCCCCACATGTTTTGGAATTTCGTCTCGTTTGATAAAAAACGGCTCGAACAAGCCAAACAAGATTGGAAAGATGGCCGGTTTCCCGCTATCCCGGGCGATGAAGACGAATTCTCACCGCTACCGGAAAAACCCAAGGCCAGTGGCTAAGCTTAAACTGATTCAATTAGCTGATGGTTTTCAGTGAATTATTACCGCCATAAAGCCTGTGAGTTTATATAACATAGCCTCAATGATCATTGAGGTGACTTATGCATTATATTCGTAAAGCCGCTGATCGAGGCCATGCAAACTTTGGCTGGCTCGACAGCTTTCATAGCTTTTCTTTTGGTCAGTATTACGACCCTAAACACATGGGATTTTCGGTTTTACGAGTAATCAATGACGATACGGTTGACCCAGGATATGGCTTTGGTGCCCATAGCCATGACAATATGGAAATCATTTCCTATGTGACAAAGGGCAGCATTGCTCACAAGGACAGCCTAGGTAATCAGTTCACGATTCCTGCTGGGGATGTGCAGCGAATGAGTGCGGGCACGGGCATTATGCACAGTGAGTTTAACGCCAGCGACACGCAGGCATTAAAATTTTTACAAATATGGATTCAGCCCAATCAACGGGATTTAGCACCCAATTATGCACAAACCACGATTGTGCAAACGGATGTACTGACACCCTTGGTTACGCCCACAGGTGCTGACCAGTCTTTAAGTATTCAAGCGGATGTCAGTATTCACCGCCTACACCTACCAGCACAACAAAGCCTTGTTCTATCACGTGAGTCATCACGCATGACATACCTGCATATTGTTGAGGGTAGTGTTCTATTAGACAATGAAGTATTTAATGAAGGGGATGGTATAGGGGTGCATCAAGCGCAAAGCATTAGGTTGATTGCACAAGACGAATTGGTAGCACTATGGTTTGACTTGCCCGCTGACAACTAAGTAGAAGACGGTAACGTGAAAATGATTCTGGCGCCTTGTGTGTATGTTTCATCCACACGGATACTGCCACCCTGGGTTGCAATAAGCTCAGCACAAAGGCTCAAGCCAATACCTGAGCCTTTTAAACCCTCGGTATCCACTTCGCTTTCTACTGTATTGTTAAATAACTGCTCAATCACATGAGGGGAAACCCCGCTGCCTTGATCTTCGATGCTGATACTCATATGGTCACTTTCAACCTGCGCATCGATACGAATCATGCCACCTTCATTTGAATATTTAATGGCGTTGTTCAGCAAGTTTCGCAAAATGGTTTTAAGAATCGCACCATCCGCTAACACGTCAATATGCGGTTCAATATTCACGTCACAAGCAAGTTGTTTTAACGTTATCGCATCCTTTAATAACCCTAGTGTATCGTTGACGGCTTTCATTAATGAGCAGGGCTCAACGTTCGAGACCGTGCGCCCAAGGCGCTGCTGTGTCCACTGCATTAACTCATCTATGATTTGAAACACCTGTAACGATGAACCATAGATATGCCCAGCCATGTCTTTCGTTTGCTCATGACTCATGACAGAAGCCTTTTCATACAGCAGCTGAGACAATCCTAATATGCCATTAAATGGCGAGCGCAAGTCATGACCAATCACAGAGAAAATTTTCTGTCTTTCTTCACTCGCTTGCTGCAGTTTTTTGTAGTTAAGCCTGAGTTCTAATTGGCCCATTACCTGATTGGCCAGAATTTCAAGCGCCCGCTTTTGTTGTACGCTTAATGTTTTGGCTGTTTTATCAATGACGCATAGGGTACCAATAGGCAAGCCCTTAGACGTAACCAACGGCGCCCCGGCGTAGAATCGTATATCGGGGTCCCCTTGAACAAGCGGGTTATCGGCGAAACGTGCATCCTTAAGGGCGTCTGGCACCTCAAACAAACCCGGTTGTAAAATGGCATGGGCGCAAAATGCTTGTTCTCTTGGGGTTTCTTGAGCGTCTATACCGACACGAGACTTAAACCACTGCCGGTCTGTGTCGATTAGGCTAATTAAGGATATTGGGGTTTGGCATATATGACTGGCCAGTTCGGTTAGTTCATCAAACGCTTTTTCATCCTCACTATCCAATACATCAAATCGCAGCAGTTCCGCTATTCGTTGCGCTTCGCTTGGGTGGTTAGGAGCACGTTGCATGATCAACCTCACTTAATTTACACCTAAGTTTAGATGAAATTAAACAAGCTGCAGGTAAGGATTTGGTTCTAAAAATAAAAAAGGCCAAATACCGTGGTATTTGGCCTTTTTAGAGTGGGTGACGTAAACGCTTAAACGGGCTGGTCTTCCGTTTGATTCAGCGCATCTTCGCCCATCAGTTCTTTGAAGCGCTCATTTTCATGCAGCGGTTTCATAACCGGATCACTCAGGATATCTTCTTTGTAGGTATCGGTACGTTCCAGTACTTCTGCCACATAGTTTACCGCCTCTTCTTGCATACCTAATACAGTATAAGCGCAAGCTAACTGGTAGAAGGCATGAGAATTATCAGGGTCAATAGCAAGTGCTTGGTAGCATAAGTTAATCGCCCATTGAGGCTCGTCCAGTTCAAGCACGGCATCGGCTTTATAGGTCAGTGCTTCGGTGTCGTCTCGGCGCAATTTCAAGATTTGGTCATATACCGCAATCTTGTTGTGGAAATTATTTTCACGGGCCGCTCTTAACCACAAAGACTGACGCTCTTGGGTTAGCTCAATTTCTTCACGGTTATCTTCAATGTCTTGGGTTTTCTGGTTCAACTGACTTTCAATGGCATGAAGTCGACGTTCGTACTCCCCTACTAAACGGGAAATTTCCTCGTCCGCTTGAGAATGAACACGCTCTTTAATGTCACGGATAGACGTCCAACCCACAATTACCAAAATAGAGGTGGCCGCTGCAATCAGGTAAAAGAAATAGGTGACAGTATTGGTGGCATAGGTAACCGCACGGTCAACACTGTTATGCTCACGGTCAACGATCTGTTGGATGATTTCGGCTTTTTGTGCGGCCAGTTCTGTACGCAGTTGCTTTAAGTCATCTAAAACATAACGCTCCACAAACGGGTTGTAGAGCGGGGCTTGTAATTCTTCAACAACCGTACGAGATTGTTTGAGTTTTTCATCTCTAGCTTCGTCAGAAGCAGCCGCGGCATAAAGCCACTGGCTGCTTAAACAAAGTAGTAGCACTAATCCTTTGATTAGGATGCTAGGCATATTGCGTCTCCGTGATCATGCACTTCTACTAGGCAACCATGCAGGCTTTTAACCGCTTGATCATAGTCACTTTCATTCACTAAAAATTGCATATCCACCTGACGCATAGATTGGTGCATGGCGAGCACACTGATATTTTGATCCGCCAGCGCTCTTACTGTTTTAGCAAGAATGCCTGGCACCTGCATGTCACTGCCAATGGCAGAGACGATGGCAACTTTCTGCTGCTTGATTTCAGCTTCATCAAAATGCTCTTCTAACGCTGCACGAATACGCTTAACCGTTTTAAGGTTAGTCGATAAATAGTGAGTGATGGTATTAGCGTTAATATCTTTTGAAACAATGTGAGCTTTGAATCGCTGAATGATTCGCAAAATATCTTGGTCCACTTGCTGGATATTACCCGCCATATCTTGATCAAACACTTCGATGGCGTATACACCTTTACAGCCTGCAATGATTTCAACACACGGTTTGTCGCTAACGTAATCACCCGTGATCAGGGTCCCTGTGTGCTCAGGTTCAAAAGTATTTTTAACTCGCAGCGCAATGCTATTTTGACGCAGGCCTTTAGCCGCTTTAGGGTGAATGGCTTCCATCCCTAAGTTGGCCAGCTGGTCGGCTACATCATAATTGGTACGACCAATTGGTACCGCATTATTCTCACCCACTAAACGAGGGTCGGCACTGCTTAAATGGAATTCTTTGTGGATAACCGCTTCTTTCGCGTGGCTTAATACCGCAATGCGGCTAAATGTCATTTCAGAGTAACCACGATCAAATGTGCTCATCAGGCCTTCTTGGCTGTGGGCATAACCAGTCACGATCGGTAGCTGCTTGCCTAGATCAATGTGCTCGAAAGCAAGTTTGATACGTTCATCTAAAGACGTGTGCTCTGTACTTTGCCACGCGGTTAAATCGACAAAAATAGCATTTACACCATCACGCTGTAATAGCTCAGCCATATTCCAAGCACTGTGCGCTTCACCTAAGCTGGCTAGCATTTCACGTACCGTGGATAAATGATCTTCAATAGAGAAATGACCATGGCTGCATAGGCTTTGTAGATCGGCCAAGACATGCTGGGCGTTATCGATGCGTTCGCAGATAAAGTTATTGGCTTTAATTAATAAATCATCAGCAAACAATGTGGCATTGATGTTGAGCATTTCCTGCTTAAGATCTAATAGCGCGGTGAGCCAGCTATCATCATTAACGCCATTGGCAAATAATGCATAAACCCCAGGTTGACCATTTTTTTTGTGTTCAAGTAACTTATCGGTCAAACCGCCGTAAGCACTGACGACAAAAATACGCTCATACAACTGACCTTTTTTTACCGGCTGAAGAATGATGTTGTCTCGTACAGAGACATAATCACTCATCGAAGTACCGCCAATTTTTTCTACACTATGATTTGCCAATGACATAACTTTCCTGCTTTATTCTTAAAATTTAATGTTAAATTGAATGAACGAATAAATCAGTCGGTGATCGCTTCAGCATTAAGCTCGTAAGCGCCATCTTTGTTATGAACTTCGTTACCAATTACCGGTGGGTTAAACACACAAGCCATTTTCATTTCTTTGCTCGCACGTAAAACGTGCTTATCATTTTTGTCTAAAATATAAATCGTACCCGGTTTAATTGGGTACACTTTACCGTCGGCTAGGGTTTCAACTTCCCCTTCACCTGACATACAAAATACCGATTCTAGGTGATTTTGGTAATGCATTTGAAAGTCAGCACCGGCATAAATGGTGGTGATATGAAACGAGAAACCCATGTTGTCATCTTTCAATAACAAACGAGTACTGTCCCAGTTGTTATTGGGATCAACCACTTTACGATTTGTTTGTTCTGCTTCTTCTAATGTTCTTACGATCATAATAAAACCACTATTTAATCTATAAAAATGTCAATAATTCATCATGCACAGGCATTGCTGCATGCAAGCCTGTGTCTTTTACAGCACTAGCGGATATTAGCTTGCTAGTTCAACGTCGTCGAAGTAATCCTTATCTTCAGGGATCTCTTCTTTGGCACAAACCGCCTTGATCGCGTTTTCAACGATATCCAGACCTTTCTTCAGGTTAATATCATTAATGATCAGTGGGCATAGGAATTTCACCACTTCATCATCTGCACCACTGGTTTCAATGATCAAGTTTTGCTTAAAGGCAGCACGGGTGATCTGGTTAGCAATCTCACCGTTCACACAGCTAATGCCGCGCATCATACCACGACCGCGCAGAGTGAAATTACCTTCACCGTATTTTTCTGCAATATCTTCTAAGCGCTTAGCAATGTAATCACCTTTACGTTTGATCTCTTTTGAGAACTTATCATCGCTCCAGAAGGTATCGATGGCCGCTTTAGCGGTCACAAACGCAAGATTGTTACCACGGAAGGTACCGTTATGCTCACCTGGCTTCCATTGGTCAAGCTCTGGGCTCATCAATACAACGGCGAATGGCAGACCATAACCGCTGAATGATTTAGACAAGGTTACGATATCCGGCTTAATACCCGCTTCTTCGAAGCTAAAGAAAGTACCCGTACGACCACAACCCGCCTGGATGTCATCAACAATCAATAATACATCATGTTTACGACATACTTTCTCAAGGTTTTGCAACCATTCAAAGCTTGCTGCATTAATACCACCTTCACCCTGAACCGTCTCAACGATGACCGCGGCAGGTAGATCAATACCACTACTCGAGTCAGACAGTACTTTATCCAGATAGAAAGTCGTATCCAGTTCATCACCCATGTAACCATCAAACGGCAAACGTGATGAGCCACCAAGGCTCACACCCGCCGCACCACGGTGGTGAGAGTTACCTGTTGTGGCCAATGAACCCAGGCTCACACCGTGGAAACCATTGGTGAAAGAGATTACGTTTTCGCGGCCTTTTACATTACGCGCCAGCTTAAGTGCTGCTTCCACTGCGTTAGTACCGGTTGGGCCAGTAAACTGAACCATGTAATTTAAATTGCGTGGCTTAAGAATCTTTTCATTGAAGGTCTCAAGAAACTCACCCTTTGCCTTAGTGTGCAAATCTAGACCATGAGAAATACCGTCATCCATGATGTATTGCACTAGTTTTTCTTTAAATACAGGGTGGTTATGACCGTAGTTAAGGGTACCTGCGCCTGCTAGGAAATCTAAGTACTGGTTACCTTCTTCGTCGTATAAGAACTCACCCTGTGCTTTGTTAAACAAGCGAGGGAATGAACGGGCGTAAGATTGTACTTCTGATTCGATTTCGTCAAAAATTTTCATGCTTTACTCCTTCCAAAAATGGAATAGTGATTAATTAATTTTAAGGGATGTAATGAATTAGCGACTAAAAGGTCCGATTCGCACTAACATCTCAGTGTCATGCTCACCTTTAAAGTGCTGTTGCTTTTCAAACATCACGGAGCGATTAAGCTCAGTGTTAAGAGATTTCGCGGCACGCTCAAACAATGCCCACGAGGCACCATTGGATTCAGTAATGGTGGTTTCGATAAAGCGCACTTGCGCACAATTTGGGCGCTGTAAAATATGCTGAATCATTTTTGAAGCAAGGCCTTGGCCCCGTGCTTTATCCGATACTGCCACTTGCCAGATGAATAGAGTGTCGGGCTTACCCGGAAGAATGTAACCAGAAATGAAACCCACTAATTGGGACTCGCCATCATCACCATGAAGAGCTGCGGCAACGGATGTATCGGCGAAATGAGAGCACTGCAAGAGATTACAATAGGCTGAGTTGGTATCAAGAGGTGGGCAGTTTTGCACCAATTCATACACCGACATGCCATCTTCGGCTGTGGGTGCTTGTAATTCGATCGCGAGCGACATAAATCCGTATTCCTGTATTACCTTAAGAACTCTATTATTTACTACTCTAAACATTATTTAAACCCCAAAAGGTAAAATAATGCTAATTTCGTCTAATTATTGCACTAAAATGACAATATCATTAAAAATAAGTGTAAAAATTGCACTAAAATGACAAATATTTCGCTGAAAACGTCATTTTGCATGCAATTTTCTTTAGTGCTATAAATATAGTACACTAAACATTAATTGATAATTAACTAAATAATATTGGCAAACTCTTTCTATGAACGATGTATTAACCAAGGATCAGTGGATCAGCTTTTATATAGATGGGGCCGCTTACGCCCAACCTATAGATAAAGTCAGAGAGATCGTGACTTATCGCTCTCCCGCTGATGTGCCTGGTTCACCATCGACTGTGGAGGGAATTGTGAATATTCGCGGAGATGTCATCAGTGTGGTCAATGGTCGCGCCTTAATGGGTTCGACGAATGCCACACCAAACGACGACAGCCGTATCTTAATTATTGAGCACGAAAACAGCCTGATGGGCTTCAGTGTTGACCGTGTTAGCGAAATCATTGGCTTCAATAATGAACAAATTGATAGCAGTGATGCTGAACACGCCCTTATCAAGGGGACCGTTAACCTTGAAGATGACCTGTTTATCGTGATTGATTTATCCCAGTACAAAGACGAGCCCGATCACAATGAATGAAGTAAGCGAACCACAAGCGTGTGTGACCTCTGATTCATCTCATGAGAATCAAGGGGATCATTTAGAGCATCGAATTGAAGAAGTACTCGTGGCACTGAGGCGTGTTATTCGTGCAACGGATCTGCACTCAAAGCACCTGGTAAAGACCACGGGATTAACGGCACCTCAAATGCTGATATTACAAGCTATTCGTAATATGGGGCAGGTCACCATAGGCGAGATTGCCAATGAAGTGAGCTTATCTCAGGCCACGGTCACCACCATTTTGGATCGCTTAGAGAAGCGTGAGCTGATTTATCGTCAGCGCTCACTTACCGACAAACGCAAGGTGCATGCACACCTAACTAAATTTGCCGATACCATATTGCTGGGCGCTCCGATCCCCTTGCAAGATCAGCTCACTCGTCAATTTGGCCATTTAAAAGAGTGGGAGCAAACCATGCTGATCTCATCTTTACAGCGGGTGGCACAGATGATGGATGCCCATGAAATTGATGCCGCCCCGGTTCTGGATGTGGGCAGCTTGGATCGCCACACTCAGGCGGCTCATGCCGGTTTTTATCCACAGGATGAGGCCTTCTCGCAAGACAAACGCAAGACTAAGGTTGGCTAGCGCTGGCGAAAAAATCGCGCCTCTATATAATGGCCGATTTGCGCACACAACAGGACATACCCTTGAGCCATATTGACGAAGTTTTGGTTGCCTTGCGCCGAGTGATTCGCGCAACCGACTTGCACTCTAAGCACCTTGCTAAAACCACTGGTCTAACCGCACCACAAATTTTATTGCTCCAGGCTGTTCGTGATAAAGGTCACGTGACCATTGGTGAGCTGGCCAATGACATCAGTTTAAGCCAAGCCACGGTTACCACTATTTTAGACCGACTCGAAAAACGCAACCTGGTTTACCGTGAGCGCTCAACAACCGACAAGCGTAAAGTGCACACCTATCTAACCGATGCTGGCACGGAAGTATTACAAGATGCTCCCATGCCACTGCAAGATCATTTCGCCCGCCAATTTGGGGATTTACAAGAGTGGGAACAGACGATGATCATTTCATCCTTACAGCGCGTTGCACAAATGATGGATGCTCAACACATTGATGCCTCTCCCGTTTTGGATATCGGCATACTGGACCGTCAAAGCAATCCAACAGACAAAGTGGATGCCTACGACAAGTCATAAAAAAAGCCCTTTCGGGCTTTTTTTATATCTGGCATTCACGCTGAATTAATATTCGACAAGGCTCGTTCGCTGTTATTAATATGTTTTGGCCATCACATAACGCACCCCGCGACAGCTCAGCAGACACCCCTTGCTCGTTTGCTTCGGCACGACCTTTTAGCATATAAAGTCGTACCTTACCCTTAAACGTCATCGTTTCTTCATTTGCCAATATCGCTAAATCCAATTGTGTTTCACTGACCACCTTGGTGGCGGAGTCGGCTTGTGCACCACCATACACACGATGCACACCGGGCTCGGTTAGGCTGAATTTATGATGCAATTGGCGTGAAGCACTTTGCTCACTTGGGATACACCATAGCTGTACCATGCCGGAAACATCCGCCAGCGCATTCATTTCGTTGTGACGAAAGCCCGCCGGGCCACTGCATTGCACCAATACGTCATCGGCATAAAATGATGCTCCATCGCCCAGCGTCCCCTGATGCACCACATGGCCTTTGGTAAAAAGGGAAACAATATCCACCGCTTCATGGTGATGCAATCCGGTAGCCCCATGGGCGGTAAAATAGGCATGGGCGAGATACACACAGGCACCAAAACCATCGCGCACCTCATCAGGAGCTGTGCGCTTAAAGTACTGCCGATCACTCACCAATACGCGCTCACGAATGCCGGCAAACCCGGTAATGTCTAACTGATCATAATGTAAAACATGCATCCAGTTATCACCTAGTCTCCGGCTGCAGCCAGGCTCGGCTGGCTTTTTCAGATAAATTACCCGCATGATTCATAATGTGAAAAATCACACTTTGTTCATGCACACCGCTCACCAAGTGGGCGCCTGGCCCCTGTGCATAAATACCCACATCTTCACCGCCATGGGTTTCTGAGTCTAAGGGCACTAAGGCTTCCTGATGAAAGCCGGCTTTGGTTGTATCCAACTGGGTTAAATCTTGGCGGCCAGTTATCGCACCTAAACCGTCATCATAGGCTTTATCTGCATTGGTGTTATGCCCATGATCTCGATGCCCTAACCCATTCATATAACCTAATGTTGTATAGGGCTGATCATCTTTCGCCAATGCGTATTCATCCGAACCCACATTAATTACCTTGCCTAATATGGGGTTGCCTCGTTTTGGGTATCCCGCCATGGTAAACACATGGGAGTGATCGGCTGTTACTATGATCAGCGTTTCATTTGCATCGGTTGAATCCACTGCCGCCTGCACCGCTTGGGAGAGTTCAATGGCATCGGTTAGGGCGTTATAAGCATTACCAGCATGGTGAGCATGATCAATGCGCCCAGCTTCAACATTAAGGAAAAATCCATTTGGATTATTGTCTAAAATGGCGATGGCGGTTTTGGTCATTTCACTGAGTGAGGGCTCACCCGCGCGGTCATTTTTTCGATTGGCTTCATACTGCATATGGCTTTCATTAAATAACCCTAAAACCTGTTGAGTGCTTTGTGTATTAAGAGCATCAAAACCAGCTTGATCCATCACGTAAACACCGTCTGTGTACTTTGCTTGCCATTGTGCGATTAAGTTTTGCTGATCGGTACGATCCCCTTCAATTTTACTCTTAGCGTCTGCAGAATTGGCGGCAGGATCCTTAGGTAAAAAGTGACGACGCCCACCGCCCATAATGACATCGATACCATCTACATCAATGCCGCTAAAGCGCATTTCTAAATTGGTTTCAAAATCAATTAATTGCTGAGCGATGTCTTGACAGCCAAATGCAATAGCGGCCTTTGGCATGTCTGAAATATCCTCCCAATTTCGGTCAGCGCTTTTGGCATATGTAGAGGCAGGCGTGGCATGGGTCACACGAGCGGTGGTCACAATACCGGTACTCATACCAGCCATTTCAGCTAACTCTAACGCGCTCACCAATTCATTGCCCGCCACCGATTCGCACTTGCCTCGCTCTACTTGCTCACTGACACCAATTACACCCGCGTCGGTTTTCACACCGGTGACCAACGCCGTCATGGTGCCGGCGGAATCTGGGGTTTGTGCGTCCACATTATAAGTTTTTGATAAGCCTGCAAAAGGAAAACGCCCAAAACTTAATTGATTATCCTCACCCAGCTGCCCCTTGCGCTGGCCATCGAGAATACGCGCCGCGGTCACTGTTGAAATGCCCATGCCATCGCCCACAAATAAAATAATATTTTTGGCACTGCCTTTATTGTTGTTAATGGCTTGGTGCTGCTTGATTGCAGCGTTGATTTTATCTTGCCCGTCCACAAACCAAACATTAGCCGAAGACGCAAAAGCATTTTGCTCGTGAGGTTTCAGTGAAGCATCAGACGAACTGGATGCATCTTGTTTGGCATCACAACCAAGGAGCAACAAAACACTTAAAAAAATCGCAAAAGGATGGGATAACGGAGTCTTCATGGTTTAGCCATTCACAAGTTAAAAAATAGACGTGCATCATGGATACACACTTGAATAATTTTAGTTACCAAATTGAGCTTTGGGTTTTAGTCTTTGTTATTTGATGCAAAACAGATGATCATTTTTTCTTTATGATTCTTGATTGTTTTGTTGGTTTTTCATGTACTGATTAAACCCTGTTTGCTCAAGGCAATCATTCACGCGCGCACGAATAGCTTCACTGCTTTCTAAACATAATGCCTGCTGTAAAATTTGTTTGCACTGAGTCAACGAGATACTGCGAATCAAGTATTTAATTTTTGGCAGTTTTGCCGCGCTCATGGATAACCTCTGAATGCCCATGCCCATTAACAAAATCACAGCCACAGGATCCGCTGCCATCTCACCGCAAAGACTTAATGGTAGATTGTGTTCACGGGCAAGCCTGACAATACGATTCACCTCATGCAATACCGCAGGATGAACATGATCATAACGCTCAGCCACACGTGAATTATTGCGATCAAGGGCTAATAAGTATTGGCTTAAATCGTTAGAGCCAATAGAGATAAAATCTATGTACTTTGCCCACAAAGGAATTTGTGAAATAGCCGCAGGCACTTCCACCATGACACCGACCCTTGGTCGACTCACCGACACACCCTCTTCCGTTAATTGTGACAATGCGTCATCCAGTAACTCTAAAAAGGTGGTCAGCTCACCGGTTGAAATGACCATGGGTAGCAATATATTTAGATTATCTTGCCCACTGGCCGCACGAATCATGGCGCGAACCTGAGTCATTAATAATTGAATATTATCTAGCGTAAAGCGAATGCCGCGCCATCCCAATGCAGGGTTTTCTTCATGATGAATGGGGAAATAAGGCAGCTGTTTATCACCGCCAATATCCAAGGTTCGCATGTATACGGGTTTATGTTCATAAGCCTGTAAAACGCGTTCATACACTTGAACTTGTTCATCTTCGCTAGGGAAACTATCGCGCACCATAAATGGGATTTCTGTGCGGTATAAACCCACCCCTTCTGCACCACTTTTTAAGCCGGGGGTAATATCCGCTAACAAACCCGTATTGGTAAATAATTCTAATACATGACCGTCAGTGGTTTGAGCCGGCAAATCTTTTAATAAGGATAATTGCTTTTTAAGGCTCTTTTCTTTTTGCACGAGCTTTTTAAATTCATTGGCCACCATGTCACTTGGGTACAAAATAATTTGACCCTCGTTGCCATCAACAATCAGCTCATCACCATTAACTAAGCTTTTAAGTGTGCCTGTTCCCATAACCGCCGGAATGCCCATAGCATTCGCCAGCACCGCCGTATGGGATAAACTAGAGCCTTCATAACATACAATACCAGCCAGCTGATTCACCGGTACGCTGGCCATGTCCGATACACTCACCTGCACACCAGTTAAGATGATGGGGCCGTCAACATGGTTAACGTCAACCCCTTTCGTGCCACGCCAAGCGTTATATAATTTATTACCTAGGTGAGCGATGTCTTCTGCTCGGGCGCGAAAATATGGATCATCCATTGCGTGGAATATTTCCACATAGTGCTGAATCGTCATTTTAAGGGCATAGGGCAACCAATGACCTTGACGAATTTCATAGCTGACTTTTTCAATCAACTCTTGATCATCCAGTAACATGCCATAGGCATCAAAAATCGCGGAAACCGAATCTGGCATCTCTCGCCCCAGAGCAGACTGCTCGGATTGAATATCCAGTTTTACCGCATCCAGTAATTGCAGCCATTGGCTCACACTGGTTTCAATATCATCGCATTGTGCATCCGGTACACTATTGAGTTCACCACTTAAACATAGGCGCACCTTACCAATACCTATGCCCGGCGCCCCTTTTACTCCGCGATGACGATCATTTTGATCTTCAATTTTTGCATCAACCGGAATATTAGAAACGATTAAGGCTAACTGGGATGCAAGAGCCACCAAAAACCCTTCACTTTCCTTGCTAAACAGTTCAGCCACGCGACTTTGCACCACCAATACACCAATGACCTTGCCAAATAAAACCAAGGGCACACCGCAAAAACTGACAAATTTTTCTTCTTGAGTTTGTGGCAAATAGTAATAGTGGTCATGTGCAGCAGCGTCTTTGACGTTAACCGGGTGTCGGCTTTTTGCAACCAAACCCACCAAGCCTTTTGCATAGGGAATCGTCACGACATTTTTATGTTTAAGGCCGTGACTGGCGAGCAACACCATATCTTGCTGCTCATTAGCACGATACAAGCTGCACACATCTGCTTGAATCACATCGCTAATGGAATCCACAATTAATGACACCTGAGTGGCTGGCGAATCCGCAAGTGCAACCTGCTGAACAATGCGTGTTAATTGTAAAATGGTATTATTCATAGAGTACTCATAAGAGCCAAACACTCACCTAAATCAATCAGCAAGTGTACCACTTTTCTCATGTAATTTATTGATCCAGCTGACATAGCTCGTGCAGTAATCGTAAAAATGCAGCCACTGATGCCTTAGGCGCGGTTTCTGATAACGTATGATAACCCGATGTAGGAATCTGTAAGGTTGTGCCGTCCACCAAACCATTAGATGCTGAAATGATTCGGCCAAGTTCAGTGGATCCCATGGAATGGGGCGCCTCTCCTTTTGCGATTAATTCTTGATTGAGTTTTTCAACATAGGCATCTTTAAATAAATAACTAATCCCCAGTTGCTCACACGTATCTTGTAATTTTTGGGTGAGCGCTTGATTAAACAATGCATTGGCATCTTGCTCTCGCAGAACCAGATGTTGAGCGCTAGCGGCGGCAATATCGGGAAACGGGCTAGTATCCACCACAATCAATTGATTGGTCGAGCCGCCAAAGCGACGAAACCACTCCAATAGATAACGCCAGCTCTTACCTGCTTCTTCTTGAGCGGTAAAAAACGCCGTGCCTTGAAAGCCTTTCTCAAACAAATAAACCAGAGCAGCGGCGGTTAATACGTTATCCAATTGCCCTGCAATGGTATCCGTTTGAATTTTTAATTTATCAATAAACGCAACCGGGGTACCAGCCACTAGGTGTTCTAAACCTTCCAACTCAAAAATTAAATTGTTACGAAATTCACAAATATAGGCATTGGTGATATCCCCGCGCCCCCGATAGGCCCCCGACCAAGGCTCATAGGCGTACACCGACTCGTTTTGAAAACGGTACACAATCTTCTTCATCAGTTGCTCGGCAACCGAGTTACCCAATAAATCAGAGCGCGCACCCGATACAAATGCCGCATATTGAAACTCATTAGGGCCTGTACACATAAGCCCATGGCGATCAATGTGCGCTGAAAACATCAAGCTATCTGGGTCATTGCCTTGGGCCACTAGCAAGCCCTCATACCAGGTCACCTTTGCGCCACGCTCTTCTAATTCACGCTGTAGTACTCGAAAAAAGGAATGCTCCGCCCCAACTACGCTGGGGTTGCGCAACAAAGAAGACAACAGATCAAGGAAATCATCAGGAAGATCATAGCCAGCGAAAGGTTTGGTCATTAGGGTGTCCATAAGAAGAAATGACGAGGCGTGATGCCAATACCCGCTAAATACCACTGTTTATGGGGTTTGACAACAAAATTGTCGGCAAAGACATCATTCACCTGACAGGTGCCTATCACTGTCAGTCTAGTCCATTAACCTGCCCTTGCTTGAACGGGTCACATGGCAGAACTAGTTAGGATATTTAAGCGCAGATACACTACAATACAGACAGATTCCAATTGGGCTTAGCCCTACTCATTTTGGCCATGGCTGCATATATCAGCTCCGGCCTGCAACTTAATGGTGATACATGTCAAAATTTTTCTACAAAGGCAAATCCATGAAAAAGCCGGATCATAAAAGTCCAGGCTTCGAAACAAACAAAACAGTACGTTTAGGTACCGATAAAGCACCGGCTAAAATCAGCGTACAAAGTGAAGAGCGTAAACTAGAGTTAATCAGCACGTTCGAAGAAAACGGCTGGGCAAGCATTATTACGGTCGCCCCAGAAGCAGACGAAAATATTCGTGACCTTGAGATTTTACTAGAGAAAAAAGAAGCTTGTGCAGCTGTCAGCCAAAAACAAGCCAGTCGTAATGACCCTTGTCCATGTGGCAGTGGTAAGAAATACAAAAAGTGCTGTGCCGCGTAAGCATTTTGTAAAGTCAGTAGACTCATCTACTGACTTTATGTGACCTCTAATATCCCCTTCTGTGAATCCAGATAGACTTGCGGATTTGCCCCAAACTGCAATTTAAAAAACTTTCTAAAACTATTTTGTGATTGAAACCCTAACAAGGTTGCCGTTTCATCAAGCGTAATGTGACGCTGAAACAAACAGATCTTGATCAATTCACGCCGAACCACTTGGCTGATCGATGAGAAAGATGAGCCTTCGGCGCTTAAACGCTTTTGCAGCCCCCTAGGTGAAATATTTAAAGTTTGTGCTAAATATTGGCCATTAAAGCCCTCAGGGAAATGCTTCATCATTTGACTTAATGCGCGATAATGAAATTTCTGCAAGCGTTTAGTCTGCTGCCAGGTCTCCTGTGCTTTAATTAGATAGACCTCATGCAAACTTTCATTGGCGCTACTTAAAGATAGACTCTCAATACTTCGCTCCAGCACGATCATTGACAATGGTGCATCAAACACCAACTCACAGTTAAACTGCCTTATGTATTCCTTCGTATAACTCGGCTGAGGGTAATCTAAATACAGCGCCACAGGCTCAATTTTATGATCAACTAAATCCGATAAAAAACTTAAACAAAAACTAAAAAAAGTTTCACTGCAAAATCGTTTATGCCCGTATTCAATATCATCTTCATAGGGAAAACATAACGCCATTGAAATATGTTGATCATCCTTATGTAGCATGGGGAAGGGTTTTAAATTAAGTCGAGAATAATACTCTTCTATCGTATTCAGCCCCTCAATTACATTTTTAGAGGTGGCGATCAAGCGAGAAAAGTCGCATGCATTAATGGGTTTCACCTGACGGCCAAATTCAAGACCAATATTTGAATCATGGCATTGCTCATAGATACTAATAATCAACTTATAAAAATGCCTTACTGAATCAAGACCTACATTTTTTTCATCTTGATTTTTTAATGAGGGTATATTTTTAATTCGACTATCTTTGGTCATAACTTCAAGCAAAAGACGAAAATAGATATCACTAAACATGAGCGTTCTCTCAATCAGATCGAACAAGGCTTTTTAATTTTTATTGTCGTCAGGTTTAGCCATTCATAATAAAATTGGCGTTTACCGACATAGCCAGTAAAGAAATCACTAGTAGTATTCAATATGACGAAAATGTGTTTCATTTTCTAGGTCAGTTTAGGACGAAGTTAATACATCATCAAAAATCAATCAAAAGGCCCATATTATGAATCGACATATTGTAATTTTATTCGTCATAGTAGGGTTCACTGTTGGCTTAACTTTATACCTTAAAAAACCATCCATTGACCTGGTACAAGGGGATAGTTTAAAAAACGCGGTATCAGGTAACATTCAGTTACCATCGTCTTTACCTCTGAGTAATCAGTCAATCAAGCAATCAAAATTCATCCATAACATGGCCAATCAATTACAAAATAAACATGGCCATGAAATACATCAGCCATCTGTGCAAATGATCATGCAAGACTTTAGGGACTTCATAAAAGAACAGTACCCACAGGATTATTCTTACATATTTAGAACAATTGTAGAGTTAGCATTCCCAGAATACGCACAGGCCATACTATTATTGATCACCCAAATGGATGAGTATGACCACTGGTATTCTCAAAATTTACTATCGCTCAATGACTTAGACCCGCTAAGCAAAAGGGGGACGATATGGCAAAAAAGACATGAAATTTTTGGTGATCTAGCAGAAACCCTCTGGCAAAAAGAGATTGATCAAGCACAGGAAAAACGACAAACCGTTCAGCAAACCATTGAAGTATTAAACCAAGACACAAATATGGCCATGGAAGAACGTTTGTATATTTTACAAAACACCTTAGATGAGTTGTACCCAGAAGAACAAACTCATTTCACCCTTAATAAAGGCGTCATTGCCAATGTCTATTTTCAGCTAGAAAGCGTGCAGAAGGACCTATCGGCTATGTCAATAGAGGAGCGTAGAGCCGCCCTAGCCAAAAGTCGTGAGCAAATGGGGTTTTCACAAACTGACATCGAGCAACTTGCAAAAGAAGACGACAAGAAACAACAGCGGTGGGATAACGGCTATCAATACATGTCTGCAAGGGAGCAACTTACTCAACGCTATGAAGGCGATATACTCAAGGAAAAGTTAGATCAGCTGCGCTCTGAGTATTTCAAACATGAAGCACCAACCATTAAAGCAGAGGAAGAAGCCGGCTTTTATCGATATACCCGCCCTCGATTATTTGGCAGTAATTGAAATACAAGTGTACCAAAAACATTCTCATAAAAAATAATCTCATGGAAAATAGACGCAAAAGCGAACACATCCATAAAGTTGTTCGCTTTTGAATTTTGGTTCGCCCATATGAACTCCTAAACTGAATACGTCTATTTAGACAAATAATAAGGAGACGCGAACAATGACTTTCATAAAAAAATGGATGAATGCGACTAAGGCCCTAGTCGGTTCATTTTGCATGCTATCGCTGATTGCCTGCGGTGGCGGCAATTATGTAGAAAATGCCGATCGCAATGAGATCATCACACTGGGTGATTCTATTTTTGATTTATCTGGTGATATTCAACGCATTCTTGAAGACCGTGCTGGTCAAACCTTTCGTGATTACACGCTAAGTGGTGCTGAATTATCCGGTGGTATCGTGGCGAATTCAGTTGAGCGCCAGTATCGTGATGCAAAATCCACTGATTCAAATATCGACACGATCGTCATGAATGGCGGTGGTAATGATATTCTTATTCCCGCGATTATTTTAGACCCTTATGGCTGCAGAACACACTGGTGGCGCTGGAGCATTAGTCGCAACTGTCGTAATTTAATTAACGACCAATACATCAACCTAGTTAACCTGATGAATAAAATGGATAACGAAGGGGTACAAAATATTATCTACCTGGGTTACTACGAGCTTCCTCGTGGCAATGCCAACTTAACCGGTGCGCTAAACTATGGTGACGACAAGCTAAGCCTAGCCTGTCGCAATACCACAGGTAATTGCCAGTTCCTAGATCCACGAGGCATGGTACCTGCTAGTGATGTGCTAAGTGATAACATTCACCCAACGTCAGCGGCGTCCTTAACCTTAGCTGATTTAATTTGGCCAAAACTCCAAACCTTACTCTAGTTATATCTTTAGACACCAAAAAGGCCAGTTGAATATTCAGCTGGCCTTTTTATTTGTTCGTTTATTTCCAGCTTGTCTATCTAATTGATCAGCCTACATGGCGTATTATTTGTGAATGGCTTTTGATTTGGGTAACCATGCAAAAATCGCATCGGCAAAAAGATCCAAATCAATGGGTTTAGATACATAATCATCCATACCACATGCTATGCATTTCTCCCTATCACCCTTCATGGCGTTGGCTGTCATAGCGATAATCGAAATTAGTACATTATGCTCCCCTGCATCGCCAGAGCGAATTGCATGGGTGGTTTCGTAACCATCCATTTCCGGCATTTGACAGTCCATTAAGATCAAGTCATATGCGTCATTATCTTTTACAGATTTTAAGGCCGCTAACGCTTCAACACCATTTTCCACCACATCACAGGTTAAATTCAGGCATTGAAGTAAATTTTTAGCCACCTCTTGATTAATCATATTATCTTCTACTAATAAAATTCGATAGTTATGAGTATTCAAATTCAATAAAGGATGAACGATCTCTTTGTTTATTCGACTGGATTGTGTGGATAAATTACGTAAATAGTTACCAGTGATAATTGGATAAATTGGGGTATTCTTTTCTTTGTTACCCAGCACAATAGATAAGGCATCAAACAAATCAGATGTGGTGATGGGTTTTGAAAAATAAGCGGTAAAACCCAAATCACTAAAATACCGAGAACCACCCATACCGTCCATGGACGTCATCATTATCAAGTCCATAATGTCGTAGGCACTGTTCTCTCGAATGGCTTTACCCAACATGGCCCCATCCATATCAGGCATTTGATAATCTAAAAAAGCCACATCGAATAGCGGCTTACCTGTATTAATCAGCACGCTTAATTTTTCAAGGGCAACTTCTGCACTGTGTGCCTCAAATACGTTCGCCCCCCATTTTTGAAGTTGATGCCTGAGGATTTCTCGATTGGTATCATTATCGTCTACTACCAAGATACGCGCCCCAGCTATATCAACGGTAGGCATTATTAAAGGAGGCGCGTCACTTAGATCAAACAATAAATTAAATGAAAAAACACTGCCCTTACCCACATTACTTTCAACCTGAATATCCCCGCCCATTAACTTGCATAGTTTTTTAGATATAGCTAATCCAAGCCCTGTACCACCATGACGGCGAGTGGTCGAAGCATCCGCTTGGGTAAATGAATCAAACAAAGTAGCCTGCGCTTGTTCATCAATTCCTATCCCCGTATCTGCCACTTCACATAATAGTTTGACCTCCTTATCATTAACATTTTCAAGTGTTGCTCGAATCAAAATTTCCCCTGAATCAGTAAACTTAATAGCGTTGCCAACTAGGTTAAGTAATATTTGCCTAAATCGCCCGGGATCGCCTTTTACCATGGGATTATTGATAGAGCCGGTATCAAGAATAAGCTCAATATTTTTTTCCAAGGCTTTAGGCGTAATAATATCGGATAGGTCTTTAATTTGATCCAGTATATTAAAATTAAGAGATTCTAATTCTAGGTGCCCAGAGTCGATCTTAGAAAAATCCAAAATATCATTAATAATGGTCAAAAGAGATTCTGCACTTGAACGAGCAAGGTGCGCATGCCGAGTCTGAACATCATCAAGTTCACTGCGCATCAACACACCAAGCATACCCAGGATGCCATTCATGAGTGTTCTGATCTCATGGCTCATACTTGCTAAGAATTCAGATTTTAATCGAACCGATTCTTCAGCAGCCCTTTTAGCACTGATTAATTCTGCTTCTGTTTTTTTCCGCGAGGTAATATCGCGGAAACTCCAAACCCGCCCAACGGCAACATCCTCTAGATACATTGGTAAGGAAGTACGTTCAATCTCTCGACCATCTAGAAATAAAACAGTATCGTCGACCTTCATTGTGATGTTGAGGTTGTAATATTCGACACTGTCTAAAAACTCATTTGGATCCATTAGCTGATGCGTTACATACTCCAACAACGTATCTTCATCTTTGTGATGAACAAGCTCATCAGGTATATTCCATAGCTCTAAAAAGCGCTGGTTGTATCTTAGTATCTTACTATTTGCATCTGTAACTAAAATCCCATTATCCGTTGATTCTAAAATTGACGTTAAAAGAGCCATGATTCTTGCTTGCTCTAATCGTTTTTTTCTATCGTCACTGATATCCCTAATTACAGCTGTGTACATAATCTCTTTATTTGATAAGAAGGCAGAAGTGGACACATGAACCGGAATTTCATCATCATTTTTTTTAATACCCACTAGTTCTTTACCACTGCCAACCAGCTGTAATATTTCAGCACTTAGCCCAGATCTTCGACCTTCTTTTTCTAAGGAACTAAGGTCAAAGTCTAGAATTTCTAATATGGAGCGGCCCACAAGTGCTTTTTCTTCGTATTCTAAAATATGATTGGCCGCTGAATTACTGCGAATAATATATCCACTATTATCAAATACAATAATGCCATCAATTGTCGATTCAAAAATGGCATCCAGTCTATGAGAGTATTCTTTTGATTTCTTAGATGCTTCTTTTTCAGAAGCAAGAGCATCATTAATACGATAAAATAAATTATAAAAACTACGAGCCAATACACCCACTTCGTCTTTTGCGTTGACGGGTAAGTTTTTTAGCTTACCTGTCACTTCATAATCATCAATAGCATCTCTCATCATCATCAGAGAACCGATTACATGCTTGGACACCAGCATAGCTAGCATCAATGAAAAGAACGCTAAAAAGATACCGATATAAATACTCTTGTTTTTTAAATTTTGTAATTCTAAGCGGGTTTCAGTATTTACTTTCTGAATAACCAGAAAGAGCGACTGACTAAAACCTTGATATTGCAGTTCAATATTTCGAAAATAAGATGGATATAACCCGTCATGATTCACAATGCCTGATGAAAAGTGAAATTCATTCGAATTATTTGCTATCTGTGTGGATAACATCGGAAATACATCTTGAAGGTGACTGACATTCAGTAAATCTATGCTATCGCGTTCGATTGAATCATGCAGAATTCGGCCTTTTGCATCCGCCAAATAAAATGTTAGACCTGACAGGGCGGTCTCACTCAGATTTGATATAAATTGATCAATATCGATATTAATAATTACAATGCCGAATATCGTGCCAGTTTTATCTGAGTATATTGGCAGCGATACTCTAAGCACAGGTTCATACGGAACAACCACTTTGCCAAATTCTTTATTTAACTCGATATCAGAAAAAAACAATACGCCTTTATCACGGGCAATGGTTTGCTTAAAGTAATTCCTTTTTCCTTTTGATTGAAGCTGATCCTTTTCAACGCGAACGACTGACTGTCCCACACGCTTAACATTAATTAACTCTTTACCGTCATTCTCAACACCGATAAAACGGATTTGTTTATACGTGGATTTTACCGTAATCATTTGTTCAAAAATTTGTTGCAGGCGGTCATACCATAGCGCTTTTTCTTGTGGTCTATTTCGAGTTTCAATAATGGCCTGGATCGGCGGAGTGTTACTCAAAAAAAACAAATCAGAAGAAGATTGCTGATATAACTGAGCAAGAAGCGGCTCAACTAGGGCACCTTCAATTGCCAATTGATTTGCTTCACCTTGATAAATGATATCTTGGCTTTTTTTGTAAAAGGTATAACTGACCAAACTAGAGATGATAATTGACAGGCACAATGCGCCCAGGGGTAATATAAGACTGATAGGCCGTGTGGTACGGCCTACGGTTAAAAAGTGCGATCCATCCTGATTCATGAGGTACTCGACCTAATCATGGCTTAAACGTTGGCGAGTGACGTGGTACACCAACAACATTTAAAATCAACTGAGCAAACTCAGTTTGGACTTCCTTGATAGTGAGCTTAACACTGGCACAAATAGCAATATAGGCGCACCTTATAAAGCTGCGCCCGTTTTGGAACCCTACCTGTAGTTAAGCTGAAAACTCCCACAACTCAATTATGAAATCAAATTTAACCTGTACCAGCAGCGCCATAGGGTCAGTGCTATAATCGCTTCTAGCACGAATAGGGCCCACATCATGTCGTTGGCTGAATATAACACTATGGCGAGCAGACGAATGACTGCCAATACACTGGAGAATACGAAAGCGAATAACACCCCGCCCAACAAGGCTTTAGGGCTAAAACTCACCGCCAGCATGGCCAATCCCAGACCCAGCTGCAAACCACCATACACGCTGAAGTATTCCACCTGCGCAAAGGGCTGTGTAAAGCCAAATCCCAATGCCGCTGACGAAACACTGACATTCAGCATGCACCACATAGCCGATAAAATATAAATGCCGCCAATTACTCTTATTGTCTTCATATGTTCTCCTTTTAAGCTATTACGCCCTTTAACCCTGTTTGGCTCACAATCTCATCTACACTAAGTGTATCCACAACCAATACCACTATTTCAATGATGCACGCTGAACATAATCACGCTTCTCACCAAAAAGGCGCCTATACATTTAATCAGCCTGGCGTCAGGGGACAGCTGTGGCGCTATAGTTTTTGGTTTGTCATCATTTTGACGCTAAGCCTGATACTGACCAGTATTTGGTTTGTGGATCGTAATAATAATGAAGCTTTTATACAAAAGGCCCGCTCAGACGTACAAAGCCAACTCAATACCATTCGTGCCCGCCTTGAAGGTCGCCTCAGCAGTAACATTCAGGCGGTCAATGGACTTGTCGCCGCTATCAGCATCGAACCTAACATGACACAAGAGCGTTTTAGCCAATACGCCAAGCCTTTGATCGAATCCGCTAATCAACTGCGTAATATTGGTGGTGCTCCGAACATGATTCTTAAGCTAATGCACCCCTTAGAAAACAACCGCAATGCCATAGGTTTAAATTATCTTACCAATGAAAAGCAGCGCCAAGGCGCCATCACGGCAAGAGATACCGGCGAGCTAGTGCTCGCCGGACCCGTTGACTTATTACAAGGGGGACAAGGTTTTATTGGACGAATTCCAGTGTTTAGTGAACACATGGTTCAAGGTGAGCGGCGTTTCTGGGGGCTGATATCCGCGGTCATTGATGTGGAGTCTCTTTATAAAGCAAGTGGGCTGTTAGATGAGAATTTAAATATTGATGTGGCCATATTTGGTCAAGATAAACGCTTTTCTAGCGGCTCCATTTTTTATGGTAATAAAGAGATATTTACCCTTCATCCTGTCGTGTCGTTTATTGAGCTGCCCTTTGGGAAGTGGCAACTGGCTGCCATACCAAAGTCTGGCTGGCCAACCATAGCGGACAATGCCTGGCAACTACGCTTGATTATGTTCATAGTAGCCGTCTGTATTTTAATCCCCGTCATCTCATTGGCATGGCTGAATAACCGCCATCGCGATCAGCAAATTCGCCTCAATGCGTTATTTGAACTTTCACCGATGGGCATTGCATTGAATGACTTTAAAACCGGAGAGTACCTTAAAGCCAACCGTCGCCTCACGCAGGATACCGGTTATGATCTAGAGCAATTAAAAAAACTCAGTTATCGGGATATCACCCCTAAAAAATACAAAGAACAAGAAACCAAACAGCTAGAAGATCTAAAAACAAAAGGCACCTACGGGCCATTCGAAAAAGAATATATTAATAATCAAGGCATTTCATACCCCGTATTACTTAATGGTGTATTAATTGAAGACAGTCATGGTCGACAGTTGATTTGGTCTTATATTCAAAACATCTCTTTACAGAAAAAGCAGAAAAAGAATTATTTGAACACAGCAAGCAACTTGAGCTCATTATTAATGCAACACAAGTTGGCATATGGGACTGGCAAATAGAAACAGGAGCTTTGACTCTAAATGACCGCTGGGCAGAGATTATAGGCTATGAACTGCATGGATCAGCATTGAAACATGGATGACCCACGCGCACCCAGATGACCTGGAAGAGTCGGGTAACCGACTGCAATCCCACTGGGATGGGAAAACAGAAGCGTATATTTTTGAAGGCCGCATGCGCCATAAATCGGGCCATGATGTATGGATACTTGATACCGGTAAAGTCATAGAGTGGACCGATGAAGGCAAGCCAAAACGCATGGTGGGCACTCATCTTGATATTACTGAGAAAAAACAAGCGGAGCAAAAAATTGCACAAACCAACGCCTCATTAGCCAAGCAGGTTAAGCTGATGAAGGCCGTTGCCAACACCCAAAGTGACTTTATTCAAAGCATTGATAAGAATCAATCATTCAAAAGTTTATTAGAAGAAATAATACATGTCACTGACAGTGAACTCGCCTTCATTGGTAAGGTCATGTATGAAAATAACCACGCATGTATTGACATGATGGCGTTTGAATCTAGGCAAAAGCAATCCATTCACGCTGATATTTTGGATCAATTTTCCCGTGAAGGTATGCGATTCACTAACCCTGAAAACCTGTTTGTTCAAGCCGCAAACAGCCAGACACCGATGTTCCTTAATCACCCAGAATTAAATACATCTGATGCTGAGTTACCAACGAATCATCCTAGTATTAAAAATTTCTTAGGCATTCCTATCGTTCAACATCAGCGGTGTATTGGCTTTATTGGCTTAGCCAACCGCGCCTCAGGTTATGATACAAATCTCATCAACTGGCTAACGCCACTGACCAATACGATTGGTCAATTAATTGAGCATATGTCTGCCATTGAAGAAAAGCGCAAAACAGATCAGCAGTTAATAGAAGCTAAAAATGAAGCGGAAGCGGCAGGTCGAGCAAAAACAGAATTTTTAGCCACCATGAGTCATGAAATTCGAACACCCATGAACGGTGTGCTGGGCATGCTGAGCCTGCTCAAAAAAGGGGATCTCTCACATGAGCAAATTCGAAAAGTCGATATTGCTAAAGCCAGCGCCGATTCCCTACTTTCCATTATTAATGATATTTTAGATTTTTCTAAAGTTGAATCCGGCAAATTAGAATTAGAGAATATTTCGTTTAACGCCCGCGACGTCATTGACAGTATTTGCCAATCCATGGCGCTGCGCTCACAAGATAAGAATGTAGAGCTCATCACTGACCTAAGCGGATTAACGCAAAGTCATATCATTTCTGACCCAGTTCGCATACGTCAGATTTTAACCAACCTTATTGGAAATGCTGATAAGTTTACTCGTCATGGGGAGATTTTAGTTAAGGTCTACCTCAAACATCTTAACGGACAAGATACATTACATTGCGAGATTAACGATACAGGCATAGGTATCCCCAAAGATAAAATTGAAAAACTTTTCAATAGTTTTACTCAAGTGGATGCCAGTACAACACGAAAATTTGGCGGTACAGGCTTGGGGCTAAGTATTTCAAAACGTATTTGCGAGTTAATGGGGGGAACCATCAGCGTAGAAAGCATAGAGGGGCAAGGCAGTACATTTCACTTTGAAATACCGATCACCCTAGACCACTCACAAACCGATAATTATGACATTGACCAACTAGATACCCTAGACATCCTGATTATTGATGCGAACCTAAAATCAAGTCAGGCTATATCCAATCAGCTGAATGCTTGGGGGAATAACCCTACAATTGCAAATAATATCGAACAAGCCCGCAAACTGCTAAATAGCCAAAGCCGATTTGATTACATATTAATTGATAGCTGTCTTGATAGTATGCCTGGCCTTGAGTTTGGTAAATCGATATTGACGTCAATAACTAATATAAATGCTCACCTGATTTTAATGACCCGTTTGAATCAAGTTGAAAGCGACGTTCAAATCCAAGAGGCGGGATTTAGCTCACATTTTTCAAAACCCGTATCCAGTTTCGACCTCTCTAGAAGCTTTAACATTAAAAAACACCACCCATCAAAAACCTTAGAAAAACTTCCCCAGCAATCCCATATCAGTCAGATTCATAAGAATAAAAAGATATTATTGGTGGAAGATATTGCTTTTAATCAGGAAGTGGCTCTTATGATACTGCAAGAAATGGGGCTCAGTGCTGACGTTGCAAATAATGGCGAAGAAGCGGTGAACAAAATTAAAGACGGACTAAACAGCTCTGAACCTTATGATGTCATTTTGATGGATTGCCAAATGCCAATCATGGATGGCTTTGATGCCACGCGGGCCATCCGTAAATTAGAAGCTTTCACTAGCCATAAAACCAACATTATTGCCATGACGGCCAATGCCATGAACAGTGATAAAGAAAAATGCCTCGAGTCTGGCATGGACGATTACCTCAGCAAGCCGGTCGATGAAGCGCAATTACAACAAACCCTAGCTCGATGGCTTAAGGACTAAGCTTAATATTGGTAATCAATACGGGCAATATAATAATCGCCTGTCGGTTCGCCTTCTTTCACTTCCTCAATATTTGTAAGCCCTTCATACGTGAGGATTCGTTTCGTTGTTTTGTTGTAAGTAAGCTTAATAGGGTCCACTAATAGTCGTAACACAAAATTCGAAGGTGCCAAGCGAAAACGGATAACTGTTTCATCTTGCGACAGCGGTGTGAGTGTAAAGCCGATTAGTTCAGCTCGTGTAGGTGCCAAAAACTCAAATTCGAGAGGTTCTTCACTCACAAGAGCATCCCAATGCTTAAGCATCATTTGATCAAAGCCAGCATCGACTACCATCATGGGCACAGCTTCAATCATGGCTTTTGCTTGATCATTCGTACTTTCATATTTTACCTTTAGGCCAGTAGCGTTAGACTCAACTTCAACTGAAGTACCCACGCGAGTGTCTTTGAAATATACACTGGGTGCTAATAAATCATGCGTAAAATCCAATGATTTTTTAGCGAATACATTACCTTCCTCATCAGCGTAATTTACGGAAGTTCGGGCGTAATCGTTATCCGTATTCAGCAGAACTTCATGTGACTCTTTATACAAAATAGCATTACTTTTCACATCCTTTGCAACACCGATAAAAGAGAATGAATTGCCATCTTCAACTGCACTGGAAGAGGCGAACATCGCATAGGATAGTAAAACTATAAACACAACTTTAAACATGTTTCTCTCCCGATAAAGAAGCCGTGTCATGCTCTTTGAGCAAACAGGTATATAGCCCCCAGATAATAAATCCAATCACAGCCCATTGAATGACACATACCGCAAGCAGCTCTTGGTTAATTCTAATTTGATTGGGGTTTAATTGAGATCCAGCGAAGTAACTGAGAGGCCCAAATACAGCCATCATTATGACCAGTAACCATGGCATATTGACCAACCATTTTAATGAACGGTTTAACGTCAACGAAAAAGCCAGCCACAAGGCAACTAACCAAAGAGGGATGATATCTTTACCAAGGTTCACATCAAAAGACGCGGTAAACGCATACACATCAAATTGCAGTAGAATAGAATCCGCTAACACACCAAACATAACCACTAACAAACAAAATAATAATTCCTTGGAAGCCTGCGTTGAGGTTAAAGCGGTATGAATAAACAGACCAAGAGTAATACACATACCCAAGGTCGTGTAACCCAGTACTAAGCTGAACCAGGCACATTGAAACAACACAATGTTTATAAGCAGTAATACATTCGCTTTAGTCATGAGCAGAGCTCGAATTTAATTGGCTCGCATCATGACGGGATGCCTTGGCAACCAAGGGCAAGCGAATACAATCTGGCAATAATGACATGAATTTTAAGCTGTAGGTGAAACGCTTTGGAAAATGAATATCAAACTGTTTTCCACCAAGACCTTTTAGTATGCGTGATGCTGCATTTTCAACGCTTAATAGAAAAGGCATTGGAAAGTCGTTTTGATCCGTCAATGGGGTTTTAACAAAACCTGGGCTCACTATTCTCACATCAATGCCTTCGTGCACAACATCCGCTCGTAGCGTTTCAGCAAAATACCTCACCGCAGCCTTTGATGCGCCGTAAGCCCCTGCTCTTGGCAAAGCTTGATAAGTGACGCTACTGCTAACAAACACTAACTGAGGGTCCATTGAAGGCTGCTGTTTTTTAGATAATCTCAACAAAGGTAAGACGGCGTTAACTACGTTAATGGCACCAAAAAAATTCGTTTCCATGACCCTGCGAATTTTATCGCGCTCAATTTCATAGGAGTCAATGTACTCACAGGTGCCCGCATTAATGATCACCTTATCTAGCGGCTGGCCACTTTGCTCTATTTGACTAACCGCCAAGGCCAAAGCGTTATCGTCTGTGATATCCACAGGCAAAGGTAATAAACCTTTGTTCTCAAGTGCAATCGTAGTGAGCTGTTCTTCGTTACGGGCACTGATCCATACACGATGGCCATTGGCCGCATACTGCTTGGCCACTTCCAAACCGATACCACTTGATGCGCCAACTACCCAAATATTCATACGAATCTCCATATTGATTACCCTTTGTACGCAAAGCCACTACGAACAGATCATGTCTACACCAGCACA